>JAXIHJ010000001.1:0-7327 GCA_034189755.1 Planctomycetota bacterium
GGTAGTTCCCGGTGAACGGAAGGGGAATTATGCTTCTCATAACAACCGCCCACGGTTGGCTAACCGTGGGCTGTCGGAGGAAAAAAAGGCGGTTCCGGTTGCCATCCGGTGGGAATTATCCTGGCTGCGGTCCAACTGGTCTAAGGTAATTGCAGCCCTGGCTGCGCGTGGGCGAACGCAGGTGGCCGGTGCATTGAGGCCGGCCAAGGTGCTCGCCTTTGAAGACGGCGTTCTTCGGCTGGGCTTCGACGGCCATCACGAGACGTTGCGGCGGCGCTGCGATGAGGCCATAGGCCAGGCCGTCGAACAGTCGCTCACCGAACTGGCCGGCAAGACGATTCGATGTCAGTACGTCGCCCTCGACGCCGACGGCGCAAACGGCGCTGACAAAAAAGCGCCGCCGCCGAATCGGTTTGGCAATTTCAGCACAGCCGAGAAGGCCGAAATCCAAAAAGACCCCGCCGTCCGGACCGTCATGGACCTGTTCGGCGGCTCGCTGGTGGACATCCGCAAGCAGCCTGCGCAGGTCGATGCCCCGGCGGCCGACGGCGACGAAAAGCAGTGAAGCATTTGTCCTTCTGAACCGCTTGTACAGTCGTCCGGGACGATGATATACTGGTGATACTATGAAGAAGAACCCGCCCATCAGCGACGTGCTTGAATTGAGCGTGCCCGAGCGCATTCAACTTGTCGAAGACATTTGGGATAGCATCGCTTCGGTGCCCGATGCTATTGTGCTGACGGACCGGCAGAAGGAGGAGCTGGATCGTCGCTTGGAGGCTTTCCATAAGAATCCGGACGCCGGATCGCCCTGGGAACAGGTCAAGGCAAGGGTTCGACAAAGCGTATGACCCATCGCTTGATCATCCAGGCTGACGCAGAGTCGGAATTCATAGAATCGTATCGTTGGTACGAAGAGCAAAGCACCGGTTTGGGGGAAGAATTTCTTCGTTGTGTGGATGCGTGTCTTTTGTCTATTCAGAGGAACCCCAAGCAGTATGCGATTGTCCATAAGAAGGTCCGTAGGGCGTTGACTCGCCGATTTCCCTTTGGTGTTTTTTATCTGGTCGAACGGGATGCAGTTGTTGTCCTCGCCATATTTCACTTAAGCCGCGATCCGAAACAGTGGCGAGGTCGTTCGTGAAATGAAGTGTGTGAAAGGTGAAAAATATGTTCGGCAATTTGGGCAAGATTATGAAGGTAGCCGGCGAGATGAAGGCAATGCAGGCCGAGTTGGCTGAATCGGAATACTCAGCCGAAGCCGGCGGCGGGGCGGTCGCCGCGACAGTCAACGGCAAGATGGCGCTGGTTGACGTGAAGATCGATTCGAAGATGCTTTCCGACGGCGAGCCGGACGCCGAGATGCTGGCTGACCTGGTCAAGGCCGCCATTACAGCCGCGCAGGAAAAGGCCGCTGCCGCCGCTGCCGAGGCCGTGAAGGAACTTACCGGCGGAATGAATATCCCAGGACTAACGCCCTGAAGTAATCCGTAATCCGTCAGTTTTGGACCGGTATTCGGCAGCCGATGGAAGGATATGATACCTTACAAAGAAAATGAAGGTTCGTTTGGTTTTGAGAACCTGGAGGTCTACAAGGTTGCGAGGGAGTTTCGAAAGCGGGCCTATAAATTGGTGAAACTCCTACCGGCCGCACAGCGATTTGCATTGGCTCAGCAGATGAGAAGAGCCGCCGTTTCCATAACAAACAATATAGCCGAGGGGCATGGGCGGTATCATTATCAGGACAATACGCGTTTTTGTAGACAAGCGAGAGGGTCTTTGGCGGAGATTGTCGCTGATACCAATGTGTGTATTGACGAAGGATACGCAGAAGAAGAACATTTACTTGATTTGAAAGCAGATGCAGCGAGATTGTTCAAGCTGATAAATGGCTACATCGCCTACTTGCAGAAGCAACGAAACGAATCGAGCCGTTAGCACCCGATTGCGGATTACCAGTTACGAATTACGGATTACGAATTACGTTTGAAAATGTCTTATCCTGACACCATTGAACGTTTGATCGAGCGGCTGAGCCGCTTGCCGGGCATCGGCGCGCGGACGGCTGAGCGCATGGCGTTTTACATCCTGAAGTCGTCGCAGGACGAGGCGTTCGCCCTGGCCGAGTCGATCCGCGACGTCAAGACCAGGCTCCGCCCGTGCCGGCAGTGCTTCAACATCGCCGAGAGCGAGCTGTGCGACATCTGTGCCGACCCTCGGCGGGATGCGTCCGTCGTCGCCGTCGTCGAGCAGCCGAAAGACCTGCTCGCCCTGGAAGCGACCGGCGTTTATCGCGGCCTGTACCACGTGCTGATGGGCCACGTCGCGCCGCTGGAGGGCATCGAGCCGGAAGACCTGACCATCGAGGCGCTCGTCGAACGTATCCGGGCCGGCGGCGTGAAGGAGGTGCTCCTGGCGACAAATCCCAACGTCGCCGGAGACGGCACGGCCCTGCACATCTGCTCGCTGCTGGAACCGCTGGGCGTGAAGATTACCCGCCTGGCACGAGGCCTGCCCACCGGCGGACAAATCGAATACGCAGGCAAGTCCATACTCGCCGACGCCATCAACGACCGCAGACGAATCTGATTGCCGGCCGCGAGCGGGTCGGGATTCTGGTTAACTCACACCTGCTGCGTGCCGATTTTGACCATGGGACGTTTGGCGTTGGCTGCACCTTGGAATACAATAGGATAGAATGAGACTCGACGTATCCCAACAGTTCCGGCTCGAACAGCGCATGAAGCTCTCGCCGAGGATTATCCAGGCGATGGAAATTCTCCAGCTTCCCCTCCTTGCGCTTCAGGAGCGGATCGAGGCGGAGCTTCAGTCCAACCCGGTGCTGGAGCTTCAGGAGCCTGTCACCGAGGACGAAGCCCAGCTGGCCGGCAAGGATGAGCCTGCCGATCGGGACGAGCAGCCGATGATCGTCGATGAGGCCAACGGCAATCGCGAAGATTTCAGCCGCCTGGCCGATTTCGAGGACGCATACGGCTCGGAGTTTGCCTACGGTGAGGCGACGCCCCGGCCGAAGCCTGCGCCCGCCAGCGAGCGCGACCGCAAACTCGACGCGATGGCCAACGCGCCGGCGCCGGAAGAATCACTCAATGAATACCTCACGCAGCAGTGGACGTTTGTCGACGCCGACGAGGCCGTCAAGCAGGCGGGGCTGCTGATTATCAATCGGATAGACGACGACGGCTATCTCCGCACGCCGCTGGCTGAGCTTGCCGCCCAGACCGCCGCCCCTGCAACAGTCGAAAATCTCCACGCGGCGTTGAAGCTGGTTCAAACGCTCGATCCGCTCGGCGTAGGCGCGCAAGACCTGAAAGAATGCCTTTTGATTCAGCTCGCCGCCGAGTCGGCGACCGGCCGGGATGTATCACTCGAGACTGAACTGGTGGCCAATTTCCTGCGCGACATCGAGATGAACCGGCTGCCACAGATTGCCAAGCGCACCGGCAGGACCATAGACGAGATAAAAGAGGCCATCGAGAACCTCTCGCATTTGAATCCCAGGCCTGGCTCGCTGGTGGGCGCCTCCGCCGTGCCTGTCGTTCAGCCGGACGTCATCGTCGATCTGGATAAGGATGGCGACCCGGTTATCGCCATGTCGGATCGCAACGCGCCGCGGCTCTACATTTCCAAGTCTTACCGGCAAATGGCCCGCGACCGTAAAATAGACAAAGATACCCGCCAGTTCATCCGGAAGAACATTCATTCGGCGCAGTGGCTTATCGGGGCGATTCAGCAGCGGCGGCAGACGGTTCTCCGGGTCGTCGAGGAGGTTTTTCGTGTGCAGCGTGAATTTCTCGAATCAGGTCGGGAGGCACTCAGGCCGCTGCCGATGGCGGACGTCGCCGGCAAGGTCGGCGTGCACGTAGCCACCGTCAGCAGGGCCGTCGCCGGAAAATACGTCCAGACGCCGCTGGGTATCTATCCGCTTCGGATGTTCTTTTCGGGCGGCACGACGACGGCCGAAGGCCGAGACGTCGCATGGGACGCCGTAAAGGCCAAGCTCGCCGAAGCCGTAGCCGCCGAGGATAAGTCCGCGCCGCTCAGCGACGACGAACTGAAGGCGGAATTGGCCAGGCACGGAATCCACATCGCACGCCGCACCGTGGCGAAATACCGCAACCTGCTGAATATACCGCTGGCGCGGAAACGCAGGCAATACTGACCGTGCCGGCGTGCAGTTGCGGGGACTCTTAGTTTTCTTCCATCGTTTCGAGGATTCGGAGGTAGCTTGCGTAGCGCCGGGGGAGGATGTCGCCCTGTTCGGCGGCGGCCCGTACCGCGCAGGCAGGCTCGTGCGTGTGAGTGCAGTTGCGGAACCGGCAATCCGGTGCGAACTGTTCGAATTCGGGGAAGTACCAGTGCAACTGGGCGGTATCGAGATGGATGCCCAGTTCTCGGACGCCGGGCGTATCCACGATAAACCCGCCGTCGGGTAGGTCGTGTACGGCGGCTGAGGCCGTGGTGTGTCGGCCTCGCTGGTCCTTTGCGCGCACAGCGCCGATGGCTGCACCGGTGCCGGGTATCAGGGCGTTTATCAGCGCGGACTTGCCCACGCCGGATGCGCCGGCCAGTACGCTGCGTTTGCCGGCCAGCGCCGCGGCCAGCGAATCGACGCCCTGGCCGGTCAGGGCCGAGCAGGGATGCACATCGATTTGAAGCTCCCTCAACTCGTCCAGCAGGGCCTCATCCGGCGGGGCGAGGTCGATCTTGTTGATAACGAGCACGGCCTGTAGTTCGCCCCGTTCGGCGATGATGAAGTAGCGATCGATCAGGCCACGCCGCAGCGGGGGCTGACGCGTGGCGGCGACGATGAGCAGCGAGTCCATGTTGGCGGCGATAATTTTTTCGAATACTTCCGTGCCGTGCGCGTCGCGCCGTTTTCGTGACCGCGGCTGGGGCCTGGCCAGTGCCGAGACGCGCCGCCGGCGGGCGAGGATCAGGCCGTCGGCCCGGTCCTTGTCCGTCTCGGTCTGCTCGGTGGCATGGCGGCTGCTGGCCAGGGCGACCGTAACAAGGTCGCCGACGACGAGTGCGGTGGCGTCTTTCGGCGCGCGAAACGTACCGACGATGCCGCAGAGCAACTGTTTGCCTTCGCAGCGAACCACCGCGCCGCCGGGAAACAGACTAACGACCATGCCCTCCGTCTTGGGCAGGTCGTCGAGGTTCTGTTCGGCGGCAGCCAGCCGCCACGGCGGAAGCTTGACCGACCTTCGCGACAGGCTTTGTTTGCGTGAGGCGAGGTCTTCGGGCCGCCGGCTGTCGCAGTCGCCGCGCCAGTTCTTTATCCGATGCTCCGACTTGCCCTTGCGTTTGGCCATGAAAACCTTCAGGTTTCAGTGTGTCTTGTGTAAATGTTACGGACCGGATTCCGGCTGCACCGCGTCCAGCTTCAGGCCGAACAAGCGGATTGCGTTGGCGGCGGTCAGATCGGCCAGTCGCTCCGGCGGCGTGCCGCGCACGGATGCGATGCACGCCGCGACGTAGGATACGTTGGCCGGCTCGTTTATCTTGATCTTGCGCACCGGCTCGGGCGAGAGGTACGGCGCGTCGGTTTCGATGAGCAGCTTGTCGTCGGGCACGTCGCGTGCAACCTCGCGGAGTTGCGATGCGTTCTTGAATGTTACGATTCCGGAAAATCCGATCATCGCGCCCAGTTTCAATGCCCGGCGCAGCCCGCCGAGGTCTTCCGTGAACGAGTGAAAAACTACGCGCGAGCAGTCCACGCCTGATTCAGCCAGGATGCTCAGCGTATCGTCGAACGCCTCGCGGCTGTGGACGACCACCGGCTTTGCGAGCTTTTTCGCCAGTTCGAGCTGCTCTGCGAAGACCTTCCGCTGATCCGCCGGCGGCGAGAGGTTGTAGTGATAGTCCAGGCCCATCTCGCCGACG
Organism: Planctomycetota bacterium; assembly: GCA_034189755.1. Classification (GTDB taxonomy): domain Bacteria; phylum Planctomycetota; class Phycisphaerae; order SM23-33; family SM23-33; genus JAXIHJ01. The sequence goes on from JAXIHJ010000001.1 coordinate 5,908, forward strand.
GCGACGTTTTTTTTCTCGCCGGCGAGCCGTTCGATTTGAGCCAGGTAATCGCTGGCGGCAGTTTTTGCCTCGTGCGGGTGGACGCCGGCTGTGCAGTAGACATCCGGCTCCTGCCCGGCCAGCGCCGTCGCCTGGTTTGACTCTTGCAGGTCGGCGCCCGCGCAGATAACTGCGGCCACGCCCGCCTGCCGGCTGCGGCCGAGCACGGCCGGCATGTTACGGCGAAGCTGCGCGTGGCACAGATGACAATGTGTGTCAATTAACCCCATTTTGCCAGGCATCTTTACCACCTTACCACCTAAGTCGGTCCACCGCCAGCCGTTCTGCATTTGCCGCTTAAAAGGCGTCCGGTATGTGTCTGACCTCCGGCCTGGCGCCGGGGCGGATGACGATTGACACGATGTCGAAACGCGCGTTGAACCCGCCGGTATCGCCGGCGGCAAGGTAGTACCTGGCGGCCTTTTCCAGCCGCCGCCGCTTGTCGGCGTTCACAGCCGATTCGGGGTCGGTATAACGGTCCGAAGAGCGGGTCTTGACCTCGACAAAGACAATCGTCTCGGCGCCTGAGGTGCGGCGTGTGGATTTGTCCAGCATTATGAGGTCGATTTCCCCGGCGCCGCAGCGGTAGTTTTGCGCGAGCATTTTGTAGCCGAGCCGCTTGAGAAATTTTCCGGCGAGTTTTTCGCCGCGTGCCCCCAGGGTGGCTGAGGAGGCCTGAGTCTGGCCTGACTTGCCCGGATCGGCTTTTCGCCGGAAGGGCCACACGGGGTTATTTCTCGGCCTGGTCCGCGGCGTCGGTTTCCGGCGGTGTTGTCTGCTGCTCGGCCTGTTCGGCGGCGAGCTGGGCCTTGGTCGGCCCTGTTTTAAGCTCTTTGAGGCGGGTGGCCTTGCCGACACGGTCGCGCAGGTAATACAGCTTGGCCCGTCGGGCCTTGCCGCTGCGGACGACTTTGACGTCGGCGATCTTGGGGCTGTGGATGGGGAAGATGCGCTCGACGCCTTCGTTGTTGACGATCCGGCGGACGGTGAACGTCTCGGATATGCCGGAACCTCGCCGGGCAATCACCGTGCCGGTAAAGACCTGTGTCCGCTCCTTTTCGCCCTCGACGATTCGCACCGACACGTCGATAGTGTCTCCGATCCGTATATTGGGGATGTCTTTCTTCAAACTGCCTTCGACGACCTTGCTTAAGAGTTCCTGACTCACAACGATTCTCCGTTCTCAGCTTTCTTATCGTATTTTTCCCACAGGTCAGGCCGGCGCTGCCGGGTTCGCAGCCTAGCCTGTTCGGCTCGCCACTCGGCGATTTTCTGATGGTCGCCGCCGAGCAGAATTTCCGGCACCTTCAATCCGCGAAACTCACGCGGGCGAGTATACTGCGGATACTCCAGCAGGCCTGAGCTGAAGGATTCTTCCAGC
>JAXIHJ010000010.1:0-17182 GCA_034189755.1 Planctomycetota bacterium
CCAGCCTGTTAATATGAGTAACTTGGGCAACATTGGTAACATCGGATACCCGTAGCTGAAAACTTGAGGGAAATTGGCAAGATAGGCAAAGTGGGTAACGTGGCCAAAATACTTCCCCGGCCTATGAAGCTCCAGAGATGCTCCACCCCTACTGTTTATTTGTGCCTCCGTTTTGCGGGGTACTGATTTACAACGGCCCGTTTATGTATCTCGTCACAGGGCTACTGCCGCGAGGTCCAGCGTTTCGACTTGGTTTCTACCCGCCCTTTTGGCCTTGTACATTGCTTCGTCGGCGGCTCGAATGATCTCTTCGAGGTCCGCCGTTGCCTTACTGGTATAGGCCGTCAGACCCAGGCTCAGTGTAACGGTTATGTCCTTGCCGCTAACCTTTACGGGTTCATCGGCGAGTCGTCTTCGTATCTTTTCGGCGCGTTCTACGCCGACTTCCAGATCGCAACCCGGCATCAGGAGCAGGAACTCTTCGCCGCCGTAGCGTCCGATAGCGTCGTAGCTCCGTACGGTAGAACGCATCCTCTGTGCCGTTTCGCGCAGCACGGTGTCTCCGGCGGCATGGCCGTAGGTATCGTTAATTCGTTTGAAGTGATCCAGATCGGCCATGATGACCGCGACGGACCGGTCTTCTCGCTGGGCGCGGGTCAATTCCGCCTTGAACATGTCGCGTATTGCTGCGCGGTTCAGAAGGCCCGTCAGGGAGTCGTGGGTAGCCTGCAAGCGAAGGGCCTCCTGCGCGCCGATCAGCTCCGACTGCAAGTCCAGGATCCTCTCGGCGGCCCGCATTCGAACCTGCAACTCGCCCAAATCCAGCGGCTTGACCGTGTAGTCGTCCGCCCCGGCCTCCATGCCTTCCAGGAAGTCTTCCTTGGTTCCCTTGGCCGTCAGAAGGATGATATAGAGATATTCCTTTCGTTTTGTTTTCCTGGCCTGGCGGCAGATTTCCACACCATCCATGCCGGGCATCATCCAGTCGAGGATAGCCAGGTTGGGTGCGTCGTTTCGCTGGACTATATCCCATGCCTTGTCGCCGTCTTCGGCGACAATAACCTCATGCCCCCACTTCTCCAGGACCTTCCTCAGCAGGCGTCGGGAGATTGGATCGTCCTCGGCAATTAATACTCGCACGGGTGTTTCTCCCTGATGGCGGCCAGAGCCGTATTGAGTCTCGCTATTTCTTTTTCCAGCGCCGTCATCTGCTTGGCCGAGGCGTCCAGGTCGCCTTCTCCGGCCAGCTCTTCCAGTTTTCGGGCTGCGGCGAAGGCATTTTCGGCCGCCAAATTACCCACCATGCCCTTCAGCGCATGTGCGGCCCGCTTGAGTTTTTCGCAGTCGGCCTCGGCCATGGTCTGGCGTATATCGCGTATCAGGCTGGGGCGCACTTCGAAATAGAGGTCAATGATCTCAACCAGCAGTTCCTCATCGTCGCCGACCTGTTGCATAAGCCGATCCATATCCACCGCCTCCGTGGGCGGGGTTTTAGACTTGCGGCTGTATGATTTTGCCGGCTTGGCGGCTTTTTTCTTTTTGGTGGTCCCGGCTGATTTAGCAGCCGGCCGGCCGGAATTCGCCGCCAGTTTCTCGATCGCATCGAACAAGGCCTTCGGACGGACCGGTTTTTCCACGTAGTCGTCCATCCCGGCCTGTAGGCACCGCTGCCGGTCCTCCTTCATGGCGTGGGCGGTCATCGCGATAATAGGTATATGATCACCGCTTGCCTGTTCGCTTTGGCGAATTGTTGCGGTGGCCTCGAAGCCGTCCATCTCGGGCATCTGCACGTCCATCAGGACCAGGTCGAACGACTGCTTGTCCAGGGCGGCCAGCGCCTTGTGCCCGTCGCAGGCCACCTGGGTCTCGTGCCCCCACCGCTTCAACATTTCGACGGCCAGCCTCTGATTGACCGGATTGTCCTCGGCCAGAAGGATGCGCAACGGCCTTTTGCCCTTGAGATTTAGCAGGCTGCGTTTGGCTTTAGGGCTGCGCTTGGTAACTACCTTGCCCAAAACGACCATTATGGCGTCCAGCAGCGTGGACTGCTTTATAGGCTTGACCAGGTAGGTCTCCACACCAAGGCTGCGGCATTGGGCGACCTCATCCCGCTGGCCTGAAGATGACAACATCATAATCGTCGCCCCCGACAGGTCGGGGTCAGTCGTAATCATTTTCGCCGTCTCGAGGCCGTTCATCCCCGGCATGTCGACATCGAGCAATACCAGTGGGTACGGCTTATGGCGGCTCAGGCTTCGCTTCATTTCATCAATGCCCGCCTGCCCGTTGGTAGTAACCGTCGGCTTCATCCCCCAGTGCGCAAGAATATCCTTAAGCAACCTGCGGTTGGTGGCGTTGTCGTCGATTACCAGCACCCGCATATCTTCCAGCTCCTCCATGTGCGAGGGCTGGAAGTCGGGCCTGGACGCTGCGCTTAAGCCGAAGTTGGCTGTGAACTGAAACGTGCTGCCCCTGCCAACTTCGCTCGTGACCCAGATTCGTCCGCCCATCAGTTCTACAAGCTGCGACGAGATGCTCAGCCCCAGACCCGTGCCGCCGTACCTGCGTGTCGTGGAGCCGTCGGCCTGCGCGAAGGCGTCGAATATCTGCTTCTGCTTTTCAGATGAGATGCCTATGCCGGTGTCGGAAACGCTGAAGTGCAGACAGACGTCTTCGGCACTTCGGGACTCGACCTCCACGCGCACCACGATCTCGCCCTGCTCGGTGAACTTGATGGCGTTGCCGACCAGGTTGATGATAACTTGCCGCAATCGGTTCGGATCGCCCACCAGCCAATCCGGCACGTCCGGTGAGATTGGACAGATTAGCTCCAGGCCCTTGACGTCCGCCCGCGTGGCTAGCCCTCGTATCGTGTCATGCAGCGAGTCACGCAGACCGAAGTCCACCGGTTCGAGCTTTAATTTTCCGGCCTCGATCTTGGAGAAGTCGAGGATGTCGTTTATGACCGTCAGCAGCGCGTCGCCGGAGTCCTTGACCATGTTGAGGTACTCGCACTGTTCGGCCGTCAGCTCGGTTTGCAGTGTCAGTTCCGTCATGCCGATGATTCCGTTCATGGGTGTGCGGATTTCATGGCTCATCCTGGCCAGGAATTCACTTTTTGCCTCGCTGGCGGCTTCGGCGGCTTCCTTGGCCGTAGCCAGCTCGCGCGTCCGCTCCTCCACCTGCTGCTGGAGCGTATCGTTGAACTGGCGAAGCTCGCGGTCGCGCTGCCGTACCGCTTCGCGCATCTGTTCGTACGCGCGCGACAGTTGACCGATCTCGTCAGTGCTGGGGTCCTGAACCGACGTCGCGAAGTCTCCCTGTGAAAGCTGCTCGCTGGCGCGGACCAGGGCGCCCAATCGATGTATCCAGTTCCTGCTTGCCCAGAACACAACCACTACGCTGATGCCGACGGCCAGAAAGACCATGAGCAGCGTCATCTGCATCTGGTCCCGTTGGGCCAGGTGCACCGGCGCCATGGAGCGACCCACGACGACCCGGCCGATAACACGAGCGCCTGAGGCGGCAACGGCCGGTTTCGTCGTACCGTCAAACGCCACGTGGGATGAGACCTTGTCACCGCCAAAGACGCCGAACTCATCGCCGGAGCCGCCGAGTTCAACCATCGCCTCCCTTACGAAGAAGTCATCCGTCCCTTTGCCCGTTTGCTGATACGCTCTCCAGGCGTCCTGGTCCTTGACGGCGCTGACGACCAATTGATTGGCATCGTCATAGATGGCGACGAAGACGACGTCTTTGTGCCCCCTGTGCCCTATGACGCCGCGCGTCACATGCGATATTTCAGCCTTGTCGCCGACCGCCAAAGACAGTTCGCACGCGTGGGCCAGACCGATAGCCGTGGCATCAGCCCGGCCTTGTTCGGCGGCAACAATCAGGCGGTTAGTCTGAACGGTTACCGCCACCGCAGTAATCGCCAAGGCCGCTGTGATAACGCTCAGGACGAGCACAGCCGCCTTGATGCGTATACCCACATTCCCAAACCATTTCCTCATGGTGTCCGCTCCTATTTTTTATTTGTTATTTGCTTCCTTTTTTTCGGTCGCGTTTGAAGACATATCGTGCACGTTTGACAAACGTCTCCGGCAGACTGACGGACAGCTTTTCGGCGACGATGAGGTTCACGGCGATTTCAAATTTTGGAACCGCCTGGCCGGCACCGGCCTGCTTAGTCAGGAGGCGATCCGTCAGCGTCGCGGCCTGCTCGCCCTGATCAACCGGGCTGACACCAACGCCCAGCAGTGCGCCGGCCCGGACAAATGCCGGGGAAAAGCCGAAAATCGGCGTCTTCTGACGCACCGCGGCCAACAACAGCGACCTGACGGTCGCTGTCTTATAGAGCGATGCGTCCGGAGCGGTCCACACGATGTCCACGTCCCGCGCGAGCAGCGCTTCTATCGCCTTGGCCACCGACGCGTGCTTGTCCACGTCCACCGCCTCCAGACGCCAGCCCCTGGGCAAGGCGCCTTTGGCCTGCTTCAGCAGTGCTGTGCCCTTGGTCGTCCGCGACCGGTACAACATGCCCAGCGATTTTGTTCCCGGCAGGGCATCGGCAATGGTTTGGAACTGGGCCTTAACAGGCACGCTGGTGCTCACGCCGAGGGTCTGCCGGCCTTTCGTCAGCCCGGCCGCCCTAGGGTCGGAGACCATGCAGTACGTCAGCGGCTTATCGGGTCTGAGGTTCCTGTGCAACCAGTCCGCCGCCTTGGTTCCTACGGCGAGGAATGCGTCGGTCTTGCCGGCAAAGCGGGCCAAGTCCCTGTTCACGTCAGCCAGCATGAAGGTCTCGGTGGTGTGATCCAGCTTTTTCAGCCTGGCCTTCAATTCCGCCTCCACCTGGCGGTACGGCTTGGCCTCGGCGCTGAGCACGATTGCGATCCGCGCGGCTGAGGCCTTGGCCGCCGGTATAATCACAGCGGCCAGCAATATCGCCACCAGGGCGCAGCGCCCGCGTCGACTGTTTCGACCGCCAAGGCAATTGTCTCTCTGTGTTTCGCTCCCGACCACTCGTCTAACCACCTAAAATTTAAGCTGGAATCGAACGAAGAAGGTCCGTCCGGGCGTCTTGTGCCCCATGCGTTCGCCCAGTCCCAATACCGGTTCATGTGATACGTTCAAAACGTCGTTGATGCCGATCATCATCTCTCCGTGGCCTTTGATCAGCTCTTTCGCCACGGCCAGGTCCAACCGCTGGTAGACATCGGCGTTACTGCCCGAGATTCCATGGCTGGTCGTTTCGTCGTTGTAGCGCCAGTTGGCGTTGAGCGTCCAATCGTGAGGCAGGAACAGGCGCCCCGTCATGCCCACCTTGTGCCGAGACGGCGCGAAGCTTCGAATACCCAGGTGCGTTATGTTGATGTCGAACTCGTTATAGGCGTACCAGGCCGAGATTTTGCCGGCCTTGCCCTTCCATTCCAGCTCTAGTTCGCCGCCTAACGTGTTGGCGCCGTTCTGGTTGTCGACCAGGTAAAAACGCCTGCCGACTACCGGCAACGGTTCGGGTATCCGCCTTAGGCCGATCAGGTCGTCGAACCGCTGGAAGTAGGCGTCGGCACGCAGCGTCAGCCCCCTGGCCAGCCGGCCCGTGTAGCCGGCTTCAATCGACCAGGTCTCCTCGTTGTTGAGGCTGCCTGGCCCGAGCATCTGTGCGGCGTAAAGCCCGCCACCTATGGGCAATCGGAATATGGTGCTCTTGCGCCAGACGATATTCGGCGCTCGGAACGCCTTTGCACCGCTGAAGCGAAGGACGTGCCGCTTGTTATCATCCAGCGCGTAGAGCGCCGATAGGCGGGACGACCAGTCGGCCTGCGTGCCGGAATACCAGTCGCCGCGAACCTGACCTTCCAGCGTCAGCCGGTTCGTCACCTCCCAGCGGTCCATGGCGAACAGGCCCGCCCAGAATTCCTCAATCGGCCCGACCGGAAGCGTTACGTCCTGCGGTGAAACAGAGCGTGACTCCATGTGCACCCATCGCGCATTGGCGCCCATAGAGACTTTGTGCTTCTCGGCGAGCGTGAAGTTGACCTGGCCCTCCAGGCCGTTTTCGACGGACCAGTATTTCTTCAGCAGCGACGGGTCCTGTATCCTCGCGAAATTACCGTACCATTGGATATACCCTTCCGCGCCGCCGGCAAATTCATGATCGACCCGGGCGAACGACCTGGCGGTATCGAACCGGCCGTTCCGCATGGGCCAGTAACCGGTAAACTCATAATCGCCCGTCTCGGCGTTGGAATAGGCCAGGCCGAAACTGCTCTTGGTCCGCTCGCTGCCGCGATAAACGAACTTGCTGTCAAAACGCCAATCACGCCTGAAGTCGCGGGCGATGAAGTGATTGTCATTGACGGCATCGTCGGAGGTCTCAATATCCTCGTAGCCGAACGACGTCCGCCAGCTCCACTTGCCGGCCTTGGCCGCCCAGCGAAGGTGCGTGTAGCTGTCGCCGAAGTGGTTCCACGTCGTCGAAGCGAACCAGCCGAGGCAGTCTTCAGGCTCCTTCATAATGATGTTGATCACGCCGCTGAGGGCGTTGGCGCCCCAGGCGGCCCCGCCGGGACCGCGGACCACCTCGATACGCGAGATGTCTTCCATCAGAATGGGCAGATAAAACCACTGTACGCCGCCGTAGAGCGGGTCGTTGGCGGGCCGGCCGTCAATAAGGACCAGCGTGCGGTCGGAAGTGGTATCGTGCAGGCCGCGTACGCCCACGGCGAAGCGGTTGCGGTCGTGTTGGAGCACGTCAACGCCGGGAACGTAGCGCAGCATCTCCGGGATGGTCGTCAGGCCGCTGTAATGGATGTCCTCGGCGGTAACGATACTGACCGGCACGGACAGCCAGTTGACAGGCTGGAGCCGCCGCCCGGCTGAAATAACTACCGGCATGTCCTCGAAGATCAAAAGCTCGTCGGCTTCAGCCTCGGCCTTGCCATTCACCACCGCTGAGTTTTGCTCCTTAGGCCCTGTTCGGACCTCGTTATCGGCCTTGTCGGGAGTTTCGTCGGCCTTTGTGCACAGTGTCAGCATTAGCAATACCAGCAGCGCAACCGGGCACCACTGCCCTCGGAGCGTGGCGTCGTAAGACCGCCTGTTCATTTTGTGTTCGATACCGCTCACTATGCGAAACCTATTCAGGATTTCAATTGAAGCCGAATGAAGAAGGTCCGTCCGGGCGTTTTGTGGCCTGTCATTTGGCCGAAGCCTCGCGTCGGCTCATGCGCGACGTTCAAGAGATCGCTAACGCCGAACATCAGCTCCGCACGTTCCTTGAACAGTTTCTTGGCCACGGTAAGGTCCAGCCGCTCGAAAGGACCTGCATCCTGGCCGAGCACCGTGCGGTTAAGAGCCTTGTTGTTGTAGCGCCAGTTGGCGTTGAGCGTCCAGCCGTGCGGCAGGAACAGCCGGCCTGTCAGGCCCACCTTGTGCCGGGAGGGTGCAAAACATCTAATACCGTGGCCGGCGCGGTCGACGTCGAAGGCGTTGTAGGCATACCAGCCTGAAATCTTCCCACGCTTGCACTTCCAGGTCAGTTCGACCTCGCTGCCGAATGAATCTGCACCGTTCTGGTTCTCAACAGTGATGAACGACCTGCCGATTGGCGGGAACGGCTCCTGGAGCATGCGTGCCCCTACTAGTTCGTCGAAACGCTGGAAGTAGGTATCGGCACGCAGTGTCAGCCCCTTGGCCAGCCGGCCGGTGTAGCCGGCCTCAAGAGAGAATGTCTGTTCGTTGTTGAGGCTGCCGGTGGGAATCATGTTGAGGGCGTACAACCCGCCGCCCACCGGTGAGCGGCGCATCATCGCCTTCCTCAGGCCGACCAGCGGTGCACGGAATGCCTTGGCGCCGCTGAACCTGAGGATGTGCTGCTTGTTCTCATCAAGCGCATATAACGCCGATATGCGGGACGACCAGTCGGCCTGTGTGCCGGAATACCAGTCGCCGCGAAGCTGGCCTTCCAGTGTCAGCCGGTCCGTCACCTCCCAGCGGTCCATAACGAACAGGCCCGCCCAGAATTCATTGAACGGATCGTCAGGTATCCGGGCATCCTGCAGCCAACGGGGGTGCGTCTCGATGTGCACCCACCGAACGTTGCCGCCGATTGAGGTCTTGTGCCGCTCGGCGGGCGTGAAGTTGACCTGGGCCTCCAGGTCGTTCTCCGTGGACCAGTATTGCTTCAGGAGCGACGTTTCCTGTATCCGCGCAAAGGTGCCGAACCACTGCAAATGCCCCGTTGCGCCACCGGCGAATTCGTGATCGACCCGCGCAAAGGCCCTGGCCGTCTCGAAGCGGCTGTTGACCCGCGGCAGGTAACGTACCCACTCCCAATCGCCCGTCTCGGCGTTGGAATAGGCCAGGCCGAAGCTGCTCTTGGTCCGCTCGTTGCCGCGATAAACGAACTTGCTGTCAAAACGCCAATCACGCCTGAAGTCGCGCGAGGTAAAATGGTTGTCATCAAGCGCATCGTCGGAGGTTGCCTTGTCTTCATACCCGAACGATGTTCGCCAGCTCCACTTGCCGGCCTTGGCCGCCCAGCGAAGGTGAGTGTAGCTGTCGCCGAAGTGGTTCCACGTAGTCGAGGCGAACCAGCCGAGGCAGTCTTCAGGCTCCTTCGTGATGATGTTGATCACGCCGCTGAAGGCGTTGGCGCCCCAGGCGGCCCCGCCGGGACCGCGGACCACCTCGATACGGGAAATGTCCTCCATCAACACCGGCATATAGAACCAACGCATGCCTCCGTAGAGGGTGTCGTTGGCGGGCCGGCCGTCAATAAGGACCAGCGTGCGGTCGGATGTGCCTTCGTGCAGGCCGCGGACGCCCACGGCAAAGCGGTTGCGGTCGTATTGAAGCACGTCCACGCCGGGAACGTAGCGCAGCATCTCCGGAACGGTCGTCAGGCCGCTGTAGTGAATATCCTCGGCGGTAACGACGCTGACCGGCACGGACAACCAGTTGACAGGCTGGAGGCGCCGTGCGGCTGAAATAACTACCGGCATGTCCTCGAAAATCAAAAGATCGTCGGCCGGCAGGTCTTCTTTGCTGTTGGCGGGCCGGGTTGCGGCGGCCGGTTCGGACTTGCGCCTGGTCGGGCGGCTTGCGGACTTTAGGCCGGCAGCGGATGGCTGGGACGTCGGCTTTAGGGTCTTGTCCGCAGTCCGATTTGCGTCAGCCGGCTGGGATGCAGACGCCGCTTTTGCAGCTTTAGGTTTGTTTTTTGACGTTTCGGGGCCTTCGGCTTGGGCCGACGTGCACCACAACAAGAGGCACGAAAAAAGAGCAATACCAACGCTCCAGCGTCTCCACGCGTGGCTTCGTTGCCGAGGGCTTCCTGGAGCCCATGGAGGCATAGTAATTCTCCAACGCGCTTAAGCTAAATTGGTTACTATACCCCCGACCCAAGTACCATATCGGACGATATCAGGCCGACTTTAATTTCTTTGGGCGGAATCCGGCGCGGGCGGGCCTTGTCTGCCACGGACATTTGGAATACCCTACGGCCATGCACAAAATAGCACTGGGCTACGATTCGCACCGTTTTGCGCCCGGCAGGGCCTTGATACTGGGCGGTGTGCAGGTCACATGCGAGCAGGGCCTGGCCGGCCATAGCGACGCCGACGCCGTGCTGCACGCGGTTACCGATGCCATTCTCGGCGCAATTGCAGCCGGCGACATCGGCGAGCTGTTCGACGATACCGACCCGAAATGGGCCGACGCCGATAGTGCGGTCTTTGTCCGTCACGCAACGGCGCTGGCGGCTGAACGCGGATACGCAATAGGAAACTGCGACGTAACGGTCCTGGCCGAGCGGCCGAAGCTGGCGCCATACAAGGCGGCTATGCGAGACCGAATCGCCGAACTGCTCGGCATCGAACCGGAGGCCGTATCGGTCAAGGCCAAGACCAACGAAGGCATGGGTTTCATAGGCCGCGGTGAAGGCGTCGCCGCCCTGGCGGCTGTGCTTCTAATTGTCAATTGACAATTGTAAATCGTAAATGGGTATCTGTCTTTACAACACGATGACACGCAGCGTGGATGAATTTCGGCCTATCAAGGCCGGCGGTGTCAGCCTCTATGCCTGCGGGCCGACCGTCTATAACTACGCACACGTCGGCAACCTGCGAACATACGTATTCGAGGACGTCCTGAAGCGCGTCTTGAGAACGTGCGGCTACGAGGTCAGGCACGTGATGAACGTTACAGACGTCGGCCACCTCGTTTCGGACGCCGATGAAGGCGAAGACAAGATGACGCTCGGCGCGCGCCGCGAAGGCAAAAGCGTGCACGAAATCGCCGAATTTTACTTTCAGGCCTTCTGCAACGACATGGCCCGGCTGAACCTGATCGAGCCGGACGTCTGGTGCAAGGCCACCGAGCATATCGCCGAGCAGATCGAACTGGTGCGGAAGCTGGAGCAAAAGGGCTACACCTACGTCATAGAGCACGACGGCGTGTATTTCGATACGTCGAAGCTGCCGGACTACGGCAAGCTTGGGCGGCTGGACCTCGAAGGCCTGCGGGCCGGAGCGCGGGTTTCGCTTGCCGCCGGCAAGCGGAACCCCACCGACTTCGCCCTATGGAAGTTCTCGCCCAAAGGTGCCCGGCGCCTGATGGAGTGGCAAAGCCCCTGGGGCGTGGGGTTTCCCGGCTGGCACATCGAGTGCTCGGCCATGGCAATCAAGCATTTGGGCCGGCGGCTGGACATCCACTGCGGCGGCGTGGACCACGTCAACATCCACCATACAAACGAGATCGCCCAGGCCGAAGCCGCGCTCGGCCATAAGTGGGTCAACTTCTGGATGCACGGCGAGTTCCTGACCATGCCCAGCGGAAATGAGCGAATGAGCAAGTCAAGCGGCGAATTCCTCACGCTCGATACACTGGAAAAGAAAGGTTATGAGCCGCTGGCCTACCGCTATTTCTGCTTCACGGCGCATTACCGCCAGCAGTTGGCGTTCAGTTGGCCGGCTATGGACGCAGCCGCCAACGCATTCGCCAGGCTAAAGCGGGCCGTGCTGGACCTGCGGCCTGAATACAACGGCGGCGAAGGCCCGCTTGAAGCCCACATCAGCGAGTTCCGCGCCGCAGCCGAGGACGACCTCAACATGCCACAGGCACTGGCTGCAATGTGGGCCGCAATAAAAGACGCCGACGCCGTAAAGGGCCGAATCTACGCCACGCTGCTGGAGATGGACAAGGTGCTGGGTTTCGGCCTTGCGGGAATGCAAGAAAAAGAGCTGCCGATTCCGGCCGACGAGATTGAAAAGCTCATTGCCGAGCGCAACGCCGCCCGCAAGGCCAAAGATTTCGCCCGGGCCGATGAAATCCGCAGCGAACTGGCGGCCAAGGGCATCTCGCTGGAAGACAAGCCTGATGGCACCATCTGGCGACATGCGTAAGTTCGAATGGAAACACAAAGAACACAAAGCTCACGAAGAGTACAAAGAGAACATGAAAATCCATTCTTTGTGGTCTTTGATATCTTTGTGCTCTTTGTGTTCTTTGTGGCTGAAGACGAATGACCAACCCTGCCGCATATCGCGTTTTGGGCATTGATCCGGGCCTGAACATCACCGGCTACGGCGTGGTGGATTTTTCGGCGGCCGGGCGTGAGCCGGCTATCATCGAAGCCGGCGTGCTGAAGACCGACCCCAAGGCCGACATGGCCGACCGGATTACACAGATCCACGCCGGGCTGACGGAGATTCTCGATGAGCTGGCCCCGGACCTGGTAGCCGTCGAGCAGATCTACGCCCATTACAAGCATCCTCGAACGGCGATTTTAATGGCCCACGTCCGCGGCGTGGTGCTGCTGGCGGCCAGGCAGGCGGGCCTTGCCGTGCGACACCTGGCGGCCACGAAGATCAAGAAGAGCCTCACGGGCAACGGCCATGCCTCCAAGCGGCAGGTCCAGCGGGCTATCCAGAGCTTTTGCAGACTCGACGAACCGCCTCAGCCGCCCGATGTCGCCGATGCACTGGCCATCGCGCTCTGCGCGGGGAGAAGAAAATAGTCCACAAATTACACGAATGACACGAATTAAAAATGCAAATTCGGCGTCAAGAGTCTGTAAGCCAAGCGAGTCGTGCTTTGATTTCCTGTTTTTTCTTTTCTCTTTCGTAAAATTCGTGTAATTCGTGGATTAAGTTGGTTCTCTGTTGTGTAATCTGTGGACTATGATTGCTCGAATCACAGGCAGATTGGAACAGGTCTCCGACGGGGCGGTCCTGCTGGACTGCGGCGCCGGGCTGTGGTACGAGCTGCTGGTGCCTGCCTGTGACGCCGAGAAGCTCACCGCCCGCCTCGGCCAGGAAACGGCGCTGCACACGATCCATTACATCGAGGGCGACCCGTCTCACGGCTCGCAGGCGCCGCGGCTGATCGGTTTTCTCGCCGAGTCCGACCGCGATTTTTTCCGGCTGTTCACGACGGTCAAGGGCATCGGCATCCGCAAGGCGCTGCGGGCACTGGTCCGCCCGGTCGCTGAGGTCGCCGCCGCCATTCAGAACAAGGACGCCAAGTTCCTCATCGCCCTTCCGGAGATAGGCAAACGGACGGGCGAGCAGATTATCGCCGAGCTGCACGGGAAGGTGGACTCCTTCGCCGGCGAGGCCGTACCGGCGGGCCAGGCGCACGTGATGTCGGATGCCGCCGCCGAGGCCGTCGCCGTCCTCGTTCAACTGGGCGAAAGACGGCCCGATGCAATGGCGCTGGTCGAGCGAGTAACGGCGGTCGCGCCGGAACTCGACAGCCCGGAAAAAATTATTCAGCAGGCGTATCGCTTAAAAGCGGGCGGCATTTGAAGGAAGTAACCGGTAACCAGTAATCAGCAAGATGCGAGACTATCATTTTTACTGTTCACTGGTTACAGATTACTGGTTACTGATTACGAATTACGAAACAATGGCGCGAGAAAAAATCATATCCTCACAGAGTACCGGCTCGGACGACGAGAGTTTTAACATTGCTCTTCGCCCGCAGACGCTCGATGAGTGCATCGGCATGGGCGAGCTGCTCGTCAAGCTGCGGATATCTATCACCGCAGCCCGCCAGCGCAACGAGCCGATGGAGCACGTGCTTTTGCACGGCCCGCCCGGCCTGGGCAAGACCACGCTGGCCTACGTCATCGCACACGAGATGAACTCGGCCATCAAGGTAACCTCCGGACCGGCGATGACACGCCCGAGCGACCTCGTCGGCATACTGACCAACCTCGAACGTTGCGACGTGCTGTTCATCGACGAAATTCACCGTCTCGGCCCGGCCGTCGAGGAATATATCTACCCGGCGATGGAGGATTACAAGGTGGACTTCGTGGTGGACAGCGGCATGCACAGTCGCACGATAAACCTGCCGCTCAAGCCGTTCACTCTTATCGGCGCGACGACGCGGGCTGGGCTGCTCAGCCCGCCGCTGCGGACGCGCTTCGGCATCGCGCACCATCTGGAGTTCTGGCTGCCCGAGGACCTGCTGAGGCGATGCGAGATGACAGCCGAGATGCTCAAGCTCGAATCCGACCCGGCGGCGCTTCAGATGCTTTCCGGGCGGGCGCGAGGCACGCCGCGAATCGCCAACCGCCTGCTCCGCCGCTGCCGCGACTACACACAGGTAAAGTCCGACGGCAGGCTCACCGTAAAAACGGTCGCCGAGGCGCTGAAGCTGGAGGGCATCGACTCGCTCGGCCTGGACGAGCTGGACCGCCGCTTCCTGAGGACGATTATCGAGACCTACCGCGGCGGGCCGGTCGGAATCGAGGCCGTCGCCGCAACGCTGGGCGAAGAGCCTGACACGCTCGTGGACATCGTCGAGCCGTTCCTGCTGCAGGCGGGCCTGCTTGCACGCACACGCCGGGGACGGACAGCCACCATCAAGGCCTACGAACACCTGGGAATCACACCACCTCCGCCCGAAGACCGGGCACCGTTATTTACGAATGACGAATGACAAACGGTGTGGCTTATGACCGGAGATTCTTGATTTTCGATTGGCAACAGATCCTTCGGCAAGCTCAGAGCAGGCGCAGTTGTCAGAGTTTCCACGCCTTGGCGAACGCGGCGAAGCTGCGGTCGTAGGTCTTTTCGACAGCCGGCGGGAAGCAGCAGGCGGGAAGCTGCTTCATCCCAAGATGGTACTGAATGCACTGGCAGCACAGACCCTTTTTGTCGCAGCCGGCATACGTGCACGTGCAATTAGCCAGGTTCTTCTCTTTACTGCATTCCATTATATGAACTCCTCTTATTGATCCGGGAAAGACTCTCTCGACAGTTTGCCTATTTTACTCAAAAACGACCGATATGCCACTGCAAGCCGTGAGAGGCAAATCGGTAATTTTTAACTTAGGCATTCTAACAAAACCTCGCGTGAGCCGCGTTGCGACAAAAAGGAGATGGATGCAAGAAAGGACGACGAAGCCATACCTTATGGTATGGTGAGGAGTCCTGACGCCGCAGACGCTCGTTTTTGTCGCAACCCGAAGGGACGCGGGTCTTTTGCCCGCATGCTTTGTGCGCGGCGGAGTAAAAGTGTGGCGCGGGGCGGCGTGAAAGTGTAGCGCCTTGAGTCTTGAATATTTCACTCAGAACGTCTGAATGTGTCAAGGGTTTCCCCGGGGCGACGGCGGCGAAGGGAGCGCAGCGACCGGAGCCGGCGTCGCCCCGGGGAATCAATCGCTGGGGGGACTATCCTGGCGGGCCGCGGGGGTTGGCTCTGGGGTCGGTCACTGGTTTTCCTCCTGTACGTTCGTTGTTTGATTCGCGGTGGCTCGTTTTCGGCGTTGCCGGATGCGTCGCTGGCTGTCCTTCAGCCGGAAGCTTTCGCCATTGGCTTCGAGGATATGCACCCGGTGCGTCAGCCGATCCAGCATGGCCCCGGTCAATCTGGCCGAGCCGCACACTTCGGTCCATTGCTCGAATGGCAGATTGGTCGTAACGATCAGGCTCTGGCGTTCGTAGGCCCGGCTGACGATCTCGAAGAGCAGTTCGCTGCCGACCTTGCTGAACGGGACATAGCCCAGTTCGTCCAGGACCAGCAGTTCCTGTTTGTCGATCTGTTTGAGCAGCCGTTCCATGCGGCGATCTTCTTTGGCTTCGGTGAGCATGGTCACAAGCCCCATCACAGAGAAGAACCGAACCTTGCGGCCATCCTGGCAGGCGGCCAGGGCCAGGGCCGTCGCCAGGTGCGTTTTGCCGGTTCCGCTGTTGCCGATCAGCAGCACATTCTCATGCGAATCGATAAACTCACCGCTCAATAGTTCCCGCACCAGCGCCTCGTTGATCTCGGGTTGCTGGGCAAAATCAAAGGTCTCGATCGTCTTGAGCGTCGGGAACCTGGCGGCTTTGATTCGGCGTTCTTTGGCCCGTTGCTGTCGGTCCAGCAGTTCCCGCTCGGCCAGGTGCAGCAGGAATCGTTCGTAGCTGTCCTTCTCCCGACTGCTCGACGCGGCCACCGAGGCATATTCCCGCAGCATCGTCGGCAACTTAAGCTGTTGGAGATAATGGTCCAGCAGCACGGTGCTCTTGCGTTTAGGCATGGCGCACCTCCCGAAGTTGACGGTATTGCTGCAGGTTCGTCGTGGCCACCTGCACCCCCGCGAGGTGTCTGCGGCCTGCCAGGCGGAAGGTCTGCAATTCAGGGCGATCTTGGGGAACCAGCCGTTGGCGGATCACCTCGGCCGTCGGGGTACGAGACAGATCGAGCTGGTTGAGGACCGCGGCGACATCAGCGATGGGATATTCCCGCAGCAGCATCAATATCCGGATATATTCCTTCCTGCCATCACGACGTTGGGCCTCCAGGCACCGCTGAATTCGCCCAAAACAGGCGGGCAGCTGCCAATCGGCCATGGGCCGACAGTGGTCCAGACCGCCAGGCTTGCGTTCCAGCAGGGACAGGTAGTGGCGTGGATCAAACATCTCCTGATCCCGACCCCAACAGCGTGGATGGGTGGCGACGATCTCGCCGGCCTGCTCGATCCAGACCCGCGTGGTCGAGGCTTTGACGGTCACCGGAAGATACGCACACTCGACCGGAACCGAATAGGCATTGCCGCCAAAGCGAACCAGCGATTGATTGCTCGCAGTGGTAGCGATAACCTTGCGGTACTCAAAATCACCCGGAGCAATCGCAATGCCCGCACCCCGTTCCTCGGCCAGCAACTCCCGCTTGGTGACGGTCTTGCCGCGTACCTTGCGAAGCTGATCGTTGCGACAACATTCCAGCAGGTACCGGTTCAACAGATCGTAATCCGCTACCTGCGGAACCGGGACCATGAAGTTCACCCGGCTGTAGCGTCCCGCACCTTCGACGACGCCTTTTTCATTCGCCCGACGCACATTGCAAAAATGCGGCTGGAACAACGCGTAACTCAACAAGGCCTCAAACGCCGGCGTAAACTTCCGCTCGTGCGGGCCAATGATCCGGGCCACCGGAATCCGACTGTTGTCGTAGGTGATCCGCTTGGGAACAAACCCGAAAAACGCAAACGCGCGAACGTGGGCCTCCATAAACGCCTCGGTGCACTCATGGGGGAAGGCCATCACGAACATCGCGTCGCTGTGAACCAGGCTCATCACGAAAAAGTGAATCTTCTGGAGCACGCCGCCTATGCTCGCCAACGCCTCACCAAAATCCACCTGCGCCTCGCCGGGCGGCTGACGCAACGGAAGAAACACCTCCCTGGCCGGCGTGAGGTTCAACTCCCGAACGGCGTCCTTGACGGTGGTATATCCGCCGGGAAACCCTTCGCTGCGAAGTGTCTCGAACATACGCTTGATCGTGTAACGCTGCTTGCGGGGCTGGCCGCGACGCTGCTCTACTAACTCTGCCAGCCGACGCATCCACGGCCCCATCACCGGATGGTCCACCCGCGCCACACGTCGATACCCCGGCGGAGCCGGATAAGCCAGAATCTTCCGCAATGTCTCCCAGTGAATGCCAAAGTCCCGGCACGCCTGCCGCTTGCTCATCCCATCGACAAGCACCGCCTGCCGAATCGCTTTCCAGTGCTGCATGTCTGTATACACTCCGAAATGCTCCCGAGTCCGTGGCCGCATCGTCAATCGAAGCCGACAAAAGCCGCAATCAACAACGCAAAACCAACATCTTCGGGAAAGGGCACCTCAAAGCGCTACACAATTCCCCCGCCCCGCCTGCGCCACAGTTTTGCTCCGCCGTT
>JAXIHJ010000100.1:0-15488 GCA_034189755.1 Planctomycetota bacterium
GATGTTCATCACCTCCAGCAGCTCGCAGCAAACGTTCTGGAGGAACTCTTCAGGCTTCTGCGTTACCCCCATGGTCCCGCTTACGCGGTACAGCAGGCTGAGTTCCTCATAGGTGGCGGCAAGGTTTGTGCTGAGGTTCGTCAGCTCCTCGCGCGAGACCTGAATACTCTGTTCACGTTTGAGCATCCAGTTCAGGACCCTGAGGAAGTCGTCGGCCTCTTCGGCACTGTGGCGGCACGCGGTCCGGCCACGCCGCTGGACAATCTCGCGGTCCAGATGCAAGCGGTCGCAAAGGCGCGAAAGCGACTCTTCCTCCAGCATTTCGCTGGTCGGATAACACGCCACAGCCGCCCCGATAAGACGCCGTCGCTGATAGATTGGAACGCCGATTACGCAGCAGCCGCAGGCGGAATTGGTCTTGGCAAGATTACCCTCGGTCAACACGCGGTCGGCAAGTTCCTTGGCGGCCTTTGGGCAGCCGTCCCAACAGGCGCCAATCGTTCGGCAAAATCCGCATTCCGCCTGCCACTGGCCGACAGCTTCTCCGGCGGCGTCCCATGCCGAGACAGTCAGGCCAAGTTCGTGCAGATTGGTCCTTAACTGGTCCAGCACGCTCTCCAGCTGGCTTAAGGATCGGGATGTCGCAGTGTCTATACTTGTCATGGCACCTATGCTGCGGCGTCCTCCAAATCGGCAAGAAGCTGAGCGACCTTCTCCAGAACCTCTCTAGGCGAAAACGGCTTGGCCAGAACGGCGGCGATCCCCGCGTCGATCATGTCCTGCGATTCGAGGTCAAAGCCTCGCGCAGTCAGCATAAGAGCCGGGATCGATTTTGTTTCCTCATCCGCGCGAAGTTCCCTGCAGAGTTCCAGGCCTGTCATAAACGGCATCTGGAAATCGGTAATCAGCATGTCGGGTTTTTCCGCGCGGCACAGCTCCAGCGCCTCCTCGCCGTCCACCGCCGTGATTACTTCATATCCGGCGTTTTTGAGCTTCATGGACACCACGTGGAGAATGTGGGCTTCATCGTCGGCAACCAGAATTTTTTCGTTCACTTTATACGTCCTCGCCTATTTCAGCTAATCGCCCGGCCTGGCCGGACAAATGTTTCATTCAACTCACCAGGACAGGCATCTCGAAGCTGAAGGTGCTACCCTTGCCGGCCTCGCTGGTGACGGAAAGCTTGCCGTCGTGCACCGTTTCAACGATATGCTTGACCAGCGTAAGCCCCAGACCGGTGCCCTTGGCTATCTTGTTGTTGGCCCGGACGCGATAGAACTTGTCGAAAATATGCGGCAGTTCCTCGGCCGGGATGCCCATTCCCGTATCAGTTACTTCGCAGACCGCCATACCGCGGTGCTCGTCCACGGTTACCGAGACCGTAACCGTTCCGTCATCGGGCGTATATTTGATGGCGTTGGACAGAAGGTTCAGCACCGCCTGGTAGATCATGTCGTGGTCGGCCTCGACCTGGTAATAGACCGGCGCGAGGCGTTCGACGAGTTTGATATTCTTGGCGTTGGCCTGCGGTACGGCGACGTCCAGCGCCTGCTTGGCTACGCCGGTCAGGCTGATCGGCTCGCGGACCACCTTCACCACGCCGGATTCGATCCGGGAAATGTTCAGAATGTTCTCGATCAGACGGTGCAGCCGGTCCGTCTCCGAAGAGATTATCTCGTAGAACTCGTTTCGCGTCTTTTCGTCCTCGGCCTCGCCGTCGACGAGCATCTCGACGTATGCTTTGATGGATGCAAGCGGCGTCTTTAGTTCGTGCGAGACGTTCGAAACGAAATCGGTTTTTATCTTCGAGATTTCTTTTTCCCTGGTGATGTCGTGCAGCACGGCCACCACGCCGGAGACTTCATTGTTCGGTGTTACGACACAACTCAGCGTGATGCTGAAGGTTCGTGGCGTGCCCTTGTCGTCGATGCTGTGTTCCACGACCTTTCGGAGGAAGTTCCGGTCATGACTGCGCGTTTCACGAATCAGCCTCACCAGCGTACCGTCGGAGATAATCCGGTCGATATTTTTCCGCAGCCCTCCGGCCAGCTTGAAGCCAAGCAGCTTCTCCGCCGCTTCATTCGCAAGGATCAGCTCATCGAACCGGTTCGTAACAATTACCGCGTCGGAAATTGAGAAGATAATCGCCTCGGCGTGATGTTTTTCCGCCGACGATATCTGAGATTGAATCTGAAGCTCCCGGTTCTCGCTGCGGAGGTTGTCTATCTGCAACCGCATGGTTGTCAGGAACTCATTCAACGGCTTGGTAATCTGCGACAGCTCCTCGGTCCCCTCGGTCATCACCAGGCCGATCTGTCCGGTCTTGGACATGTTATTCAACTGTGAAGTGATCGTCTTGACCGAGCGGTGCATGCTGCGCCAGAACACCAGCAGCACCAGCGCGGTCAGTGCCGCAACCAGCGTCAAGACCAGGTAGTTCAGCCCCATCCGAGGCATGGCATAGCCCCGCATAGCCATCATGGTGGCGTAGTAGGCTGCGCTGGCCCCGAGTGAAATCAGGGCAATTGTCGCAACTCCCAGTCTCTTGGCCGTAGTCACGGCTGTCTCCTGTATTTCTAACCAGCCCCCCTGCCAATAAACCTCGTCATAGATTCAGTCTATTTTTGAAAGTTCCTTCACGTCAGCTCCGGCGAGTAATTCGCGGGCCAATGTACTTTTCGGTTCGAGTTTGGCGGCCTTGGCGTAGCATTGGACGGCCAGGGCATAATCGCCCGCGGCGGCGTGAGCCTGACCCAGCACGCATTGCAACATGCCGCTGGCGGGGTGAACCGCCGTCGCCTGCGTCAGAACGCCTATCGCTCTCGAAACCTGCATCTGCCGGAGCAGCGCATAGCCCAACACCAACGTCGCGTCGAGGCAGTTTTCGTCCCGTTGCAGCGCCTGGTCGGCGGCTATCACGGCCTGTGTCGGCTGGTTGATGGAAAGGGCCACTTTCGCCAGGTTGACCCAAACGCCGGGGGCCGACGGAGACCGCTGGCTAGCCTGGCGATAGACCCGCTGCGCCTCGAACGGACGATTTTCCACCATGTAACAATCGCCCAGCATCGTATACATCCATGCCGGAGCGGCGTACTGTTTCGACGCCAACAGGGCTACAAATGTCTCTCTTGCCTGGGCGTGCTGGCCCGCGAAGTACTGCGCCCGGCCCATTCGTTCACGATAACGAAGATTTTTGTAATCCACGTCCAGGGCCTGTTGATAGTACTTGGCCGCCTTATCGTACTGCCGGCGTATCATGGCCAGCCGGGCGGCCAGCTCGTACATGCCGACCTCGTCGCCGGCGAGATGCGTGTAGCCCTCAAGATAAAACTGGGCATCTTTAATCCGGCCCATGGCCACCATCACTTCCGCAGCGGCTATCACAGCAGCCAGGTGCGAATCGTCCAGTGCATGTGCCCGGCGATAGCTGGCCAGGGCCTCGGTCAGGCGCCCCTCCTTTTCCTGGGCCACGCCAAGCAAATACCACGCCTCGGCCAGGTCGGCCTTGTTCTCGATGACCTTGCGAAGTTCCGCTATCGCCATAATGTAATGGCCTTGCTCGATGTACACCTTGGCCAGCAGCGTGCGGGCCTCGATGTAATCTGCGTCCAGCGAAAGGGCCTCCTGGGCCTTGTTGCGGGCCTGGTCCAGTTGGCCGACCTTCAACTGCTCTTCGGCTACGCCGTAAAGCATCTTCGCACGCGTGTGATCCCAGCGTTTGTAGGCCTCATCTCGCGCCTCAGGCACGCTCGACATGTTGCAGCCGACCAATACAGCCAGTAAACCCGCCGCCAACATCCATTTTTTCATGATTGTCTGCTCCATAGAGGCTTCAGTGCCTCTTTGTCTAATTTGTGCAATCTTCTCAATTTAACATTCAAGGCCCAAAAAATTGCCTCGACGGCATTGTCGGGCCTGTTCAGGCCCGCTTTGAGCTATAGCTGTGAATCATTTCTTTTTTCGCTCGGCCGGCACGGGCCTGGTTGTCGGCGTCGCCGCCGGCTTGGGCTTTTGCCTGCGAGGCCTAATCAGAGGATCTTCCGGCCTCGGGCGGATGCCGATGGCCTTTTTGACCTTCGGACCGAGCTTTCTGGTATCCCTCGGCTTGCGCGGCGGGATGACCCGCTCAACCGGCTTATCAAGCTCCTGCATAATCATTCGCTGCACGACGTACTTGGCTGAAGAGAATTGGGCATGGCTCGACCAGTATTCCTTGCCGGTAAGTCGCTCGTGCATTCGGATTGCCTCCTCCATTCGCGGTTCCAGGGCCAGTGCGGCGTCGACTTGCCAGAGGGCCTTTGCCCGGTCGCCTACGGCGAGGGCCTGCCTGGCCTGACGCATGTGCATCTGGGCGAGGCGTTCTCTGCCCCACCATCGCAGACCCTTGCGCTGTCCGACGCGGAAGCGCTCGATATCATCCTTAATCTGTTCGCAGACGGCCTCATCGTGTTCCTGCTTAATGATCCGCGGTGTGATAAGGATAATCACTTCCTCCCGGACGGTGTAATCCACGGTGCGCCGGAACAAGGTCCCAAGGTACGGTATGTTGCCGACGACCGGCACCTGTGCCCGGCCGTTCTGCGTCTGCTCGCGGAACAGCCCGCCGATTACGATAGTATGCCCGTCGCGCACCAGGATGTTGGAGGTTACCTCCGTGGTGGTTTCACTGGGCAGGACGTTATTGCCTACCGGCTCCACGCCGCCCGATGAATCTTCCGGGTGTATTTCCATCCGGACGTAGCCATCCTTGCCGATGAACGGCCGGACCACCAGACGGGTGCCGGTTTCCAGGAATTGCACCTCCTGCGTGGCGACCGTCTCGGTGACGGTGGTGGTCAGGTAGCCGTCGCGGTTACCGATCATCACTTCCGCCCGCTGTTTGTTAAGCACGAGCAGCTTTGGGTTAGCCAGGATGGTAAGGTCGGTTACGCTTTCCAGCGCGCGGATGAAGAAGGCGATTTCATTGCTGATAAAACCGATGGTCATGCCGCCGGCGTCGATAGCCGAGTTGAAGTCGGTCCGGATCGTCGAACCCGGGTTCAGCCGCTCCATGTCGCCCGTGGCCACGGTGCCAGTCGCCAGCGACTGGATACCCGGCGTCGTGGCGTTGAGGTTTTGAAAATCGATGCCGGCCAGCGTGTTGAAGTCCACGCCCAGGGCGTTGTCCTCGGTCAGTGTCGCTCGCAGGATCGTCGCCTCGATGAGCACCTGGTCGGGCTTGACGTCCAGTTGCTCGATAATAGCGGCAATCCGCACGAGGTTTTCATCGGTATCTCGCACGACGATGACATCATTGGCGGCGTATGCGTCTCCGCCCGCCTCGGTGCTGCTGGTTACGATGCCTACCTCGGACGCCGGCGTAATCGCAACGCTGCCGTCACTGGTAAGAGCCGGCCTGATAAGAACCTCCACATCCTTGGCTGTAATGTACGCCAGGCGGAAAATTCGCACCGACAGCTTGAGTTGCGATTTGTGAATGGCCGCCATCTGCTTGGGTGTATAGACATAAATGAAATTGCCTTGTTCTTCATAGACATGCCCTGTCGCCGTCAGCACCGCGTCCAGGGCTTCCTTGAAGGTTACACCGTACAGGTCGGCCGTTACCGTGCCGGAAACTTCCTTGGTGGCGATAATATTTTTTCTGCCCTGGGTGCTCAGCAGTTGCAGAACGCCGCGAAGGTCGGCGCCCTGGACATGTATCTCAAACGTTCCGGGACGTGTCGTTTTGACCTGGCCCAGCAATTGTTTGGCTAAGCCTGCGCTCTGATGGCCGTTCTCGGCGAAGGACCCCCGCCCCAGCAGCAGCAACACCGCCAGGGCCATAAAGGCCTTCACGCATCGGAAGGATGTCCTTTCCTGTCTCATTCCCGAACTCCTTACCAGTTTGGGCTGCCTCTTACCGGCTGCCCCGCTCCTGTTTTTTTATTCCAGTGCCTCCTGCGGCACACTAATCGTCGGTTACTGTCCCATTTCCAGAATGATCTTTACGCCGTTTTTCTCAAGCACACACGTACGGGCATTTATCGCCGTAACCTGGAAGCCATTGATCCACTCTCCCTTGCACAGCACGCAGCCGTTGATGATGGCCGTCGGAGTGGCGGAATGAATGGTGCTTTGCAACGTCAGGGCCTTGGCCTGAGCCTGTATAACCCTTCTCCTGACTTCTTCTTCCGAAATAACCGGTTTGCCGGACGGCACCAGTCTGGCTGGGTTATTCGCCGTCTGTTTCTTCGGCGGAAAAACGTCGGTGTTCGCCTCGAAGATATCGCGGGTGATCTCCATACTGCCACTGGGAACATAGGAAGACTTGCGGCCGGCGCTCGCCGGCTTGCGCTCACTCGGCAACGCCGCTGCGGTGGGCGATTGGCTGCCGGCCTGAGGCTGAGGGCGCATCGCAACGGCGCCGGCATTTGCGCCGTCGGGTCCGGAGCTTTTAACTACCAGCCGAATGCCCAAAACCGCAGCCACCAAAAGAAGCGCCGCCATGATCGCGGTTTTCTTCTTGTCCCGCTTCAGCTCGGCCGTCAGCCGCTGCTGCCAGCCTGATATATTCATTTTGGAGCTGTCCATGGTCGTTCTTTTAGCTTTCAGTGAAGTAAATGTTCATTTGCAACTCTATATCGAGAATGCCTTCTTTTTCCTTGTTCTCCGAATCGATGATTAGCTTTTGAACTCGCGTCAGGCGTTCCATGGTCTCCAGTTGTTTCAGGAAGCTGCCCAACGACAGATACGAGCCTTTGAACCGCATGATGATGGGCAGTGTATGAAACAAGTCCTCGGGCGTAGGATTGCCCGGCTCGATGAGCTGGTCGGAGAGTTGCTCTTCGGCCATATGTCCGGAAATCTCCCGCAGGAACCCGCCAAGCTCTTGTCGTTTTGGCAGCCGGCGGTCGAAATTCTTGTACACCTTCTTCAGATCCTGCACCTGCCGGAGCATCTCCGGGATGACGGCGGCTTTTTGGCCGTCGCTGGCGAGTTGATTCTTTTCCGTGGCTATCTTGCCCCTGATTTCTTCGAGCCTTAGCCTTTGCGGAATGTAAACCACCGCCATGAAGCCGATTACCATGGCGGCCAAAATCCCCAGCATGATCAGGTTGTCCCGCTTGAAATATTGCATAGCTTTTTTCTTCGCTTGCTTTACCTGGTTACGTAGCAACTGGTCTGGAACTCTCGTGCGCTGCGGCCACGGAAGGTAACATTCTTGGCGTATCCCATGTTGACGTCTTCAAACACACCGCTGGCCGACAGTTGCCCGATGAAATTGGCTATGTCCACGTCCGTGGGCGCCAGGCCGGTCAGCACCACCCGGATGCGCTTAATCTGGCGTTCTTTGGGTTTCCGCCCGAAGGCTTTGCCGGCCCGCCGGGAGGAATGAACATTACCCGCCTGTTCAACAGGCACTTGGACTTTCTTTGTCTCCAACTCCAGCTTTCTCAGCGCCATGCTGGCAGGAAGCAGCGAATCCAGTTCGATCAAAACCTGCATTGCGTTGATCCGGCTGCCCAGATGGTCGCTGATTCTTTTTTTGATCAGCAGATCGGCCTGTTGTTCCTGAAGGGCGTCCCGCACGGCGAGTTGGCGCGCAATATTACCGGATCGGCCTTTAAGCAGGTCGAGTTCGGCCTGCGCTTTACTGATTCTGCCCCGGCTGACATATGACAGAGTTATCAGCCCCAGCACGCAGACGCCGAGCAGATAACCCTGCCTAATCAGGCGGCGCCGCATGGCGTATTGCACCTTTACGCGCTCAGGCAGAAAGTCGAGATTCTCCATCTTCATCTTCTTGGACCTCGTAGTCGACGTTGGCGTTTTGCATGGCAAGGCCGGCGCAAACGGCCCACTCCGCCATCATGCTTCGACGGTCGCCGCCAAGGTCTACACCGGAAACATCGATTCCCTTCAGTGGCTGGCCCATCACACATGGGATGTTCAGATGCTCGGCGAGCAGTTTAACCACCGCCGGGTCATACGCCTGGCCCCCGGTGGCCGTAATCTGCTCAGGCCTCAGGCCGCGAAAGGTAACCGAGCAATATCTCAGGCAAAGAGCGATTTCACGAGCCAGGGCTTCCACCTCGCCTCGCACCGCATCATAAACAGTCCAGTTAATGGAGGAGGCTTCTCTAGCGACGGCTTGCGGCGTCGGTGCCGACTCATCGTCGCGCCGCCTGCCGCCGTAGGTCTGCTCGGTGCAATCCTGCATGATTCGCCCCCGCAGGTCGCAGGCTTCCTTGAAGCTAAGGTTCAACTGTTTGGCCGCCGCTTCTGAAAATGTGCGCCCGCCGATGCCGATGTGCTTAATGAAGATTATCTGCCGGCCTCGGGCGACCACCAATCGGGTCGCGCTTTGTCCGACATCCGCAATGACGCTGACAGCTTGTTCGTCCGCGCGACGGCGCAGAAAGCGTTCGAAGCTGCGGAACAGCGCGACCGGCTCGGCGTCGATATGTTTGGGACGCAGCCCTATTTCGCTCAACAGCCCCAAATGGTCGTTAACCACCTCGGACGTAGCCGCCAGCATGATGATTTCATCACGCGTCTCGTTGCCCTGCCGGACCTGTCCGGCATTAAGATAGTTCAACTCGTCGGCTTCACGGTTGAGATTGAGCCGCTCCTCGGCCTCCCACTTGACAGCCTCAGCCAGCTCGCTTTCGGGCATGTGAGGCAAGCGGACGTTTTTGATGTTCAACTGGCTGCAGGACAGGGATGAGATCACATCGCGGCCGGAAAAGGCTTCGCTCCGCAGTATGTCCCGAACCGCAGTTGCGATCAGCTTGCGACGATGCTCGGCGTCCGCCTCCGCCGGGGTCGGCGCCTGCCACCGCCCACAGGCCGAGACCATTACCGTAGAACCCACACGCTGCATTTGAAGCAGTTTGACACTATCAGACCCAATGTCCAGAGCGATTGGCCATTTCCTGGTGTGAAACATGTTTAGCATCTTTAGCATCGGTCCGCGTCCCTTCTTACAAACCTATTGACGTTACCGTCACCTTTCCGGTGGCGGCGGCTACATCCACGCGGTATATGTGCGGGCCTGCCTGAAGCGTTACAGAGCCGGCGTTGTCCGGCGTGCCAAGTGCGTCGAACGTCACGCTGGCATTGCCGCCAAAGCCAGCAGAGACAATCTCCAATCGGTCAAAGCCTCGCATTGCAGTAAAATCCACTTCGTACGCTGACTTACTAATCGGGTGAATCAGGGTCCCACTTGTGTTAGTCAAACTGTAAGAATCCGCAGAAACGTCAAAAGTCACCGTAACGGGCGTCTGGGACGTAATAGCCACGTTCTGGGCATATTGAAGGTCCGATAACAACATCCGTGCGCCGGAGGTCGCCTCCAGGTCAGCCGTGCTTAAAACCATCGGAATCACCATGGCTGCGGCGATGGCGATAACAATCAACACCACGATGATCTCGATCATCGTAAAGCCGATCGCAGCATTATTTTTTCGGCGGAACCGGAACATCGGCTTCTCCCTCGCCGGTGAGCAGCTCTTTCAGATTCTGCGGGGTTATCTCGACCTTGACCTGCCCGCTCTTGAGCAGCTTCATCAGTTCGTCGAGCTTGGTATTAGTCGTTGTCTGTACGTCTATAAACGCTTTCCGCTGGGAGGCGGAATTGAGCCAGATTTTGTCGGCGGCCCCTGCTTCAGACGCCATCGGGTTTTTCTCCGCCCAAAGGCCCGCCACCAGAATTGTCAGCAGCACTGCGATGGCCGTGAGACAAACACGGGTGTATCCGTCCAGTTGCAATCGTATTTCCTGATGTCCCCATTGCATTTTTATGCACTCCTGTTCTGCGCTCATTCGTTTATTTCAATAACCTCCACCACGGCCATCTCTTCGGGGTCGTCGGAGAAGTCGTAAACCATGCAACGATCTTCCACGTAGTTCAGCGTGTGTGTCCCCATCAGATTGTTTTGATAGCCGCCCGCCGCACAGACGAGTCCGCCGTTGATAGTTGTCGCCGATCTAGAAGTGTTGCCGGATCGCCGAATTCCACCTGTGCTGACAATCATGCCGTTGATCGTTGCCCTGGCGCCGTTTTTCACGATAACTTTCCCGCTGGCGACGATAGCGGGGAAGCCCTCCACGGCTGTCAAAGTAATATTATTTCCCTCAAGAATAACGTCGCCATTGACGATGATGGTTCCCTCGAAATTGAGGTTGTTCTTGAGCTTGACCTCGCGTCGCTCGTGGTTGAACCACACCACTCCACCGACGTTGGAAGGCCCAACGGCGCCGCCGTCAGCTAACGGATCATTAGACTGGAAGACATGCGAATCCACTTTGATAGCTGTGTGGTTGACGCCGAACACGTTGTAGTTCTGATAATCGGACCATTGGACGCTGGGCATTTCCTGATCCGGGGCGAAGGGATTCGATTCGCCTTGAATCCTGTGGAGTGGGTCAATTATGACGCCGGTCGCCGATGCGTCGCCGTCCAGAATCGCAAAATTGAAAAGTGTACCGTTGATGTGAAAGTTGCCGTTGACCGTCAGCCACCTCGGCAGCCAACTCATCCCGCCTCCGATCATGAGGCCATAATCGACGGAAAACGTGGGGGCGGCGGTGCGGAATACAGTGCTCGACCTCCTCTGGCAAATACCATCGACCTCGGCTTCCGCCGTAACAACAAAGTATCCCGGCGCCGTCTTGATCGGGACAGCGTAAAATTGGTAGCCGTCGCTGGACTCATCGGCATAGAAAGGCCCCAGCGGGCTTCCGGCCGAACCATCCAGGGCGGTTGGGTCGGCCCGCAGAACATACATGGCATGTTGCAGCCCCGATTCAGCCAAATACTGAGCACGGGCGGCAGCCAGCAAATTATTCGAGCCGGCCAGGTCGATCGAGGCGCTGCTGAGGTAGCCCACGCCGAGGATAACGGCTACGGCCAGTACGAGCATCACCAACAGCATCGCAAATCCGGATCTTTGGGTTCTTCGTTTTTTCATTTCCGTTTCGTCCCTGGGCGTTCAAGCCCCACATTCCTAATCGTTGTCGTCGGTTCCCCGTCATCAGGTCCCTTGATTGGGTTGAGCACGTACACGCCGCCGGTGAATTCCACGTAATCCGTCTTATCCGCCCGCAGGGAGGCGGCGCTTCGAATAGTCAGATTCCTACGGCCCCCATCAACGGTAAACTCCGTCTTGACCAACGTGGTCATCGGCGGCGCGGCGGTCGTCTGGACCTGTAATTGCGCAACTTCCTCGGCCAATACGTCAACCTGCTCATAGCGGGAGGCGTCAATGTAGGCCTTCATGACCTTCATGTTCGTCGCATCCGACAGCAGAATGCGCACATTCAGCGCTGCTTTCGTGGCCGGACCCATGGCATCGGGAAACACGACCTGATGCGACTTGACCGTACCGGAAGCGTTGTCCCATAGGATAACCCGCATTTCGTCAAGGTTTATCAACCCGTCGCTGTTGGTATCGTCGGTCCAGAACATCAGCGCCTGCCCGTTGGCGGCGGTAACCAGATTGGCCCTGCGAAGTGCGGATTGAATTGTCAATGTTGCGCTGCGCCCGGTCCGGATGGAATCGCTGAACTCCTGGCTGCCGGAATAGGAGTTGCCAAGCGCTATGGAAAGTCCCGCCACCGCCAAGGCGGTTACCGAAGTAATCGTTACCGCTACCGCCAATTCGACCAGCGTCAATCCTCGTCGCCTGTCGCGTCCCATGAGATCATCTGCCTTGCGTTAATCCAGCGCGTAGACCAGCCTGGTAAGGGTTACGAGCGGCTGATCGCTGTACTTGACCTCCACCACCACGCGGATGAAGGTCGGGTCCTCGGAGACATCCTGCCCGCTCACATAGATATAGCCGGCAGTTACTTCTCGTGAGAGACCGACGGACTCCGGCTCATCGATGATCGCTCCGTCAAAGCTGCAAATGCCGCCGGGATCTTCCGTGTAGCCGTGATAGTCGTCAATGTTGTCGAACAAAGTCCTGGAAGTTTCACCGATTTCCGGCCCAAGGCTGCTCGAACCCTGCGGGTCGTGAAACGGTTTGGTAAGGATCTCCTCCATGATTTCCTGGGCGAGGCCGACCGCCAGTGACCGCCTGGCGTCAACCTGCTGATTCGTGGCGGCGGCGGTGAATGGCATGATAATGGCGGTAACCGCCATCGCCAGTACGACGACAGCCAGAAGCGATTCCAACAACGTGAAAGCTCGTGAGCGTTTTTGGGCCACCGTGATCATGTAATTATCTTGTGTTAATAATCGATGAATGCCTTCCCGAACTCGTTGCTGCCGGTGGCATCGGCTTTGAGGGTCAGCGTGGAAGGCTGATATATCCAGCCGTGCGAGTCGTCCGCGTTAGCCGGAAAAGGCTCCCCGTCGCCAACCATCTCTATGGTGCGCTTCTGGTTTACGGGGTTGAGTGGTATTTCACGAAAGTAAGGCCCATGGAAACCCGGTGAGCCAGGCTCGCCGAAATCGCCGTTGGCGTTACTGGCCTGCGTCATGTATTGACCAAATGCAGCCTCGGTGGGCGCGGCATTCGGGTCGCAGCCGGGATACCCCGGCGGGACGTCACGGTGCTGGCCTTTGAATACTACAATCTGGGTGCGCAGGATTCTAAGATCATCGGCCAACATGCTGGCCCGAGCGGCAGCCGAGGCGTTGGAGAAGCGAGGCAACACGATGGTTGCTATGATGGCGAGGATGATCACTACAATCAGAACCTCGACCAGCGTAAATGCAATTTTGCTCCCTGACCTCATAATCCGACCCGGTCGACGCCAGCTTTCTTGCACCCATTAAAATAGTTCCGGTCCTTAAAGCCGCTAAACCCGGCTGGCCTCATATTATGGACCCTGAAGGTCCAATCCCAATTTCACGGTCCGTGTTAAGCCGGGGGCATCCGGAGAGGATGCCCCCAGCCAATATTACAGACCGTCAGGGCCCTGCTATCGGAGGCCGTTTACAGAGCGCTGTGGGCATCATCATCCGGCGAGAACTTGCCCGTGGTCGTGTTGTAGTACCAGCCGTGATTTCCGCCGCCAAGCCCGTCTGCGCCGGCCTGAACGTCAACCGTGGCCAGGTCGTTGAACGGATTGGTCGGGAAAGTCTGGAGGTACGGCCCATACGCACCACTGGCATCGGCTGTGCCGTCGATCTTCGTCTTCTGGGTCAGCGCCTCGACGAAAGTAATGCCGTCGGCCTCGCCCGGATAGCTGTCCTTGTGCTGCACCTTGAACAGCTCGACCTGGCTGCGAACCGTTTGGAGATCGCTGGCCAACGCCGACTCGCGGGCGTCATTGGAAGCCTCGGTGAACTGAGGAATGACGATCGCGGCCAGGATGCCCAGTATGATCACTACGATCAGGATCTCGACCAGCGTAAAACCTTTTCTGCTATGTGTCTTGTGATTCATTTAACCTGCCTCCACGAACTCCTGTTTCCTTCGTCGTCGGGGTGAACAATACGTTTTTCACACCCTTCTTGTTACATACCCAAAAATCCAGTTCCCCTTCAGGCTGCTTTGCTAATTCCCGGCGAAAGACGGCGCGCCTGCTCTATCGCTCTGCCGTTCGCTCCGATTCCGTCCGCCTGGCCTGATGACCGGCTAGCCCCGCACTGCCGGAAATCCCGACCTGCGCGCTCCGCTGTGAACTCACCTCCCTTCATAGACGGTAACGAACAGTGAGATTCTCACATGCTGCCGTTTCCGCTCGGAAATGGCTTGCAGCCGCATATCTTGCTTGCTGCCGCCTTCCAAACATCTTATCGGCTTGACGGGGATGGCCCTTCAGTAAGGCAAGAGAAGAAATCGGTATGGACTTATGAGGCTTGCTCTGACGTCGGATTCGCCGGAAAAACGCCCGCAAAATAAGGACTCAAGCGTATTGACAGGCCCCCCGGCTTTTTAGGCTCCGACCCAAAGCATTATATTCCGCACGTCGCCATGCACGGACAGCCGACGGTCCCGTCGAGTGCAGAGCACTCGGCGGGCTTGGGTATAGATGTATAATAAGATACAGACCTTAACCGGACCAACACGCGGAAGGTTTTTTCACGGAGTTGGCAGGCAGGGCCGGCCCGCGAAAATCCCTCGTTCTCGCCTGCAAAGCAAGTTTGGGGATGACTTCTACGTTCACGGTTTCAGGGGGCGGCTCTCCGGCGGCGGGGGTTCGACGGGAATGACAACCGTGAAGGTCGCGCCGTCCGGCCCCGTGGTAACGTTGACCGTCCCGTGGTGTAGCTCGACGAAATGACGCACGATCGTCAGCCCCAGGCCCATACCGCGCTTCTGATAGCCGACGGCCCCGGTGGAATGTTTCATCACGTCGCCGCCGCCATAGAACGGCTCAAAGATATTAGGCAGATCGCCTTCGGGAACGCCCGGTCCACGGTCCCGGACTGCGATGGACAGATACCCACCCAGCCGCTTGCCCAGGGTTACTTCAATGTCCGCACCGTCAGGCGTGAACTTGATCGCGTTCATAATCAGGTTTTCGATGATATCCCGCAGTTTTTCCAGGTCGGCCTGAATCGTGGGCAGGTTCTTGGGACAGTTAACTATCAGCCGCTGGCTGCGCCTTTCCACGAAGGGGAACATATCAATGTAAACTTCCTCCATCAGCTCCGAAACGTTCACCGCACCGTAGCGAAGCTCGGCGCTATAGCGCTGATCGGGCATAATCTTGAACATGGCCTTGATAATCTCATCGAGGCGTTTGGCCCTGGCGCTGACGGTTTGCAGCGCGTGGAGCAGTTTTTCCGGGCTTGTGCTGTATCGCAGCAGCTTGCCCACGCCGAGGATGTAGCTGACGGGCGTGCGCAGTTCGTGGCCGGCGATTCGAATGAAGTTCATTTTTAATTCGTTGGCGCTCTTTAGGGCCTCGTGCGACTGCTGTACGCGATCGACCATCTCGTTGAAGTCGGCGGCCAGCCGGTCGATTTCATCCCGGCCGAGCAGCCTTCTGCCCGCCCAATCGGGCTGGATTCGGTGCGCCAGGTCGCCCCGGGCGACGCTTCGGGCGGCTTGCGCCATCCGCCGGATACGCCGCGTGACGCTGCGGTCAATCAGCCAAAGACCACCCAGGAAGATTAGTAAAATAACCACCAGCCCGACTATCAGCATCACAACGCTTACCTGATAGACCGCGCCCAGCGCTTGCTTTTCCGGCAAGTGCAGCACCAGCAGCCAGTTGGGCATCTCCGTCTCCAGGTGCCCAAGCTTCTGTGGCAGTTTGATGGGCGCAAAGGCCTGAATATCGTTTCCCGCGATGCGCCATCCGGAAACTTTGGCGTCGGCAATCTGGCCGCCCCAGAGTTTCATTGTTTTGGTGAGTGGCTCGATGTCGCGGCGGTAGATGATTTTGCCGTCGTCGCGCACCAATATAGCCACAGCTCCCATGCCGGCTACGACCCGGTCGACATTCTCGATCCAGCCGGACATATCCAGCACAGCTTTACAGACACCCGCGGTCCGGCCTTCAAGGGCGACAGGAACACACAAAGCCAGGCTCCATGCGCCGCT
>JAXIHJ010000101.1:0-19888 GCA_034189755.1 Planctomycetota bacterium
CGCGCGACCGCAACTCTACCGAGCTGTTCTTAGTCGAGGGCGACTCGGCGGGTGGACCGGCCAAGCAGGGGCGAGATTCCGCCATCCAGGCTATCCTGCCGCTGCGCGGCAAGATCATCAACGTCGAAAAAGCCCGGCTGGATAAGATACTGAACTTCTCGGAGATACAAAAAATCATCTCCGCCCTGGGCTGCGGTATCGGCAACGACGAATTCGACCTGACCAAGCTTCGCTACGGCAAGGTCATCATCATGACCGACGCCGATGTCGACGGCAGTCACATCCGGACGCTGCTGCTTACGTTTTTTTACCGGCACATGAAGCCACTGATTCTCGAGGGGCACGTATTCATCGCCCAGCCGCCGCTGTACCTGGTGAAGCGAAAAAAACACAAGGAATATGTCCTGGACGAACGCCAGATGCGGCAGTCGCTGATAAGCCTCGGCCTGGAGGGCACGTCGCTGCGGGTCTTCGACTTGTCCACCCGCCCCAAACGAATCGGCGCCTCCGGTCGAAAGGCGGCCTCCAAACGTGATACGTCTCAGACGAAGCTGATCATGGAATTCAACGGGGCCAAGCTGCGCGACCTGATCGACGTGCTGGAACAACTAGCCGAAAAGGTCCATATCATCGAGCGGCGCGGGTTGGATTTCGCCAAACTGATGGCCAACCGCAAGAAAGTGTCCTCCGGCGAAAAATTGCCTACACACTGGGCCCTCCTGGACGGCCGGGATATCTTTTGCCACTCGGCGAAGGAATATGAAGATACCATCGAGAAGATTTCCGCGAGTTCCACCGATTCGGCCTCTATCGAAAAATCGCAACCGGAACCATCTTCAGACGACAAGCCCGGGCAAACCGACGACAAAAAACAAGCCGAGCCCCCGGAGGTCGCCGAAACTCCACGCATCCAGAAGCAGGCCGAGTTGCACGAGGTCAGAGATATCGAGAAGATCCTCGCGCGGTTGAAGAAGATGAAATTAAGCATCGAGGACTACTTCCTTACGCGACAGGAGTCCGTCACCGGCCAGAAGGACCCGGCCAAGTACGTTCTGGAAAACGCCGACGGCTTGAAACTGGACCTGGACAACGTCGCCGGCATTGTTCCGGGCGTTCGTCAGATCGGGTCTAAGGACATCGAAATCAAGCGATTCAAGGGCCTGGGTGAAATGAATGCTGATGAGTTGTGGGAAACCACGATGGACCCCGCCCGGCGCGTGTTGCTGCGCGTCAAGGCTGAAGAGGCCGAGGAAGCCGAACGGCTGTTCAGCCTGCTGATGGGGGACAACGTTGAACGCCGGCGGAACTTCATCGAGGAACACGCCCTGGAGGTCAAGAACCTGGACGTGTAGAAGCATTCAGCTATCACCCGTCAGCCTCGAAACAAAGTGAATACCGCCCCTGTATTGACCCGGAACTGATAGCCGAAGGCTGAATCATGCAGACGCTCCATGAGATTCGCGGGCTGCTCAAGGCGGCGAGCCTGACGCCGCTGAAACAACTCGGCCAAAACTTCCTGATTGATCAGAACCTGATGGCCAAGCTGCTGACTCTGGCCGAGCCGGCCGGCCGAAATGTACTGGAAGTAGGTCCCGGAACCGGTTCGCTGACCGGTGAGCTTTTGGGCGTGGCGGACAGGGTCGTTGCAGTGGAGATCGACCGAGGCTTACACAAGCTGCTGCGTGACCGCTTCGCCGAACATGTCCTGCAAAAGAACCTGGTGCTGATCCACGGCGACGTCCTGACCGGCAAGCACGCTATCTCGGCGGCGGTCCTGGCCGAGTTGAGAAACGCCGCCCATCTGGTATCCAACCTGCCCTATAACATCGCCACACCCCTGCTGGTGGAATGCCTGTTGAACTCATGGCGGGCCTGCCGAGGCGATCCGGCCTCGTGCATGTTTGAGCGGCTGACGTTCACCGTGCAGCGCGAGCTGGCCGATCGGCTGACCGCCAAGCCCCTTACCAACGACTACGGCCCGGTTAGTGTAATCACGGCCCTGCTGGGCCGGTGCACGCTCGGCCCGACCGTGCCGCCGCAGGCATTTTGGCCCAGGCCTAAGGTGCCCGGCAGGATCGTCCGCATCGATTTTGACTCCGCCGCCGCCGAACGATTAAAAGATGCAACGGCGCTACAGACCGTGCTTTCGCTGGCCTTCGGGCAGCGCCGAAAACAAATCGGCTCGGTAATCCGCCGCTGCGACGCCGTCTGCTCCGCCGGAGCCTTCGCCGCAGCTCTGGAGGCGGCGGAAATCGAACGGACTCACCGGGCCGAAAATGTCCCGCCGAAAAAATTCCTCGCCCTGGCCAACGCGTTGAGGCTACAGACATGACGAACCTGAGAGCCTCAGCGCAGCTAACTTTGCTTGCCATGAAGTCGAGGGTTTATTACATTTGCGTATCTAAAGATAAAAAGTGTGTGATAAGAACCAGGGCATAAATGACACAGACAGACACAAATGAGACCGACTCTACGGGCAAGGGCAAGGTCTTCTTTGACCGCGCCGACCAGGTCGCCGAGACCGGCAACTGGGACTTCGCCATCGAACTGTACATCGAGGGCATATCCCGCGAACCGGACAATATCGAACGCGGGCACAAACCGTTGCGGGAAGTATCTCTGAAACGAAAGGCCCAGGGCGGCAAGGGGCCGGGAATTATGGAGCAACTGAAACGCAGGCCCACCAAGGACCCCCTGGTCAGTCTCTCCAATGCCGAGTACCTCCTGGCGAAGGAGCCTGGTTCCGTTTCCTATATGATACAACTGCTCAGGGCCGTAATCTCGCTGAAGCTGCGCGACGTCGTCAAGTGGATTTGCGACATCCTTCTCGAAACCCAGCGTCAGGGCAAGCCTCGCAGGAGCGTGTTGGCGACGGTGATTACGGCCTACCACGACATCGAAGAATACACCGCGGCTCTAAGAGCCTGCGAGATGGCCCATCAGTTGGCGCCGAACGATCAGAAGATCACCGAGGCTCTCAAGGAACTGTCGGCCAAGTACACCATCCAGCAGGGCAGGTACGGTGAGGATGGCGATTTCATCAAGAGCGTCCGTGACATGGACAAGCAGAAGGACCTGATCAGTGAAGACTCCCTGGTCAAGCAGCAGTCCTACCTTGAAAAGCAGATCGACAACGCCCGGAAGGAGTACCTTGAATCCCCGACCGTACCGGGAAAGGTCAACGCCCTGGTCGATGCGCTGCTGAAATTTGAAGACGAAAGCTACGAGAACGAGGCAATCGACGTGCTGGCCAAGGCTCACACCGACACCAAGGCCTACCAGTTCAAGATGCGCATCGGTGACATTCGCATCCGCCAAATGACGCGTAAATATCGCAAACTCGTAGCCGCCGGCGACAAGTCCGCCGCGGCCGACCACACGAAACGACAACTGAAATTCGAACTGGGTGAATATGTCGAGCGGGCGGCAAACTATCCTACCGACCTGGCACTGAAGTTCGAACTCGGCCGAAGACAGTACGCAGCCGGCAAGTATGACGATGCGATTGCCTCACTCCAACAGGCCCAGCGAGATCCGCACCGCCACCTGCATGCCCTGAACCTCCTGGGGCAATGCTTCGCCCAAAAAGGTCTGCTCCGCGAGGCCGCCGACACCTACGAGCGCGCCCTGGAAACCGAAATGACAGAAGCGCGAATCAAGGAAATACGCTACAATTACGGCGGCGTACTGGAACAAATGGACCAGTTGGAAAAGGCGCAGGAGCAGTACTCTCAGGTCACTCAGATCGACTACAATTACAAAGATGCCCGCGATCGGCTGGAAAATATCCGGAAGAGGATCGGCTAAGCGCAGCGCCGCACAACCTGCTC
Organism: Planctomycetota bacterium; assembly: GCA_034189755.1. Taxonomy (GTDB): domain Bacteria; phylum Planctomycetota; class Phycisphaerae; order SM23-33; family SM23-33; genus JAXIHJ01. The sequence goes on from JAXIHJ010000101.1 coordinate 3,831, forward strand.
GATTAGCGCATTTTTTGTAATGGTTGTCGCATCAGGCCTCAAGGCCGTCGGCCCCGGTAAACCATGAGGAATATGCCTTGTTTGCCCTTGAGGACAGAGACGATTTCAAACGCGAAAAACTGTCTTTAGAGTCCTGGCTTCGTCCGCCAATGATCGCCAGGCCCTATGTGTTCGACGCAATCGGCGTCGGGTTGATAATCGCTCTGGCGGCGGTGCTCCTGCCCGTCTGGCAGGCGGATGGAACGCCGTATCTCCCCGATATAGCCGGCCAGATGGCCTCGTATTACCTGCTGCCCGTGATGGCATTTTGCCTGGCGCTGCGGTGCGGGGCGATCGATCTGAGCGTCTGGATTAACACCGCGCTGGGCGGCATCACCGCCGCCGTGCTGATCAAAGGCGGCGTAAGCATCGGCTGGTCATTTGCAGCCGGCGCTGCGGCGGGCCTGGCGCTCGGCCTGGTGAACGCTTCGCTGGTGGCGCTGTTGCGTTTGCCCAGCCTGATCGTTACACCGGTAACGGCCGCCCTGGCCTTGTGGGCCTTGCGTGCGCAGTTCGACCAGCGATACATTTCCGTACCGCCGGAGGTCTTCGAGAACTGGCTGTTGATGTCCGAAATGCCTCTTCTTATCGCGCGCATGTTGCTGGTCGCCGCCGTGTACAGCGTAATAATGCTGGACCTGCTGGTACTGGAAGTCGCCGCCAGGCGAGGCGTTAAATTCACCAGTCGGCAGAACCTCTTCGCCGCCTTATGCGTCTCTGGCGTCCTGTCGGCCTCCGGCGGTGTATGCTGGCTGCTGGACCACGGTGCTGCGCCCGTGCCGGGCCGGTTGATTGGCGACCTGCGGGTTCCGGCGGCGGCTGTCCTGGCCGGAGCGATATTCCTCCGTGGAAGAGGACGAACTCTTCTGACCTGCGCCTGCTTGCCGGCATCGCTGCTACTTGCAACGGTCTGGCGACAGCGGGTCTGGAACCTGTACGTCCACGGTTACGCGATGCAGATGGCGGTGCTGGCGGGGATGTCCATCGTGGCGCACCTGGCCGCGAGACACTGGCTTTGCCCGAAACCGGCCGGCGGAAAACTTTTGGGCGCAGTTACTGCGGTGATGGCTGCCGCAGGCGTTATCATCGTGGCTGCGGCGGGGGCTGTAACCGGGCCGGCTGCACGTGCCGCACTGCACGCTACCGGGCTTGCTTTTTCTCTGACCGGGGCCGGCGTACTGATAACCACCAGAACGCTCCGCGCTCTCATCGGCCGAAAAAGCCGCTGAACGGACAGACCAAAAAAGCTCGGCGAGCCTACTTGTCCGGCTTCGCCGGCTGGGAGGCGGGCTTGGCATCCGGCTGGCTGAGTACGTACAAGACAATGTTCCGCATTATTTCATACGCGGATTCCGGGGCGTACCCATCCACTGCATACGCAGGATAGCCAACCAGGCCGGCCGTCAGGTCCTGCCGGCTGTACAGCACCGCGGGACGACTCGTGCCGGTGGTGTCCAAAAGCACCGCCTGAAGGACCGGTTCCTTCCGGGGGCCCAGGGCCTTTACCGTCCGGCGGCGATACTTCACCCGCTGGATTTCATGATCCTTAACGTCGTAAATCGGCGAGGTCGTCGCCAGGCGGCGAATCGCGCGAATTCCGTACATGTCCGCCAGAAGCTTCTCCGTAGAAGCTGCAAACGAGCTCGACCCGCCCGCCGCATCGATCACCAGCGTGCCGCCTGCGGCCAAAAACTGCTTCAGGGCCTCCTTCTCCTCGTCCGTTACGTGAAACTCGCCCGTGCCGCTCATTACCGCAAGTTTCACCTTGGCCTCCGGAAGCTTCTTTATTTCTATCGGGCCGAGGACCTGGAGCTTTACGTTCTCCTCGTTGCCCATCCGCAGGGCGAACCGCTCGTACGCCAGCGGTTCCGGGTCATAGTTCGACGAGTGTTTCAACCTCGCCAACTTGAACGGCGTCGGATTTTCCAGTTTTTTAGCCTCCGGCCAGGGACTCGTGCCCCGGTGACGCAGCACACCCTTGTCCGTTACATACATGAACACGTTCGCCGCCGACTCAAACGCCCACTTCTCCGTCGCGAGGTTGCGAAGCTGCCAACTCCGCGATAAGTCTTCATCCGTATGAATCACCAATGAACGGACACCGTTGCTGATCGTGTGCAATTTAGGCCTGCTGCGAAGCGGGAAATACACCGAGTACAACTCGTGATCCTGTGGACAGGGCGTCATCTCATAATCCGGAAACAGTTTTTTGTAGACCTTCCGGATGCCGTCGCCGAATCCCTTGCCGTCACACTCCCTGACCGACAACAGTGTTCCGCCCTGCCAGACGTACCTTCGCAGCTTTTTGATATCCTGGTCCGTGAACTCCGGGGCTTTCGAGGCTGAAATATACAGAATCGGGGCGTCATGCCACTCGCTGACCGGGACGCGGAGATTGATAATCTGCCAGTTCACCGTTTTCTCGAACGTTCGGCTCATCCAGCGGGTCAGTGAAGCTAAGTCGCGGGGACGGTTGTTCCAGTCGCCGTGAAACTCCAGCTTGTTGAACAGGATCGGGTGCCTGCCTCTAAGCAAAAACAGCAGGGCAAAGGCCGTGCTCACGTCGTTGCCCCATTTGCCGCCGGCCCAGCCGCCGCTCGAGCTGCGGCGAAGCAGTTCGGTGGCGCCGATCTTGTACCAGTCGGCTGTGCCGAAGTATTTGTATCCGCTGGCCAGCCCCACACGCTCCACGCCGTAGAGGTAGTAGTACAGGTCGCTGTGGCCAAGAGGCACCTTCCCCTGGAACGTCTTGGCGAAGTTTCGGTCGAACCAGAGCAAGCCGGCCTTGATGGGCTTGAACTCCGTGTTGACGTCGCACTTTACGAACCCATCTGAGAAGAGGTTGTCGAAACAGACGTAAAGGCTTGCCACACCTGCGGTGGACATGGCCGCTGCGCTGTTCGGCTGGCCGGTGGTGTACGACCAGCCGCCGTCGTCGTACTGACAGTTCAGCCAATGCTGCATTACCAGCCACCAGTACTGCTTGGGAACCTCCAGGTTCGCCTGTGCGCCCGCCCAGACGCCAAGCAGGCCGTACTGACTGTTGGAATTGTCGCCGCTGCTCTTGTGGTCGCCCATGGAGGTGTAGGTGTAGCTGCCATTGGCAGTGGACTTGCATAGTAATTCGACGTCCTTTCGAAGCTGCTGGAGGTACTTGTTGTCCTGCCTGCTTGCAGCCAGCCAGACGTTAGCCCGCAGGCCCAGCGAATAGGTTCTATTGGTCTGTCCGTCCCGCAGGAATCGCAGAGCATTGACCATGCGCGGCTCCTGAACGCTGGCACCACTTTCCAGAAGCGCATAGACCACCAATGCGCTGGGGCCTACAGTATATTGCTGCATGGCGGGCCAGCTACCGTTGCCCTGCTGGCGGGACCAGAGGAACTTAATGCCGCCGTCAATGGCCTTTTCGACGGCTTTGTCAGAAAACCCCGCCTGACCAAAAACCTGTGACCCAAAAAGACAACAAACCAGACAGAAGATAACAGGGCAACTTTTAATCATCGCTGCTCTCCTTGATCGAAGCCAGCCCGGCTGATTCATTTCAGCCTTAGTTCTGAAATAAATCAGCTCATCCTAATTTTATACCCATTCAGTATGCCAGAAACCACTTATTCAAACAAGCCCACTGCTGCGTGGCCCCTACTAATGGACTCTTAGCCTTCTCGGCAGGCACGTTGACGCAGATAGGCATCGACAAAATCCTGAATGTCGCCGTCCAGCACGCGGTCGGTGTGCGGGCTTTTCAGCTCGGTCCGCTCGTCCCGGACGAGCTGATAGGGATAAAGCACATAGGAACGTATCTGACTACCGAAGGCGATTTCACCCTTGGGGCCGTACATCTTCGCCAGTTCCGCGTCGCGCTTGGCCTGCTCGTACTGGTATAGCTTGGCGCCGAGCATCTTGCGGGCCTCGGCGCGGTTCTTGTGCTGAGACCGCTCGTTCTGGCATTGAGTAACCAGGCCGGTCGGCAGGTGCGTCAATCGCACGGCGCTGGAGGTTTTGTTGACGTGCTGACCGCCGGCGCCGCTGGAGCGGAAGGTGTCCTCGCGTATGTCTTTCGCCCAGTCGATGTCGATTTCAACGTCGGCCAGCTCCGGCAGCACGTCGACGGACGCGAAGCTGGTATGGCGTCGGTTCTGGGCGTCGAACGGGCTGATGCGGACCAGCCGATGCACGCCGCGCTCACAGGAAAGCTGCCCGTAAGCATAGGGGCCGCGAACGTTCAGCGTTATCGAGCGGATACCGGCTTCTTCGCCGTCCGTGCGGTCGACCTCCTGGGCGGCGCAGCCGCTGCGCTCGAAGTACCGCAGGTACATCCGCAGCAGCATCTGCGCCCAGTCGCAGCTTTCGGTCCCGCCGGCGCCTGCGTGGATGGAAAAGTAACAGTTGCCCGCATCGTGCGGACCCGAAAGCAATGTGCGCACCTCCAACCGCTCGACGTCTTTGGCCAGTTCGACAGCCTCGGCGGCGGCCTCGGCAAAGGTCTCGTCGCTGTCGGCTTCGGCGGCCAGTTCATAGAGCGTCTGAAGGTCGTCGATCCGGCCGCACATCGCCGTTACCGGTGCTACGACGGCCTTGGCGGCTTTCAGGTCTGCGACCACGTTCTGGGCAGAGTCCGGATCGTCCCAGAAGTTCGGGCGCGACATCTGCTGCTCAAGTGCGGTCAATTCCCGCTGGCGGCGAGGAAGGTCAAAGAGAGTCCCGGATCGAGATAATCCGGGCGCTAAGGGATTCTATGTTCTGTCGCAAGCCTTCCGGTTCAGACATACCGTTGCTCCTCTACCTTTTTATAGTAACAGCAAATGCCCGTAAATATCAAGATACTTCCTGCCGAAGCAAAAAATTTTATGATATAAGTCGCGATAATCCAAAGAGTTGCACACAATTACCCGCCCTGCCGGCTATTGGGATTTAGTTGACACGGTGGAAGTCTGTTGGTATATTCACGATTTGGCAGCATGAGACAATCCCGCAGTGCGGGCTTACGAGAAACGGCTGCTTTCTAGCCGTGGCAACCTCCGGTCTAGCCGTAAGGTTTTGGCCGGAGGTTTTTTATGCAAAGTGTAGCGACGACCCGGCCCACATCAGCGATGCGACGTGAACAGGCTCATTGCAAACTGAATTCGCCGGTTGTATCGTGTAGTGTAACGGCCTGTTTGCAGGCCGGCCGGTGAGAAAATGACTATTCGCAAAATCAAAGGCGTTTTGTTCGACCTGGGCGACACATTGCTGGATTTCGGCGACGTGGACATACGCGGTCTGTTCGAGTCGGGCACGCACCTGGCGTACGATTATCTCAGGGAACATCGCCAACCGCTGCCGTCTTTCACAAAGTACCATCGTTTGCAGCTTTGGACCATTCGGTGGCACTATTTCAAGAGCCATCTAACCGGCAGGGAGTTCAACGCTCTGGACGTAATAGGCCGGCTGAGCAGCCGCATGGGCCAGACGCTTACGCGCGACCAGACAGTGGAGCTGGCCTGGCTCTGGTACAAGCCGCTGAGTGAGTCCGGCAAGCTCGAGGAAGGCGTTCGCCAAATGCTCCAGGCTTTTCGTGACGAAGGCCTGAAGCTGGGCGTGGTCTCCAACACGTTTATTCCCGGCGAGGTCCTCGACCGCCATCTACAGCGCGAAGGTCTGCTGGAACTGCTGCCCACGCGCATTTATTCGTGCAACGTGGGCTATCGCAAGCCAAACCCGAAGATCTTCGCCGCGGCGCTGCAACAGGCGGAACTTCAGCCGGAAGAAACCGTCTTCGTCGGCGACTCGCCACAGGCTGATATCCGGGGCGCGAACCGCGTGGGGATGATTTCAGTCTTGAAGGACCCTTCCGGCCGGTACGCCAACGGAAAGGCCGGGGCTCGCTATCGGATTGGCGGGTTGGTGCAGTTGCAGCGGATCCTCGCCGAGTGCAACGGGGATCTGTAAGGCCAAGGTAAGCAGACCCTTGCGAATCGAAAAGCCTAGAGGAGGATGTTCGCCGCGAGGACCATCAGTGCTGCGCCGGCGGCGAAGATCAACACCTCCATCAGATTCGCCAAAATGCCATACGCCTTGTCCATCGGATAGCTCATTTCATTTCCGACAGCCGAGCACTCGTTTGCCCAATGTGATATCGGCGGAAAACGATGGGGGACTTAAGTAACGCTAATTATTACGGCGCGTGGCTATATCTTCAGAGAGGCAAAGGGCTTATGGCGAGCACGACCGAAGTGCCGAACGCCGCCAAACGTGGTGCGCCTGCGATAAACCACAATATCCGGCCCTAAAGGCAAGCCGCTACGAAGCTTCCAGAGTTTGCTCTCGGGCGAAAAAATTCAGTGGGCAAGGCCGTATTTTTCAGTTGACTTGCGGCGATTATAGGAGTAGAATGCTTTTCATAACGTCATGATGAACGTCATGGTAGCAGGAAGGACGGGAACAGCAAGGATGGCAACGGCACCGGCGACAGTTACTGATGTAGCGATGAAAGCGGGCGTCTCCAGGTCCAGTGCGTATCAGATACTGGCGGCCCCGGACCATCCGAGCTATTCCCCCGCCACGCGCCGGCGCGTCCTACAAGCATCGAAGGAGTTGTGCTACGTGCCCCACGCGGCGGCCAGAGCCTTGCGAACACGACAAACCAACACGATCTGCATGTTTGCCGGCGAGAAGCAGTTTTCGCAGGGGCAGACGGGCGGGTTTGCCGCGGACCTTCTGCCGGGTCTGTATACCGCTGCCTCAAGACTTGGCTATCACGTCCTGATTGAACTGGAATGTCCGGCTGAGCCGGAGCGGAATCTGAACCTTTACCGCGAACTGATAAACAGCGGACGGATCGATGGGCTTATTATAACAGGGCCTCAAAAAGACGACCCGCGTTTGGAAATAGTCGGGTCTTCGCGCATTCCGTTTGTCGCAATTGGCAGGCCCGATCCGAATAACCAATGCGACAGTGTCGGCAGCGACAGTATATCCGCTGCACGCCTGGCTGCACAACACCTGTTGGACCTGGGCCATCGGCGGATCGCCCACCTGACCGGCCCGGCGAGCCGGCACGTCTTTGAGGATCGAAGGCGTGGTTATCACGAAGCGATGGCCGCGGCCCGAGCCAAACCGACAGACCTGGTCGGATACGACGAAGGTTTCATTCCGAAACGGCCCGCCGAGGAATTGGTGGAAGAATTATGGTCGTCCCCCCAGCCGCCGACGGCCGTCATGGCTGATGATGACGTGTTGGCGGCGGGCGTCATGCACGCGCTGCAAAAGCGAGGCCTGGCCGTGCCCGGCGACGTATCCGTGGTGGGAATGAACGACAACATGATATGTCAGCGCACACGGCCGGAGCTGACAACCGTTCGTTTGAACGTCCGCCGGCTCGGCGAAGAGGCGGCCAGGTTGTTGATTTCCAGAATCAAAAATCCCGCTCAACCCGTCCGCCCCCGGGTTGTCGTTCCAGGTGAACTAGTCGTGCGCGAGTCGTCGAGGCGTTTATGACAACCAAACAACAGGATTCGAGTGTGAGAGTATAAGAGCGTCTGAATCAGACATGAAGCCGGCGCGTAGCCGGCAAAGCGAATGTCGCATATTTGCCAAAAGGAGAAAGAAGTGAAAGGCAGAGGACTTTCGAGACAGGTTTTTAGTGAAAGGAAAGAAAGGAGAACAGCAATGAGACACCCGTTAATGTTTGTACTGGTTGGCATGTTGGCCGTGTGGGCCGCGCCCGTCCACGCCGAGCTGGTCCTCAACGACTTTGAGGACAATACTGTCGATGATTGGGTCGGAAGCACCGGTTACGGCGATAGCATCCTGAGCGTGTCCACAGACGGTGCAAACGGGACGAACTATTCGCTTGAGGTTGAACTCGACACGCCGGCCGGCGCTTCCTATTGGTCGCGGCCGTTCAGCCCGGCGGAAGACTGGAGTGCCTATACTGACCTGGTTTTCTGGATTAAAACGCCGCACGCCGACTACTGACACGGTGTCAAGTTTCGAGCCGCTGACAGTTCTGTTCCATTCGACGACCAGATTCTTTCTTCCGACACCTGGACGAAGATTACCATGCCGCTTTCTTCGTTCCCGGCTGAGGCCGTCAGCGCCGTCAGCGAACTTCGGATTAGCATCACGGAGCCCGACGTCTGGGCAGACGGAGAAATAATCCTGGTCGATGAATTCAGCCTGATTCCCGAGCCGGGCACGTTGGCTATCCTGGCGGCCGGCGCCTTCTTCGTTGGACTGTCCAAGAAAAGAAGATAGCAGCTTATTTCAGGTCAGTGTCGTATCTGTTCAGTGGTCCACGGCTGAAAGGAACTCGGTGGTGAGAAAGGTTTTATTGTGCGCGGCCGTTCTGGCCGCCTGTACGCAGTGCGCTTGGTCCGACGAGGTAATTGACGACTTCAACCATGGTGTCATCGACGACTGGCACGGTGATAAGGACAGCCGTTTCGCCGATACACTGCTGGCTGTCAGTACCGATGCGCCGGCGGAGGGCGGCGCCTGCCTGAAGATAACCGTGCAAGAGCCGGAAGGCATGGCCTTTGCCTGGAAGTCGTTCGCCGCGCCAAGGAGTTGGCCCGTTGCCGGCCGGCTGGAATTCCGGATAAAAACGCCGCATCCCGACTTCTATCACGGCATCCGCCTCAACGACGGCAGGGACGACGCCCTCACGCTGCCGTTCCACGCGCAGATTACCGAGAAAGACGCCTGGACGAAGGTCGTTATCCCCCTTGCGGATTTCCAGAAAAAGGGCGTGAACCTGCGCGAGGTCTCGAGCCTCATGATTCGGCTCATTCCGGACCGGGACGCCCAGTGGACAGATGGAGAGCAGCTCTATCTCGACGATTTGAGGATCGTAAGCGGCCCCGGAAAAGGTGCGGCCAGGAAGGTCTCGCAATCGCAACCCGCCGAGGCCCAGTCTGTCTGGCCGGAGAAGAAGCAGCCCGCCCCGCCTGGTGAGACCTTCTGTTTCGTCCTGCTGGCCGACACCATATCAACCTGGACAAACCGAACCAAGCCAAATATCTCGCCGAGGCGATCAAGAAAGTCAACGCCCTTCAGCCCGAACCGGACTTTGTCATCCTGCTGGGAGACATAACGGAGCTTGGCGCCGCCGAGCAGTGGCGGCTTGCCAAAGAGACGCTCGCCCCGCTCAAACGGCCCCTCTGGCCCGTCATGGGAAACCACGACGCACTGCTTGTCGGCATCGGCTATGAAGGCGCGCGTGAGTTGCTGGGCATGAAGCGGAGGTATTATTCCTTCGACCATAAGGGTTGGCATTTCGTCGTACTGGATTCTTCCGTACCGGGTCATGGTTGGGGGCGTGTCGCCGGCGAGCAACTTTCCTGGCTCAAGGAAGACCTCGCCGCTCTTGGGGCCGGGCCGGCGAACGTGGTTGTCTGCCTGCACCACCACGTCTTTCCCACAGGGCAGACCTGGCTGAACGGCATAATGCTGAGAGAACCGCAAGACCTGCTCGAATGCATGCAGGCCTGCGAGGGTAAGAACTTTTACGTTTTTTGCGGCCACGTCCACACAAGCAGCTATTGGCGGCGGAAGAACGTGTTCTTTTCCTCGACCCCGTCAACCGGTTCGCCGTTCGAGGATTCCTTCAAGGGTTTTCGCATCGTCGAGGCTGGGGTGAACGGCCCGTATCTCCGGACGTTGGCCGTCGCGCTCGACGGTCTCGCCGTGCCGGAAATAGCGCCCGAAGATTATCCCGTCTACGACGAGTCAATGAGCGAGCAGGACACTGCCTCCCGCCAGCGACCGTTAAGGCGCCGGTTGCGTAACATGGCGGAAGGGACTTCCGCGGGCGCCTTGCTCTTCGTGCGATGCCCGCTGGACGATCAGAAGTTCATCGTCGAGGACTACGGCGTCGGGAAAATCGAGGGCGAGGGCGGGTACCGGTTCGTGGACCGCCGGGCGGCGTTGGTCTACCGCTTCCCGCCGGCCAAGTTGCGCCACACCGGACCGATGACACTCAATATCCGAATCTCCTCGGACTATAAGATCGCCGTCTCCCGGAACGGTGAAGATTTCAAAGAGCTTTTCTGTTCCAAAGACAAGGCCCATCGGGCTTTGATTCGCTGGGAGATCCCCAAGTCGTACTACGACAAGTCTCTCTTTGTCAGGATCGGCGACGCCTCCCCCCAGGATGATTATGGAGCACAGGTTCATGCAATTGCGATCTGTGAAGAAAAACCGCAGTAATATCCCTCACAGCCAACAGCTCCTTGCGAGAATGGGCCGCGTCGCTTTTACCCTCATAGAGCTTCTTGTGGTCATTGCCATTATCTCGCTGCTGGTGTCCTTGCTGCTGCCGTCGTTAAACAAGGCCAGGGACCTGGCCAAGACGACGGTCTGCAAGACACACCTGAAGCAGTTCGCCGTCGGCTTCTCGACCTACGCCAACGATTGGGACGGCTGGCTGCCCAAGGGCTATGCCGACGGGATTACCTATAAAGCCACCCTCGGCGGCAAGGCGATGCTGGTTAATTCCATGTATTCCGACTATCTCTCGGCACGGGACGTCTTTTACTGCCCGGCCCATACCGAGCTGAATACCGATGCGAACTGGGCCTACGGACACATCGAATATTATTATCTGCATCGCGGGGCCGCCGGCCCGGTGCCGCATAAGATCACGGACCATCCCGGCGCCCTGCTCATGTCCGACCAGTGGGGCCTGACCTGGAGCTTCGACCCGATAGGGGCATTTCACGCCGGCGAAGGGTTCAACGTGCTTTTCCTCGGCGGCGAGGTCGAATGGATTGATGACCACACAAACCTTCAGACGGAAGCCCTTCTGGAGTAGTTCAAAAACGCTCTAGGTTGTTGTCAGGACGCCCGTGCCGTTGATGCGGTCGTGCTTGAGGTCCTGCAATGCACGATTGGCCTCGGCCAGCGGGTAGACGGTCGTGTGCGGACGGATGGGGTTTTTGTCGCAGGACTTGGCCGCCTCGGCGAGCAGTTCCCGGCCGTCGTCGCGCGTGTTGGCGGTTACCGAGCGGATTTCGCGCTCGTAGAAGAGGTGTTTCTCGTAGTCCATTTCGGGAATCGGCGTCATGTAGATGCCGGCAAGCGACAGCGTGCCGCCCTTTTCCAGCGCCGCCAGGGCCGGTGGAACCAGTTCGCCGGTCGGGGCGAAGATAACGGCGCTTTGGACCTTAACGGGCATGTCCGAGGCGCTTTCGCCCGCCCATGCGGCACCCATCTCGCGGGCCAGTCGGCGGTGAGATTCTCCGCGAGTAACCACGTACACCTTCATGCCGCGGCGCAGCGCGATCTGGATAATCACGTGCGCGCTGGAGCCGAAGCCGTAGATTGCCAGCGTGCCGCCGTCCCTCGGCCGGGACCGCCTGAACGCACGATAGCCCACGATGCCCGCGCACAGAAGCGGCGCAGCCTCAACGTCGCTGAATACATCGGGCATATCGTAGGCGAAGTCCTCCGCCACGACGGCTTGCGTGGCGTATCCGCCGTCGGCGTGATAGCCGGTGAAACGCTGCAACCGGCAGAGGTTTTCCCGCCCGCTCTTGCAGAAGGCGCACTGCCCGCAGGTATGACGCAGCCAGGCGGCGCCGACGCGCCGGCCTGGCTTCAGCCGCTTGCAGCCTTCACCGAGTGCGTCCACCACGCCGACAATCTGATGGCCGGGGATAATCGGCATCTTTTGCCGCGGCAGTTCGCCCTCGATGACGTGCAGGTCCGTCCGGCAGATTGCGCAGCAACTGACCTTCAGGCGAACCTCACCCGGGGCGGGCAGAGGGTCGGGCAGGTCAGTCGGCTTCAGCGGCGAACTGTCAATCGCCGCGATCTCCTGAAGGACCATCGCTTTCATGGCATGAACCCTTTAGCTTTCTCGCCAGGTGGCCTTTTCGGGCTGATAGTGGTCTTCCAGCTCGGCTGTGGGGCTTTGCAGCGCACCCTTGCGGTGCCGTTGCCGCAGGAGCCGGCGGCGAAGCCATCGCCATGGGTCGGTGCCCCTGCGGTGCAGCGTGTGCAGCACGCCCCGCCGGTGCGACAGGGCAAGCTCGGCCGGCGTCAGCTTATCCGGCAGCATCCGGCGTTTGTGCTTGTAAACGTGGTACAGGTCCATTTTGGCTGCGCTGCGGACGATGCGCCCGATGATCGTCCGCAGCGGCCAGGGCAGGTCGTCGCGCCGGCGGACGGCAAGCTGATAGTCCACCAAAAACGGTTCGCCGCCAGGCGCAACGAGTATGTTGGATCGCTTATTCGCATCGCAGTAGCCTACGCCGCGGGCGTGGATTTCGTCGAAGACCCGCCGCAGGTCGTCGAAGAATCTCGCCGTGGGAACGGTTACATGGTCCAGCGGCCTGCCCTCGACGTATTCGATTGCATAGCCGGTTTCACCGAACCGCCCCACCCATCGCGGCACGCCTTTTACGTTCGCCAGCGCCTTGTAGACAGCTTCTTCGTGTGCCCGCAGCAGCCGGCCGTACCAGGAAAGCGGAATGCCGCAAAAGCCCTGCGACCGCCCGAACTTCACGACGATTTTGTTTATTCCATTCGGCGCGGGGCCGTTTTCGGCCTCGTACAGGCACGTGGCTGCGAAGAAATCGTGCTTGAAAACCCGCAGCAGCCGATAGCGTCGCCCGGCAAGTTCGATTTGACCCGGCGGCGGCTTGCGCAGTGCGAACATCTGCGTGTTGTAACGTGCTCGGCTCACGGGAGTGCGTTTCGTATGTCGTCTGCGAAGGCTTTGGCGGCGTCTTCAACGGCCCGTTTCCAGTCGCCGCCGCGGTTGGCTTTTTCATGCGCGAAGATAATCGACCGGCTGGCGTTGACGACGGCGCCGGCGCCGTCGGGTTTGAAGGCCGCTGTGCAATCGGCCGCCGAAGCGCCCTGCGCGCCGTAGCCGGGCACGAGAAAGATCTGCTGCGGCATGATTTGTCGCAGCCTGCGGGCCTCGTCGGGATACGTCGCGGCGACCACCGCGCCGAGGCAGCTATAACCTCGTCGGCCCAGAAGCCCCCCGCCACCGCACGCCGCTACCTGCTCGGCGACGTGCTCGTAGAATTTCTTACCCGCGCCGTCGGAGAAATCCTGAATCTGTGCGGCGGAGGCGTTCGACGTGCGAACCAGAACGAACAGCCCCCTGCCCTCGGCCCGGCAGAGCCGGACGAACGGTTCCAGGCCGTCGGCGCCGAAATAGCCGTTAACGGTTATGGCATCCGGGGCGTCCGTGCCGAGAAGATGGGTGTCAGCGTAGGCCTGTGCGGTTGAGGCGATATCGCCGCGCTTCACATCGCCGATAACGATCAGGCCAAGCTGCCGGGCGCAGGCGACAAGCTCGAAGTACAGCCGCAGCCCGCGGTCGCGGTAGCGCTCGAAGTATGCGATTTGCAGCTTGACGGCCGGAACGATCGGGGCTACGACGCCCAGCACTTCGCGGCAGAAACGGCCGATGGCTTCGACGCGCTGCTGCGGGGTCTCGGCCTCGCCGCCGAACACATCCGGCAGGCGCTCATAAACGGGGTCCAGCCCTACGCAAACGGGCGAGCCTTTCTGCTCGATCGCCTCCAACAGCCTGTCGGCGAAGTGTTCGGTGGTTTGACGTTCAGCCATCTCGAATCACGTTATACCCCTTTTTGCCGATGAAGAAAAGTGCGGCTTCGCGTAGATGCTTCAATGCATCGCCTGCCGGCGGCTTTGCAGCACAGGGGGCTGTGTGAGCGGGGAAAATCGCCCACACCTATCCCGCTCTTGCCCAATCAGCGGATTTTTTCCGCCATCCTGGCTGTGCCGGCCGGAAAAACACGAAATCAGGGCATTTTAGGCTTGACAAGGGATTGCCAACATAGTATCCTAGTTGCCTAGGATAGTAAGGGCCGACACGAGGGAACCAGTGTCCGGTATAATGTTAAAATCCAGCGAGGCAGGAACCACACTGATCGACAAGTCCGCGCCCGTACATAGATACCATCAGGTCAAGGAAGTTATCCGGCAGCAGGTGCGGCAGAGGAAACTTCAGCCTGGCAGGAGGATCGGCTCGGTTATGGAGTTGGCCAAGTCGTTCCAGGTAAGCAAGGCTACCATAGCCAAGGCCACCGCTGAGCTTATCGATGAGGGCGTGTTGTACTCGGAAGTCGGCAAGGGCACGTACGTAGCCGACCCGCGCGACAAGAGAACGTACACAATCTGCTTCGTCGTCCATTCAGCAGACTATATTACCGCACCCTATTTTTCCCAAATGATTGCCGGCATGGGCGCGGTTACGGAGCAGAACCATTACAAGCTCCAGTTCCTTACCTCCGAAAGGGCCGTCGGGGCGCTGGGGGGCGGCTCGCCGTACCCGGCCGTCAAAGACAGAAAGTGGGCCGACGGGCTGATTGTCATGGACAACTCGTTCGCCGATGAGCAGTTGCGCCGCCTCGCCGAGAATCGTCCGATCATCGTCATCGGCCGCAGGATTGCCGGCGCGAACATCGCCTGCGTACGTACGAACAACAAAGACGGAACACGTGAGGCGATTTCCTACCTCGCCGGCCTCGGCCACAGGCGGATTGGGCTTATAATCATGTCGAGAAAGTGGCAGACGGAGAAGGAGAAAGTACTGAGCTATCAATCGACGGTCCGCCGGCTGTCTTTGGACGCTGAGCCGGGTCTGATCGTCAATCGTGGCCTGGGCACAGAAGGTACAAAAAGCGCCCTCGACGCCTTGCTGGCCCTGCCCGACCGGCCCACAGCCATCCTTGCCAGCGGCGACGGCCTGGCATTTGAGGCGATTCACTTGTTAAGGGAAAAAGGCCTCAAGGTTCCCGAAGACATATCTGTCATGGGCTTTACCGGTTGCCTGACCGGCATGGTTGCCGGCCTGCCGCTGACGACAATGCAGCTTCCGATTGTGGAGATGGGCCGGACTGCGGCGGATATGCTGCTGGCCCTTATCAATGAAGAGAAAATCGCGGATAAAGACATGGTCTTCACGCCGAAACTGGTGGTAAGACAATCCTGTGGCCCAAGAAGGAGGTGAAACACGCGGTAGCAAAGATAACGCCCTGGTAGGGACTTGCATGAGTAAAGGTGAGAAGAAGACGAGAAGTGCCAATGTGGCAAGAGAAGTTCAAGTTTGAGTTGGAGAAACGAAAGGAGATGCAAAATGACTAACAAGACTTGGCAAATGTTTTTGGTGGCGGGTGTGCTGTGCATGGTGTTGGCACCTGTTGCACGTGCGGGCGTGGTGACTGACGATCTAGTTTCGTGGTGGAAGTTTGATGAGGCTTCCGGCACGACTGCTTTCGATTCCCATGGAAGTAATAACGGTACTCTGGCCGGCAGTCCGCTTCCCACGCGGACGACGGATACACCGGGAGCCGCTTCTTTGAGATCACTGGACTTCGACGGCAGCGGCAACTATGTCGATTGTGGAAACGATGCGAGTTTGAGCATTAACGATACAATGACAATAGAATGCTGGCTCAAACCTGACAGTGTTGCGCATACCAGTGGCAAGACTCTGGACGATGTCTTTGTATCAAAAGGCTTTCATGGAAACACAAACGATAGAGCATGGGTTTTGGGAAGGCATACGGATGACCTGCGATTACAAATGACTCGGGACGGATCTACCATAGTAGATTGTTGGCTTAACGATGTCCTGACTGCAAATGAGTGGCATTTTGTGTCGGTAAGTATAAGTGCTTCGGCTTCCGGACCGATCGAAGTGGTCTGGTTTTTTGATGACGGCCAAACCGAAACAGACTCGATAACAGGTTCGGGACTGCTGCACGAAAACGACGAGGATGTCAGGATAGGCCGGGATTACTTAAACGACTACTACATGGGCGGACTCATCGACGAAGTCAGGATTTACGATGCCGTTTTGGACACATCAGATCGCCAGCAGAACTACGACGCCATTCCCGAACCGGCTACGATGGCGCTATTGGGAATAGGCGCTGCTGGCCTGCTGATTCGCCGACGCAGATAAGACAACAAGAGCTTTGCGACATCCAAATTTGATGGATGACGTCTACGAACCGCTTACTTACAGTTGCGGCTCGTGGGGGGGTTGCGCT
>JAXIHJ010000102.1:0-11954 GCA_034189755.1 Planctomycetota bacterium
GCCACCGTCCCGTCGCCGGTGAGGGCGACATTGTAGGTGTCGCCGTCGTCATCTTCGAAAGCGCCCCTGTTTCTCGCCAGCCAGTCCACGCCGGCCGCTGCGTAGTAGCGGCTTTCGGAAATACCCACCGCCTTATTGTTCCACACGCCGCCGCCGCTCCGCTTCAATATCTGCTCGAACGTGCCGTTTATCCGAAGCTTGGCCAGGGGAAATTCGCCAATCATCTCGACGCCGTCGTACAGGTCGATCATTATCCCGTCATAGTCGAGCGTACCGATGATTGACCAGTCCTGCGGAGGCGCTTCCGGATCGACAACAACCGTGCCGGAAACAACGTTGATCCTGCCGTCAGGCCTGGTCGAAGCGAAGAGGAACACCTGATCGTTCGGACTGTAAACCGGAAGCGACAGGTGCCGCGTCCCGTTGAGCGTATCGAAGTGGACGGTCTGCCCGGAGCCGGTTG
The DNA here is from genome assembly GCA_034189755.1 of Planctomycetota bacterium. GTDB lineage: Bacteria > Planctomycetota > Phycisphaerae > SM23-33 > SM23-33 > JAXIHJ01. The sequence goes on from JAXIHJ010000102.1 coordinate 464, forward strand.
TGCCGAACGTTACGTTGTACAGCGTGCTGGGGAAGGAGATGTTGAACGTCCTGATTATTTCGCCGGTAACGGCGGTGTGGTTCTCCACGGGCGAGGTGCCGCCGCCGGCCAGGCCAAGCACGTCGGCGAAGTAGTCATAGTCGTTCTGGCCGGTCGCACCGTCGGCCCAGTCCTCCTGGAGCGACATGTTCTCATCCTGGAACGTGAGGCTGTCCGGCTGGTAGGTCAGCCCGGTCCCGCCGCCGGTGATGACCACCTCGCCGTGCGAGCCTTGCGTGACGGATACAATCGTCAGCGTTTCCGGCAGGTCCGGCAGGTAGGTGTCGTTGACCAGCACGTCGATGGCCACCGGCTCGCTGCCCTGCTCGACTGCGGCATCGTCGTCGTAGGCCGTCGGCGCGTCGGCGACGTGGCCGACGTCCATCGACACCGTCGCCGTGGCGCTTAGGCCGGCCTCGTCCTCTATGGTGTAGGTGAACTCGTCGTCGCCGGTGTAGGCTGCATCCGGCTCGTAGGTCAGGCCCGTCCCGCCGCCGGTGATGACCACCGTGCCGTTGGCCCCCTGCGTTACGGACGTAATCGTCAGGTTTTCCGTCGGGTTCAGGTGCGTGTCGTTGTCCAGCACGGCGACGGCGACGGGTCCGCTGTCCACGAGGACCTCCGCCCCGTCGTCGTTGGCAATCGGTTCATCGGCCATCACCGTTATCGTTACGGTCGCCGAGCCTGCGAGCAGGCCGTCTTCGTCGATGACGTTGTAGGTGAAGCTGTCATCGCCGACGTATTCCGCGTCCGGCTGATACGTCAGCTCCGCGCCGCCGTTGATGATCTCCACCGTTCCATGGCTCGGCTGCGCAACGGACTCGATTGTCAGGACCTCCGTCGGGTCGGGATGCAGATCATTGGCCAGCACGTCGATAGCCGTGGGCGCGCTGTCTTTTTCGATTACGGCCTCATCGTCGTAGGGTTCCTGCGGCTCGCCGACCAGCACGGTAACGGTGGCCGTATCGGTCAGCCCGTCCTCGTCCATAATCGTGTACGTGAACGTGTCTTCGCCGGCGAAATCCTCCCGGCCGAAGTCCCACCAGGGGTACATGATGTCGTTGTCGTCGGTAACGTGGCGCAGGCCCAGCGTGTGGCCCAGCTCGTGGGCGATGACCTCGGTCAGGTTGCGGACCGCGTTGTCGCCGAAATTCTCGAACTCGCCGGAAAGGACGACAGACAGGCTGTTCTTGTCGACGTTGCCGAAGTCGATGCCGTCGGCCAGGCCTAGCAGACCCTCCTGACCGTAGTAATCGTCGAGTGTAACGTTGGCCGGCAGAGCCTTCAGCGTCTGGAGAATCGGCTCCAGGTGCGTCATCGTCTCGCCCGAACCGCCGATGACCACCGTGGAATAATCGCCACTGGCCGGCTGGGCGGTAACGAAGGTGATGTCATAATCGGCGTACTTGTCTTCCACTCCGGCGAGTATGTTGGCGATGAGCGTGTTGCGTAGCTCGGTCGAGCGGACGTCGCGTGGCTGAAAGGCCGGCAGGGTCGTGCCGGTGCCCCACCCGAAGTGCTCGCCCACATCCATCCCGTCGAAGTTCAGCCACACCAGCTCGTCGCCCTCGATGCGGACGTTGTCCAGAAGGACGCCGGAATCGTACCAGCCGTCGCCTACGTCGCCAAGCTCCACCGTTACGTCCAGCGTGGCGGCGCCGCCGGGAATGACGTACACGGCGGTCAGCCTGTCGGTTCGGCTGTCAAAGAATGTTCCCGTCGTATCAAGAGTATCGTCGAGCAGGGCGCTGTTGATGTTCAGGTTGGCAATCTCGTCGCCGTTTACCGTTACCTTGAAGTAATCGTTGTACGCAGTCCCGCGCCATTCCTGAACCTCTTCGGTCAGGAAGATGAAGTCGAGCTTGAGTTTCTGCTGCCGGCCCGCCGGTTCGCTTGCCGGCACGGGCAGCGTGAACTGGACGGTTACCACGTCGCCGGCCTCGCCTGCGGCGCCGAGGTCCGTGCCCTGGCTTTCCGCTTCGTTGTCGAGCGTATCAATCTGGGCGGCGTCGCCGGTGCTGAGCATGAGGAAGTCTTCATCAGGCCCGGTGGGGATGCCCAGCAGCCCGCCGGTGGCGTACTGGATTCGGTCCTGGGCCGCCAGGTCGTTGCCGGTGTACGCAACCACAACGCCGGCGGGCAGGTCCAGGGCCTCGGCAATCAGCGCCGGCGAACTGCTCAGCAGAAGTCTTGGCTCCAGCGATTCAAACATTGTGGATGAGTTGGCTGTTCGGGAGCGGATGTCCATGATGTACCTTTTCCTCTTTTGGATATTGGTTTCCATGCCGGAGGGCCGGCCTGTAAACACCCCGTGCACGGACAGGCGTAGATGCTGTTTTTAGTATCGACGCAGCTTCGATTTGCCTTTAGCAGGTTAGCGGGTGCCGTGGACGCTGAGTTTGCGGCCACGTTTTTTCGTAACCGTTCAGGCGTTCTTGTTTTGTGGCAGGCCCCCGCTTTAGCGGGTGTACGCAATGGCTTTTTATTATCCCCCCTTTCTCTCTTTCTCGCCCCTTAGGGGCGAGAAAGAGAGAAAGGGGGGGGCGAGAGTGGACCTTGATCACCCCCGCTAAAGCGGGGGGCCTGTTACAAAGCATTGCAAGGAGGCGCCAAGGTGGTAGCCTGAACGGTTATAATTTGCCTAACTTGAAGGACGTGCCGTTAATGAGTGCGAAGCTGATCAGCATTATCGGTCCGCCGGCGGTGGGCAAGACCACCCTGGCCGAGCGCCTTGCGCGCGAGTTGCCCGCCGAACTGATCCGCGAGGATTACGCGGGCAATCCGTACCTGGCCGAGTCGTACGTAGGCCGGGCCGAGGCCCGCCTGCCGAGCCAACTGTATTTCCTGAATGCGCGCGTCGCGCAACTGTCGGTAACGCGCTGGCCGGCCGAGGGCGTGTTCGTCAGCGATTACGGATTCTGCCAGGACTGCATATATGCCCGCCTGCGGTTGTCCGAAGCAGACTTCCGCCTGTACCGGCGCGTCGCCCGGAGGCTGGAGGGGCTTATCCACAGGCCGGAGCTGGTCATTCGCCTTGATGCTTCGGTCGAAACGCTGCTTCGGCGCATCTCAGCCCGAGGCAGGGACTATGAGCGGGTGATGGACCGGGAGTTTATCACGACTATGCGCGAGGCGTACAATAACATCGACGGCTGCACCGGCGGCATCAGCATTGATTGCGACAAGGTGGATTTGCGGCAGGACGGCGCCGGGGCGAAACTGCTGTCGCAGATTCGAGAAAAATTATGAAGGTAGTGAAAACAATCGAAGACGCACGCCGCGCAGTTCGTGAGGCTCGCGCCGCCGGCAAGAGAATCGGCCTGGTTCCGACCATGGGTGCGCTGCACGCCGGGCACCTGAGCCTGATCGACGCAGCCGCCGCCGACTGCGACTTCGTGGCCGTGAGCATCTTTGTCAATCCCACGCAGTTCGGCGCCGGCGAGGACCTGGCCGCCTACCCGCGCACGCCGGAGGCCGACCTCGCCGCCTGCCGGGCACGCGGCGTTGAGCTGGTCTTCATGCCGGCGGCGGAGGCTATGTACCCCGACGGCGAGCTGACGACCGTGAGCGTTCGGGACCTCTGCCGGAGCCTCTGCGGGCGGAGCCGGCCCGGGCATTTCGACGGTGTCTGCACGATAGTGGCCAAGCTGTTCAATATAATTCAGCCTCAGGCGGCCTACTTCGGGGCGAAGGACTTCCAGCAGGCGGTCGTCATCCGCCGGATGGCTGCGGACCTGAACTTTCCGGTCGAGATCGTCGTCTGTCCGACTGTCCGCGAGCCGGACGGCCTGGCGATGTCCAGTCGAAACGCCTACCTGTCGCCCGCCCATCGCAGCCAAGCCGTCGCGCTTTATGAATCGCTGCAATTGGGCGCGAAGATGATTCGCCGGTCGCGCCCGCCGGCGCCGCAGGTAGTCGCAGCCGTGCGCGAGCACATTGCCGCACACGCCCCGGACGGCGAAATCGACTACATCCAAATAGTGGACCCCGAAACGCTGAAAGACGTAGAAACTCCCGAAGGCGCAGCCCTTATCGCGCTGGCTGTGAAGTTCGGCGACGCGAGGCTTATCGACAACATGCTGGTGGACGCCGATGCACTCAGGGCGTAGAATGCGATGGGAATCAAGTGGTTTGTGAATACCCGTTTGCGGATTTGTACAACAAAGGGTCAAAAATTCCAAATCCCAAGCACCAAGCTCCAAGCAAATCCCAAAAGATAAATTCCAATGACCGAAACGGAGTTTACCCGCTGATTTTTTTAGTTTGGGATTTGGTTGTTGTTTTTTGGAGCTTGTTTGGAACTTGTAATTTGGAGCTTGGAATTTTACAACGGATTTACAATCATTCTTGAATATGACGTTAAGGAGTCAGCAAGACCATGTTACTGAAGGTACTGCGAGCCAAGATTCACCGCGCCACGATTACCGCTGCGGAAGTTGATTACGTCGGCTCGATTACGATCGACCGCGACCTTATCGACGCATCGGGCCTGGCCGTCGGCGAGTGCGTGCTCGTAGCCGACCTGACGGACGGCCAGCGGTTCGAGACGTACGTCATGGAAGGGCCGGCGGGCAGCGGGGTAATCTGCATAAACGGTGCAGCCGCCAGGCTGGTCCGCGTCGGCGACATGGTCATTATCATGGCCTTCGCCTACGCAACAGACGCCGAGGCCGCCGAGCTGAAACCATGCGTCGTGCTAGTTGATGAAAAAAACCGGATCACCGGCAGGCATTAGCTTATCCGGGCAGGCGGGTTCTCAAGAGCCAGAATGCAACAGATAATCATTGATTTCGGCACGGTGAAGTTACTAGGCCTGAGCTTTCCACTTCGCGTATATGGCTACGGACTGATGCTGGTGCTGGGGTTTCTAAGCGGTATTTACCTGGCCCGCCGGCGCGCCCGCCGGGTCGGTGAGGATCCCGACGTGCTGACCCACTGTGGCCTGCTGGCGCTGATCGGCGGGATTGTCGGCGCCCGGGCGGCCTTCGTAATCGAGCAGAGAGAGTTCTACGCCGACGCCTCGCCGGCCGAAATCTTCAACGTTACCTCCGGCGGGCTGATTTACTACGGCGGTCTTTTGCTGGCTACGGCGGCGGTGCTGGCGTACCTGTGGCTAAAACGCCTGCCGGCGCGGCGGCACCTGGATATCCTGGCTGTAAGCATAATGGTCGGGCTGGCGTTCGGTCGGGCCGGCTGTACGCTAAACGGCTGCTGCTTCGGCGGCAGGTGCAGCGACGACTGGGCGCTTGGGATGCGATTTCCCATGTACTCCAAGCCGCTGCTGAAATTCGACGGGCGCGAAAATCCGTATTCTTCCGGCATGCACGCCCCCTCGCCGCTCTTCGAGCACCAGAGACAGATGCCCGGCGAGCTTGAGGTCGATCCCCTGCTGCTGGATTCAGCCGGCCGGCTCATCCCGCCGCGGGACTTCACGGCCCGGCAGATCGAAATCGCCGAGGCGAGCTGGTCGAACCCGGTCAAGCCGGCCCAGCCGCTGGGCCTTGTCAACGCACTGGTAATAGCGGCGGTGTTGGGCGGTTTCTATCGGCTCCGGAAGCGAGAGGGCCAGGTTTTCGCGCTTATGTTGATTTTATACCCGATTACCCGATTCGTCCTGGAGTTGATTCGCCACGACAATCCGCATCAACTGCTGGCCGGCGTACTGACGCACAACCAGTACACCTCGCTGGCGATGTTTGCCGTGGGCGTAGTGCTTTGGCTGGTCTTGCGGAGACTGCCGGCGTCGGCCGGGCCGACCCGCTCCGAACGCGCAAAACGAAAAGTAAAACCAGGACGATAACAGGCGGAAAGGAATCGAAATGGGCAAACTTCGTACGGCATTGGTGGTAGGGCTGCTGGCCGGGGCGACGCTTACGGCCGAGGCGCAAACCGAAACCCAACTCGGCGACATCTACAGCCGGGCGTCGTCGGCGATGGTCGTGCTGAAGTGCGCGTTCCGAGGCCAGCAGGCGAACCGTTCAATAACAGGCCAGGCCGTCTGTATCGACAAGGCCGGAACGTTCCTGACGTTTGCGCTGGACAACCGCGTTCGGCCTGAACATATAGTCCGGTGCCGGATCGTTGTTCCCGGCCATGCGGGCCGGAACGTCGCCGCCAAGCTGCTGTGGACCGACGCAGAAACGGGCATGGCCTTTATCCAGGCGTCCGAGGCACACAATTGGTCCGCGGTGAAATTTGTCCGCAATGCGAATCTCGCAGTCGGTCAGAAGGTTTTCTCCGTGGGCCTGATGCCGAACGATCCCAGCCACGCCCCCTGCGTCGCGGTCGCATATGTCTCGGCGGTGCTTCGCGTGCCTGAACTGCTGGTGTACGTAACGGGCGGCAAGCTGACCGGCGTTGGTTCGCCGGTTTTCACTGCCGACGGTCGGGCCGTCGGGCTGGTGGGCAGGCAGCCGTTCCTGAGTCATCAACTGGCTGCGAACCGCAAGTTCACGGAGGTCGGACTCAAAAACCGTCAGGAGTCCGCCTTCTTCACGCCGGCCGACGAGTTCGCTCACGTGCTGGAGCACCCGGGGCGGCGCAAGCTGCCCTGGTTCGGCGCCCTTAGCGTACAGGGCGTGGGCTTTACGCCCGAAGACGCCGAAATCAGGCGCCTCGACCACCCCGGCCTGATGATCGACCAGATTACCCCCGACTCGCCGGCAATCAAGGCGGGGCTGAAGGACCGCGACATCATCACCGCACTTGACGGCCAGCCGCTGGAACTGCTGGCTACGCCGGAACTGACGGCACGCAACTTTCAAAGGATGTTGTTCCGCAAAAAGCCGGGCGATCAGATAAAGCTTGCGGTCGTCCGCGGCGATCAGAAGATGAACGTAACGCTAACGCTCTCAGCCATGCCGCCTCGCCCCAGCGAGGCGCCGACGTATCAGAACGCCGGGCTAGGCCTGGCTGTCCGCGAAAAGGTGCTGCTGGACCAATACCTTGATAAATCCCCGACGGCCAACGTGCCTGGCCTGATTGTCATATTCGTCCGGCGCGGCGGCCCGGCCGAAAGGGACAATCTGAAACTGTATGACGTTATCACCACGGTCAACGGCCAGCCCGTCAGTACAGTCGGTGTTTTTCGTCAGATTATCGGGGCCGCGATGGAGAAAAAGCCCGGCGAGGCCGTCAACCTGCTGGTGCGCCGCGGCGAACAGGTCCAGGCAATCAGCATCCAGCCGCCCAGGGCGCCGCCGGCGCCCGGCGGGATAGGGGAGTAGTTATGAAGACGTTTCTTTCCTTCGCAGTGTTGCTCAACTTGGCGATGGCGGCAGCCGCCCAAGCGCCGGCCGGCAAGCCGGCGAAAACGGACAATGCCACATCGCCCCTGGCGGCGGAGGGCCTAAGGCATTCGGCGATGTCAATCCTCCACGTCGCGCCTGCAACGCCCAGCCGGGCCGAACGGCTCGTAGCCCTGTGCCTCTTCGCCGATAAACTCATGCCGAACCACCCTCAGACCGCCAGGCTGCTGGCCGACATCTACGAAACCCAGGGCAGGCTCAAGCTCGCGTCCGGGGCGATTCAGAGATACCTGGCCGAAAACCAGGCCGACCACACCCAGTCCGTCCGCTGGCTGCACACCAGCCTGGAAACGCTCAACAGCGCAGAGCAGCGGGTGGAGTTTCTGAAGTCTGTCCTGGCGCGAGCCGACCTGCCGGCGCCACTTCGGGCCGAAGCCGCGATGGCCTGGGCGCGGATTCTACTTGGTAAGGGCGAAAAGGAACGCGCCGCCGACCTCTTCGCTCAGGCGCTGAAGCTGGATAAGTTTAATCCTCTGGCACTGAGCAGCCGGCTGGCGTCAAGAAAGGCCCCGGCCCCGGCTGATCGGACCGATACCATGCTGGCGACGCTGCACGGCAACCCGCTGGCGGTGAGGATCGCATGGGACTTGGCGACGCAGTTGGATTCGCTGGGGCTGTACACACAGTCGCTGGAGTTTTTCGATTACGCATGGGCGGTTTCATCCGTTCGCGGCGAGCAGAACGTCTCGCACGACTTTATCCGCGGGTACTTCAACGCCATGCTGGACGCGGGCCAGGGGCGCCGGGCCGTTGAGATGTTCCAGCCTCTGGCCAAGCGGTTCGAAAAAAGCACGGACCTGCGAACGCTGCTCATCGAAGCCTATCGCGGGTTGAACGAAGATGACAAGGCCGACAAGCACGTCGAGGCCCTGTCGGCGAGGTACAAACCCAGGCGCGCCGCATCGGGCGCCTCGACCAGCTTTGCCGTCGAACTTGCATGGTTTTATCTTATTACCCGCCCGCGGCCTAACACGGCGCTGGCTTACGCGCGCAGCGCCGCGCGGACAGCCGGCGACAACCCGATCGTTCAGCGCGTCCTGGGCGCAGCGGAACTGGCGACGGGCCAGGCCGACCTGGTCGAAGCCGGCCGAAAGCGGCTGGAAAAACTCCTGAAGAAGGACATCTACGCCGCCGCCTTCCTCGCCGAGCATTACTACGCCACCGGTAACGAAGCCGCCGGCGGCGGTGCGATTATCTCCGGCGCGAAACTTACCCGCAGCGGCCCGGCGTTTCGGCGCATAGCGGCCCTGGCCAAGAAGCACAAGGTCGCCATCCCGCCGGCGGCAGGCAGCCAGGCCGTCCTGGCGGCCGTAAACCAATTCGACCGGCGCGTCCTGGAGATGGGGCGGACGCCGGAAAAATTCCTCGCCGTGACGATTCGTCCCGCCGTCGAAGAGACCGCCCCGGGCCAGGCCATAGAGATAGTCGCTACGCTGACAAACCGAGGCCCAATCGCCGTGCCGGTGGGCAACTGGGGGCTGCTTAGCCCGGTGGTGAGCCTGAAGGTAACCGTCTCCGGCGAGAGTTTTACAAACCTGCCGCTGGCGGTTTGGCCGGCGCCGCGGTACCTCCAGCCGGGCGAAAGCGTCCGCTGCCGAACCCGCCTGGACGTCGGCCGACTGGCGCAATACCTCGCCGATCGCCCGCTGGATGAACTTGAGATGACCGTTTCCGGGCTGCTGGACCCGTTACAGAAGGGCGACGTGTTTCAAAGCACACTGCCGACCGTCGCCGTTCAGCCTGCGAAAATTCGCCGGCTCAGCCTGCCCGGCAAGTTCGATCGCACCAGCCCTGAGGCGTGGCGTAAGAGTTACCAGCGCAGCCTGGGGCTGATTGTCCGCGACATGAAGACCGGCCCGCTGCCGGCTCGGATGCAGGCCGCCCGGCAGGTCGCGTCGCTGCTGGCGCTGGCGGGCCGCGTTAAGCGGGCCAAGGCAAAGCTGCCCGAGCCTCTTGCCAAAACATTTAACAGGCCCGTGCTGCTGTCGATGCAGCGCGCGGTGCTGGCGGACAGCTCAGCCGCCGTGCGGGCGGAGATGCTCGCCGGCCTGCAACAGGTGCCAATAGACCAGGCGATTGTTCAACTGCTTGGGCCGGCAATCGAAGACGCCAGCCCGCTGGTGCGGTTCCGCCTGGCCGAACTGCTGGGTTCCTCGCAGATGCCGGGCCAGAATACCGTTATCGATTACCTCGCCCAGGACAGCGACCCGCTCGTCAGACGGATGGCGCAAGCGTTTCGCAACCGGTAGGGCATATATTGATATGTTGAAGGCTTTTTTCAGTTCGTTGCCTGGCTGGTGTGTTCGTCAGCCGGCGTACATGCTCCTGGCCGCCGGCGATGAGCTGCTGGCGTCTGAGCCGCCGGGGAGGTTCGCCCGCGCATGGGTCGGATTGATGGTCGGTTCGTTCGGCTGGGGCATTTTCAGCATGGGCGTCTGGGCGACGGCCTGGCGGGTATTTGGCGATTATTTCGGCCTGCCGCTCATGCCGGCAGTAGCGGTGGTTGCCGTAACTGCACTTTGGCTGTATCGGCTGGGCTTCCTGGCGCTGGGCGAGATAATCGGCGATGGGCCAGCCGGGGGGCGGTCGCTTGGCTGTAGCGTAGTTGTCGCGGTGCTTCTGTTTGCGATGCTGGGGCTGAAGGGCTGGAACCCGGACTGGCCTACGTACCTGCCGCCGACCTGGCAGTGGGTACGCCCCCGCGCGCTGTACAGGGTGCTGATCCTGGCGCCTGTCTGGGGCGCCTGGTCGATGATTATCGTTCCTCGGTTCTGCAAGCCGGGCAAAAATACCGAGCCGGCGGTCTCGGCGTTCTCAGCCGGCTGCGGGCCGCTGACGGCGGCTGCGTGCCTGGTCGCGCCGCTGGCGGGTTCGATCGTCTATTTCAATTACCTTCAGTGGACACAGTTGGGCATATCCGTTGCGACTGTCATCGCCGCCATCGGCGGAGGGCTTATCTTCTGCCGGCTAGTCGGCGGGCTGAACCGAAAGGCGCTGCTGGCGACGAACCTGCTGACCCAGCTCGTATTCTTCCTGGCGTTCCTGGCCAATCGGTAACTTTCGCCGGGCGACAATCCTTGACTTGAAGCGCCCCAACGGAGTAGAAATTGCACCATGAAGAGCACGGCCTTGTTGACAACATCTATCGGTAATTATCCCAAGCGGTCCGGCAAGGTGCGCGACATATACGAGCTGCCCGAAACGCTGCTGCTCATCGCCACCGACCGCATCAGCGCCTACGACGTGGTCATGCCCAACGGCATCCCCGACAAGGGGCGCGTCCTGACGCAGATAAGCGTATTCTGGCTGGGTAAGCTCGCCGACATCGTGCCGAACCACCTGATATCCGCCTCCATGAAGGACCTGCCGGCGGACATCCGCTCGGATGAGCTGGACGGGCGGTTCATGCTTTGCAAGAAAGCCGAGGTCGTTCCGATCGAATGCGTGGTGCGCGGCTACTTGGCCGGCAGTGGATGGCGCGAGTACAAAACCAGCCAATCCGTCTGCGGCATCGAGCTGCCCGCCAAGCTCAAGCAGTCCCAGGAACTGCCCGAGCCGATCTTCACGCCGGCGACCAAGGCCGATACCGGCCACGATGAGAACGTATCATTCGATACCGCCTGCGAACTGGTCGGCCGGGACGTCATGGCCGAGCTTCGCGATAAGTCCGTCGCCCTGTATCGTCGCGCACGCGATTACGCCGCCGAGCGCGGCATTATCCTGGCCGACACGAAGTTCGAGTGGGGCAGAGACTCCGACGGCGAGCTGATTCTCATCGACGAGGTATTCACGCCGGATTCGTCGCGATTTTGGCCGGCGGACAGGTACAAACCGGGCCGGCCCCAGCCGAGCTTCGACAAACAATTCGTCCGCGACTACCTCGACGAGGTCAACTTCGACCGCACGCCGCCTGGGCCGCTGCTGCCGGCTGAAATCGTCCAGAAAACACGCGCCAAGTACATCGAGGCCTACACGCGCCTCACCGGCCAAAAGTTCCCGTGGGAATAGGCCGCCGCCGGCAGCAGCGCAGCAAGTATCATTGCTGCAAATGCCGCAGCTACGCCACCTGTCGGGAATTATCAACATGCGACACCGGCTCACGCTATAACGAGAGCAAAATTCCGGAGACCAAGAAGTATTGACCA
>JAXIHJ010000103.1:0-34578 GCA_034189755.1 Planctomycetota bacterium
GCCTGCCGAAAGGAACAGAGATCGTCGAGTCTGACGGAAACTATGTACCGGACAGCCATCGGATCATCACGACCGTGGGGCGGTGCATACTGAACGACATCCTGCCTGAAGGCATGCCGTTCTACAATTACGCGCTCGGCCAAAGGGGTGCCGGCAGAGTCATCAGCGATTGCTATCAGATACTTGGCCGGGGCGCCACGCTCGAACTGCTGGACGACATCAAGAACCTGGGCTTCAGGTATTCAACCCTGGCGGGGCTTTCTTTTGGCGTGACCGACCTTCGCGTTCCCGACAACAAGCAAGCCATTCTTGACGAGGCCCAAAAATGCGTCGATCAAATCGAAAAAGATTACCAGGCCGACGCCATTACCGAAGGCGAACGATACAATCAGATCGTGGACGTGTGGATTCACGCTCGTGAAAAGGTCACCAAGAGCCTGCTTGAGGCTCTCCAGCATGATCGGCGCGAGGACGCCCCGGCCTACGTTAATCCGGTCTGGCTGATGACCGACTCGGGCGCCCGCGGCAATACGGACCAGATCCGCCAGTTAGCCGGCATGCGAGGACTAATGAGCAAACCCTCCGGCGAGATTATCGAAACGCCGATTAAAGCCAACTTCCGCGAAGGCCTGACGGTGCTGGAGTACTTCAGCTCAACGCATGGCGCCCGAAAAGGCCTGGCCGATACGGCACTGAAAACAGCCGACTCGGGCTACCTCACCCGCAAACTTGCCGATGTGGCGCAGAACGTCGTCATAGGCAAACTGGATTGCGGCACACTTAAGGGTATTAACAAAACCGCCATTTACAAGGGCGAGCAGGTGGACGTGCCGTTAAGAGAAATGATCGTCGGGCGCGTAGCCATGGAGAACATCGTCAATCCCATCACGGATAAAAGGATTGTCCGGGAGAATGATATTATCAACGAGCAAGCGGCCGGGGAGATTGAAGAACTTGGCATGGAAACCATAAGGGTACGCAGCCCGCTGACGTGTGAGTGCCCGCTGGGTATTTGTGCCAAGTGCTACGGCGAGGACCTTTCCACCGGCAAGCTGGTGGAAGAGGGCCTGGCCGTGGGCATCATCGGCGCACAGTCCATAGGCGAGCCTGGCACACAGCTTACGATGCGTACCTTCCACACCGGCGGCGTGGCCACCCGCTCGGTCGTCGAAAGCAGCAGGCTTGCCACCGTAGCCGGCAAGGTCCAGTACCGCAATCTGAATGCCGTTGATGTCAAAGGTCCGAAAGGCAACAAGATACTATTGGCCCTGAAACGCAACGGTGAACTGGCCATCCTGGACAAAAAGGATCGCGAACTGGAGAAGTACAAGGTGCCTTACGGCGCTACGATACTCGTAGCCGAAGGGGCTACGGCCAAACCGGGTATGCCTCTGGTAACCTGGGACCCGCACCGCGTGCCGATCCTCGCCGAGGCAACCGGCGTGGTCCGGTTCCAGGACATCGAAGAGGGCGAGACCGTTCGCATTGAGGCCGAGCGAGCCGGAGCCGGCCGACGCTTCGTCGTGATCGAGCACAAGGGTGAAAAGCACCCGCGGATTGTCATCGAGGACAAGGCAGGCCAAATTCTGGACTTCCACTACCTGCCCGCCAAGGCACGCCTGGAGGTCGAAGAAGGCCAGTCCGTCAAACCAGGCAGACTGCTTGCCCACCAGCCCAGAGAGGTCTCCGGCACGCAGGATATTACCGGCGGCCTGCCGCGAGTGACCGAGATATTCGAGGCCCGCAAGCCGCAAGAGCCGGCCGCCATGGCGGAAATCTCCGGGCGGGTCGAACTGCGAACCGACAAGCGCCGCGGCAAAATGACAATTACGGTCCGCAGTGAATCCGCCATGGAACGTGAGCACCATGTCCCGCACGACCGGCACCTGCTGGTGCACACCGGCGATTATGTCGAGGCCGGCGACCCGCTGACCGAAGGGCCGCTCGTGCCGCACGACATATTGGACATCCGCGGCGAGGAGGCTCTGCAACAGTATCTGTTGACCGAGGTCCAGAGCGTCTATCGCGGCCAGGGCGTAACCATCAACGACAAACACATCGAGGTCATCCTTACCCAGATGCTGAGGAAAGTAAGGGTCGAATCGATCGGCGACAGCGATCTTTTGCCGGGGGATGTGATTGACAAATTTAGGTTTGTCTCCGAGAATAAAAGACTTGCGCAATCGTTTAGGGTCACTGACGGCGGCGACACCGAGTTCGTCAAGGGCGATATAGTTCTTCGCGACAAGATCGAGTCGGCCAATGCGGAAGTCGAGGCCCAGGGTGGTCAGATAGCCAAGACCCGCAGGCCCAAGCCGGCAACCGCCAGGACGCTGCTGCTGGGTATCACGAAGGCGTCGTTGCAGTCGGAAAGTTTCCTGTCGGCCGCCAGCTTCCAGGAAAGTACAAAGGTTTTTACGGAGGCTTCGCTGGCAGGCAAGGTGGACGAGTTGCTCGGCCTGAAAGAGAACGTGATTCTCGGCCACCTGATTCCGGCCGGCACGAGCTTCAAGCCGTACGTGAATATGCGAATGAAACGCCTGGTCGAGTTGCCGGAGCTGGCCGGCGCCGAAACCGAAGAGCTGACCGAGGCGCAGATTACACAGGCCGTTCAGCAGGCGCTGACCGGACAAAGTTAAGGGAAACCGTAATCCGTAATTGGTAACCGACGATTCGGCATACAAACCCGATTACGGATTACGAGTTACGAGTTACGAGTTACGGATTACAGAGGTTCCAAATGCCGACTATCAACCAACTGGTGCGTGGGCCGAGGAAAATTCAGAAGGCCAAGAAGAAAAACGTGGCCCTGGAAGCTTCCCCACAGAAACGAGGCGTGTGTCTGCTGGTCAAAACAGTCACCCCGAAGAAGCCGAATTCGGCCCTGCGGAAGGTTGCGCGGGTGCGATTGAGCAACGGCAAGGAAGTGACGGCCTACATTCCCGGTATCGATCATAACTTGCAGGAGCACAGCATTGTGCTGGTTCGCGGTGGGCGGGTCCGTGACCTTCCTGGCGTGCGGTATCATATTGTCCGCGGGACACTGGACTCCCTCGGTGTTGACGGCCGAAAGCAGGGACGTAGCAAGTACGGCGTGAAAAAACCAAAGTAGCCCTACGGAAAGATCAAAATGGCGGTCAAGAAGTTTACAGCATCGACAAAGCAACTGGCGCCGGACCCGCGGTTTGGCAATAAACTGGTCAGCAAGTTCATCAACAACATAATGTGGGACGGCAAGAAATCCGTGGCACAACGCATCTTTTATGATGCGTTGGACATCATTGCCAAGAAAATCAAAGATGCCCCGCCGCTGGAAGTGTTTGAGAAGGCCATCGATAACGTCAAGCCGATGATCGAGGTTCGCTCCAAGCGTGTCGGCGGCGCCAACTATCAGGTGCCGATGCAGGTTAACAGGAAGCGGCAGCTTTCGCTGGCAATTCGCTGGATACGCGACGCGGTTCGCTCCGGTTCCGGCCAGCCTACCGCCGTGCGGTTGGCCAATGAGTTGATGGCCGCCTATCGCGGCGAGGGTTCTGCCATGACGACGCGCGAGAACATACACAGAATGGCCGAGGCCAACAAGGCCTTCGCGCATTTTGCCTGGTGATTAGAGTGCCTTAGTCTTTTGTGGATATAACAGCATTAGCCTGGCGGCCAGTTCATAATGGCCGAAAGAAGCGGTGTTGATTGAATCGTTCGCAGCTGAATGGCCAATAGCAGCAGCGGCGGACGACCCCGGTCGTGTGTAAGGGCCGGGGCTCAGAAAAGTCCCTCCGGGGACGCTTGAGATAGGACAACCGGATCGGTCTGCTCTATGGTTCGACCCTTCGAGACGCACTTGCGAAGGTCGAAACCTCAAGACCGGCGCCTGCCGGGGCTCCGGCGGGCCAAAGGCAGTTTTCCTGTCGTTGTGAGTTTTGTGTGCGCGGAAGCTTTAGAAGCGCCCGCGTACACGGGGTCCGTGTATCCGGACCGAGGAAGGCGTGTGTCTAAAGAGTTGAGACAACTTCGAAACATCGGCGTGATGGCCCACATCGACGCCGGCAAGACTACCGTCACCGAGCGGATCCTGTACTTCGCCGGCAGGACGTACAAAATCGGTGAAGTTCATGACGGGACGGCGGTTATGGACTACCTCGAAGAAGAACAGCAACGAGGTATTACGATTACTTCTGCCGCCACAACGTTCAGTTGGAGCGACCATACGATCAATCTGATCGATACGCCCGGCCACGTGGACTTCACCATCGAGGTGGAGCGATCTTTGCACGTGTTGGACGGGGCGGTGGCGGTATTCTGCGGCGTCGCCGGGGTCGAGGCGCAGTCGGAAACCGTCTGGCAACAGGCTGACAGGTATCGTGTACCAAGAATGTGTTTCGTCAACAAGCTGGACCGTCTCGGTGCGGACTTCGAGATGGCCATCGGTGAGATTGCCTCTCGTCTGTGCGGTAACCCGATTGTCCTTCAACTGCCCATGGGCGCCGCTGACGAGTTCGTAGGGCAGATCGACGTGCTGCGGCGAAAGGCCTACTTCTATGAGCCGGACGGCCTGGCGACCCGGATGTTGGAGCGGGAAGTGCCGGATGAGTACCGCGACCAGGTGGAAGTAGCCCGTCATGAGCTGATTGAAAAAGCGGCTGAAGCCGATGATGAGCTGATGGAAAAGTACCTGGCGGACGAATCGGCAATTGTCGAGGCGGATATTGTCGCCGCGATCCGCCGAGGAACACTTTCCGGTGAGTTGCACCCGGTGTTGTGCGGCTCGGCGCTGAAGCACATGGGCACCAGGTTGCTGCTGAATGCGGTAGTGGACTACCTGCCCAGCCCGCTCGATATGCCGCCAGTTCGCGGCCACAAAAACACCCAAAGCGACGTGATCATCGAACGCTCGCCCAGCGGCGACGAACCTTTTTCAGCCATCGTGTTCAAAATTATTTCCGACCAGCACGGCGACCTGAATTTCATCCGGGTCTACAGCGGTACGCTGAAAGCCGGTACGCGAGTGCTCAACAGTACGCATGACAAAAAAGAAATTGTTTCGCGCATTTGGGAGATGCACGCCAAACAGCGCATCCGCCGCGAAGAAGCGCTGCCGGGCGACATCGTGGCGGTGGTGGGCCTGAAGGTAAGCCTTACCGGTGATACGCTGTGTGATCCGCGACATCCAATCGTGCTGGAGCGGCTGATATTTCCTGATCCGGTCATCACGATGTCCATCGAGCCGCGAACCAACGCCGACAAGCAGAGGCTGGCTGACTCGCTGAATAGTCTGAGACGTGAGGATCCGAGCTTCAAATACCGTTACGATTCCGAAACCGGGCAGACCACGATCTCCGGCATGGGCGAGCTGCACCTGGAGATCGTCAAGAACAAGCTGATCCGCGACGCCGGTCTGGGCGTTCACGTCGGCAGGCCGTCCGTCGCCTACAAGGAGACGATCCAGGCCACTGCCGAGGCCGAGGGACGCTTCATTCGTCAAACAGGCGGGCGAGGCCAGTTTGGTGTGGTGCTGCTTCGTGTCGAGCCGTACGTCCCGGCCAAACCGGACGACGAGCCGATTACTTTTGAGGATGCCACCAAAGGTGGTGTCGTCCCACGGGAGTATATCTCCTCCGTGGCTCGAGGCGTCAACGACGCCGCCACGAGCGGCCCACTTGCGGGCTATCCCCTGCTGAACATCAAGGCGACGCTGCTGGACGGTAAATACCACCCGGTGGACAGCAGCGATATTGCCTTCCAGCAGGCCGCCACACTGGCGTTCAACGCAGCGGTGGAAAAAGCCTCGCCGGTATTCCTGGAGCCAATCATGCGGCTTCAGGTAACCACGCCGGGAGAGTATCTCGGGGCCGTTACGGGCGACCTGAACAGCCGCCGGGCGGAGATCAAACAGGTTGAGCATCGTGGCCGCTTCAGGGTTTTGCAGGCCAGAGTGCCCCTGGCGGAAATGTTCGGTTACGCCACGCAACTCCGCTCCCTGACGCAGGGGCGGGGCACCAGCACGATGGAGCCGCACAGCTATGCTCCATCGCCGGTACACGTAGCCGAGCAAATACTGCGGTATGTTTAGGCCATGAAAAGAGATGGACGTAAAGAATATGGAAAAAAACGTTCGTAGGTGATTGACAGAAAAAAAAGAATCCGTATTTTAGAGAGATTCTGCATTTTGCCCCGGCAGAAATAGACTCGAGGCAGGATCGGAAAGAACCTTATATGGTACAGGACAAGATACGCATTCGGATGGAAGCTTATGACCACCGGGCGCTGGACGCCTCGGCGAAGGATATCGTGGACCACGCCGAACGGACAGGTGCGAGGGTGTGCGGCCCGATCCCGCTGCCGACAAGGATCGAGCGATATACCGTGTTGCGAAGTCCCCACGTGGACAAGAAATCCCGCGAGCAGTTTGAAATGCGGACACACAAACGGATCATCGACATCTACGAACCGACCGTCCGAACGGTCGAGGCGCTGAACCGCCTGGTCGTTCCGGCCGGCGTGTTTATCAAGATCAAGGCATAGGGCAAGAGCAATGCAGGCGGCCATACTGGGCAAAAAAATCGGCATGACCCAAGTCTACGACGAGAACGGCTCGTTGCAGCCGGTTACCATCGTCCAGGCTGGCCCGTGCAGCGTGATGCAGGTCAAGACGGCTGAAACCGATGGGTACAACGCGGTCCAGCTCGGCTTCGAGGACGTTAAGTCCCATCGCGCGACGAAGCCGCAGATCGGCCATGCAGCCAAAGCCGGCGTAAAGCCCGCCAAGCTGGTCAGGGAAATCCGCCTCGCCGAAGCGGCCGACGGCGTAGAGGCCGGGCAGAACATTACGGTTGAGGTGTTCGAGGGCATCGCCTACGTGGATGTAGTCGGAACTACGAAGGGCAAGGGCTTTGCCGGCGGGATGAAACGGCACGGCTTTAAGGGCCAGCCCGCCAGTCACGGCACGGAGCGGAAGCATCGCGCGCCCGGTTCGATTAGCTCGCATTCGTCCAATGCCGGCACAGGCCCGAAGATCAAGAAGGGCAAGCGTATGGCCGGGCATATGGGCACCCAACGCTGTACCGCTCGGAATCATAAACTCGTCGGCGTCAACAAGGCCGACAACGTGCTGCTGATAAAAGGCTCCGTGCCCGGCGCCAACAGCGGGTTTCTTATCATAAGACAGAGCAAGACGGCAAAAATTAACAAGGCGTCAGCGGGATAGGGCATCGTGTTGGAAATTCCGGTATATAACGTTGAAGGTGAGAAGATCGACACCTGGAAGGTAGAAGAAGCGGCCTTCGGCGGCAAGGTAAATACCTCGCTGCTGAAGCAGGCTATTGTTGCCTACCACGCCAACAGGCGACAGGGAACGGCGGCGACCAAAGGCCGCAGCCAGGTGGACGGCTCCACGCGGAAGATTTTCCGCCAGAAAGGCACCGGCAATGCCCGACGCGGCAATATCCGCACCAACATCTTACGGGGCGGCGGCGTAGCTTTTGCGAAAAAGACACGCGATTTCCGCAAGGCCCTGCCTAAGAAGATGAGACAAGCCGCTTTGAAATCCGCCGTTCTCGCCAAGATGCTCGGCAACGATTTGGCGGTTATCGACGGATTGAACGTCGAGGCGCCGAAGACCCAATTGATGGCCGGCGTGTTGAGGAAGCTCAATATAAACCGTTCATGCCTGCTGGCCGCAGCCAAGCATGATCGAAATCTATGTCTCAGCGCCCGGAACATCCCTGACCTGACCGTCCGCGCCGCCGATGAGCTGAACGCGTTCGATGTCGCCACTCGCCAGAAGATGCTTTTAACTTCAGAAGCGGTGAAAGTCCTGATGGCGGAGGAGGCGGCGAAATGAAACACGAAGTGTACAACATAATCATCCGCCCCTTGGTTACGGAAAAGGGCACGTATCAGTCCGAAACCCGGAACGCCTATGCGTTCCAGGTGGCGGCAGACGCCAACAAAACCCAGATAAGGCAAGCGGTCGAGAAGATTTACGATGTGAAGGTTCTGTCTGTCCGTACGGCAACCCGAAAAGGCAAGCCGCGGCGGATGGGCTATAAGTGGGGCACGACCAGCCATTGGAAGAAAGCAGTCGTGGTCCTGCACCCGGAATACCATATTGATCTGTTCTAGGACCGTTTAAGAATTGTCATGGCAATCAAAGTTTACAAAAGGACGTCTGCCGGCCGGCGAAACAGCTCGGTGAATCTCCGCGAGGAGATTACCGCCGGAAAGCCGGAAAAATCGCTGCTTAAGCCTTTGAAGAAAACCGGCGGGCGGAACTCCAGCGGCAAGATTACCGTACGTCACCGCGGCGGCGGGCATAAACGCATGTACCGCCGCATCGACTTCAAACGCAACAAGGACGGCCAGCCCGCAACCGTTAAGACGATTGAATACGATCCCAACCGCAGTTGCAACATCGCCCTGGTGGAGTATGAAGACGGCGAGAAGCGGTACATCCTCGCCCCCCTGGGGCTGAAGGTGGACCAGAAGATATATTCCGGCGAAAACGCTGAACCCAGGCGTGGCAATTGTCTGCCGCTTAAGAAGATTCCGGCCGGGATGGAGATACACAATATAGAAATGAACCCCGGCCAGGGCGGTAAGCTGGTTCGGTCAGCCGGAGTCTCGGCCCGCTTGGCGGCCAAAGAAGGCAAATGGGCTCATCTAATCCTGCCTTCAGGCGAGATGCGCATGGTTAATGCAAATTGCCGGGCGACGATCGGGCAGTTGGGCAACCTGGACCACTCCAACGTTCATCTGGGCAAGGCCGGCCGAAAACGTTATCTGGGCCGGCGGCCTCACGTTCGCGGATCGGCGATGAACCCGGTGTCGCATCCGATGGGCGGCGGTGAGGGGCGGCGCGCCGGCGGCAGGCATCCTGTCTCGCCCACAGGAAAACTGGCAAAGGGCGGAAAAACCAGAAAGAAGCGCAAGGCCTCGAATAAACTAATCCTGCGGCGCCGCCGCAACAAACGCAGCGGGCAGCTCGTGCTGTAGGCAAGAGGAATCGCAAGCGATGACCAGAAGCGCGAAAAAAGGGCCGTTCGTTGATGAAAAGCTGTTCCGAAAAGTGCAGAAGCAGAGAGACTCGGGCAGCCAGGAGCCTATCAAAACATGGGCTCGTGCATGCACTATCGTGCCGGAGTTCATCGGGCAGACGTTCCTTGTCCATAACGGAAAAATGTTCCACCGCGTGTTTGTTACCGAGGATATGGTCGGGCATAAGCTTGGGGAGTTCAGCCCGACGCGTATGTTCCGCGGGCACGCCGGCGGCAGGCGGGCCGAGAAACGATAATAACACCAGGTGTCTTTAAGAAGAATTGTAACGATGGCATGGCAGGCGACACATAAATATGCCCGAATAAGCAGCCGCAAGGTGAAGCTGATCGCGGATATGATCCGCGGTACGGACGTTCAGGAGGCGATGAACATGCTGAAGTTCACGCCGAATCGGGCAGCCGTCATGGTTTCCAAGGTGTTGACCAGTGCAATCGCCAACGCCAACGAAGCCGAGGCTAACGTCGAACAGTTGTTTGTAACCGAGGCGCGCGTGGATGAGGGCCCGACAATTAAGCGGTTCCGCCCGAAAGATCGGGGCAGGGCCCACCAGATACTCAAACGGACCAGCCACATTACCGTAGTGGTTGAGCAAGAACAGGAAGCGTAACGAGGCGCGATTATGGGTCAAAAAGTCTCGCCAATTGGTTTTAGGACCGGCATCACGACCGGCTGGAAGAGCCGCTGGTTCGCTCCCAAGAGCAACTACGGTGAATTTCTGGTCGAAGACGCCAAGATGCGTCAGTTTATCGACGAGCGTCTGAACCGCCAGCCACCGTATGCGGCCATCAGTGAGGTCGAGATCGAACGGACGCGCGAGGAAGTGAAGCTTCTCATCAAGACGGCCCGCCCGGGGCTGGTCATTGGGCCGAAGGGTGCCGAAGTGGACCGACTCAAAAGCGCCCTGGAAGACCTGACCGACCGGCAGGTGAGCATCAACATTGTTGAGGTCAAGAACCCTGACCTGAACGCACAGTTAATCGCCGCAGGAATCGCAGAGCAGCTCAAGCGTCGTGCAAGCTTCCGGCGAACGTTGAAACAGCGGGCCGAAGCCACCATGCAGGCCGGCGCCAAAGGGGTGAAGATTATTATCTCCGGGCGCCTCGGCGGAGCGGAAATGTGCCGAAGTGAAACACAGATTATGGGCAGCATTCCGCTGCACACGCTGGAGGCGGACGTGGATTACGGCTTTACGCCGAGCTTCACGACCTACGGTGCAATAGGTGTAAAGGTCTGGGTGTATCGCGGCATGTTCGGAGAGCAGCCGAGCGAAGAAGAAATCGCCGCGGCGTCGGCTGCGGCTCGGGCGCGCCGTCGTCGGGAGCGTGTCCCGCCCCATTCCGGCAAACGCAGAAGCGCCGATGGAGCCGCAGCAAAGCGGCCACGGCAGGCCCAGGCCGAGGTCGTGTCTGAACAAGCTGCACCGCAACCGGAACCGGCTGAGCAGCAGCCGACAGCGCCGACCGATGCCGGGGCTGAGCAACAGGCTGAGCAACAGGAAGAAAAACCCCAAACCAGTCCGGAAAGCTAGATAAGCAGGTATCACTATGGCGTTGATGCCAAAACGAGTTAAGCACCGAAAGGTCCAGCGCGGCAAGATACGCGGCAAAGCCACGCGAGGCAATACTGTTGCCTTCGGCGAGTACGGCTTGCAGAGCATGGGTATGGGATGGATTACCGCCAGGCAGATTGAGGCCGGCCGGGTCGCCGCAACACACTTCCTGCATCGTGAAGGGCAAGTGTACATCAGGATTTTTCCGGACAAGCCGATCAGCTCCAAGCCGCTGGAAACGCGAATGGGCAAAGGCAAAGGTGAGACAAGCGACTGGGTAGCGTCGGTCAAGGCCGGTACCGTTTTGTTTGAAATAGCAGGTGTGGAAGAAGCAACTGCCAAAGCGGCGCTGCGACGTGTCGCCAACAAGATGCCGGTGCGGTGCCGCATGATTCATCGCCGCGCGGCCTTGTAGGAATAAGAGTCAGCCATGAAGGTGAGCGAAATTCGAGAGCTTACGGATGAGGAACTGCAGGTGGAATTGGAGCGGCTGCGGCGGCACCTTTTCGACCTTCGCGCCCAGGCCGTTACGGAAAAGCTGGAAGATTCGACAATGATCACCAATGCCAGGCGAGATATCGCTCGCCTGCTTACGATCACTCGGCAGCGTCAGATTGAAGCAGGCCAGGCCGCCGGCGCCACGGAAAATCGGAAATAGAACAGATGGCCGAAAAACAAGAACAGAGCGAAACACCGCATCGACAACGTCTGACCGGCACGGTCAGTTCCGTCGGCGGCGAGAAAACGATCCGGGTGGTCGTGGATAAACTGGTGAAGCACCCGCTTTACGGCAAGTACGTGCGTCGCCGGTCGAAGCTGGCTGTACACGATCCGGCCGACACGGCGAAACTGGGCGACAAAGTGGAAATTGTCTCATGCCGGCCCATCAGCAAGACCAAAAGTTGGCGGCTGCTGCGTGTTATTCGTCCGGCCGCCGGCTCAGCAGTAAGCGGCTCTGTGGGAAAAGGGTAGTTCAGTGATACAGCAAGAGACGCGATTGGACGTAGCTGATAACACCGGCGCCAGGGTCGTAGGGTGCATCAGAGTACTCGGCGGCTCGACGCGGCGGCAGGGATTCACGCGCCGAATCGCTTCTATCGGCGACGTGATCGTCTGCTCGGTTAAGAAGGCTATGTCCGGCGCCGACGTGAAGCCTGGCGATATCGTCCGATGCGTAGTCGTGCGGACCGCCCATGCGATCCGTCGGTCTGACGGCAGCTATGTCCGGTTCGACCGGAACGCCGTTGTCATCATTGATGAAAACGGAAATCCTCGCGGGACGCGCATCTTCGGCGCGGTAGCCCGCGAACTGCGTGAAAAGAACTTCATGAAGATAGTTTCGTTGGCTTCAGAGGTGGTTTAGCATCATGGCAAGGCACGTAAAAAAAGGCGACACGGTGGTTGTAATCGCCGGCGACGACAAGGGCAAGACCGGCGACGTGCTCCGCGTGGACCCCAAGGCCGAGACAGTCCTCGTTCAGGGTGTCAATCGTGTCTACCGTCATCTGCGACCCTCCAGGCAGAATCCGCACGGCGGCCGAATTCAAAAGGAGATGCCCATTCACATCTCCAACGTTCTGCCGCTGGCCCCGAAGACAAACCGGCCAACGCGAGTGGGTTTCCGCGTTGGAAAAGATGGTTCCAAGGAGCGATTCGCCAAAGCTTCCGATGAATCGCTGGGTACGGTTAGGAAACCCAAGTAGGACAGACGCAAATGGTCGCACGACTGCAAGAACGCTATAAAAAGGAAATCGCCCCGGCACTTGCCAAGCGCTTCGGGCACGCTAATCCTTTCGCGGTGCCGAAACTGCAAAAGATCGTCGTTTCCATGGGAATTGGCGACGCGCAGCAGGACCAGGCCAAGCTGGAAACGGCCCAGAAGCAACTGGCTGATATCGCCGGCCAGAAGCCCATCGTCACGCTGGCCAAGAAGTCCGTTAGCAACTTCAAGGTCCGCAAGGGCTACAAAGCCGGGCTGAAGGTAACCCTGCGAGGCCCCAGGATGTATGAATTCCTCGACCGGCTCGTGTCGGTGGCGATCCCGCGCGTCAAGGACTTCCGCGGGCTGAATCCGGCGGCTTTCGACGGGCGTGGCAACTTCAATATGGGGCTGGTGGAGCAAACGGTGTTTCCGGAAATCGACCCGGCCTCGATAACCTCCGCCCAGGGAATGAACATTTCTCTGGCGACCACGGCCAAGACGGATGAGGAGGCAAGGGAATTACTGAGCATGCTGGGCGTGCCGTTTAGGCAAGACTAGAAAAAGGTGAACGGTTTATGACAACGGCTGGGCACATTCAGAAAGTCGAGAGAACGCCGAAGTACTCAACGCGGATCGTTCGTCGCTGTCAGCTTTGCGGCCGGCAGCGGGGTGTGTACCGAAAGTTCCGCATATGCCGTATCTGTCTGCGGAACCTGGCCCTCGAAGGCAAGATACCAGGCATGAAAAAGGCCAGTTGGTAGGAAGGAAGCTAACGCAATGAGTCTGTCCGACCCGATTGCCGACATGCTGACTCGAATACGAAATGCCTTGGTCTCGCACATGGACACGGTTAACGTGCGCGCGTCCAAGATTTGCGAGGGTATTTGCCTCTCGCTGAAGGAAGAAGGCTACATCGTTGACTACAAGCGGATCGAGGACAGCAAGCAGGGCCTGCTGAGGGTGTACCTGAAGTACGGCCCGATGGGCGAGAAAATAATTACGGAACTGAAGCGGGTAAGTAGGCCCGGCAAGCGGGTTTACTGCGGCATGGAAGACCTGCCTCGCCCGCTGAACGGTATGGGTGTTTCGATTGTCTCGACGCCCAAGGGAGTCCTGAGCGATCGCAAGTGCCGCCAGGAAAAGGTCGGCGGCGAGGTGCTTTGTACTGTCTGTTAGTGAAGGTAAACAAGGTTAATGTCCCGTATAGGAAAACAACCGATTCCCATCCCTGACGGCGTAAAGGTTGCGATTGAAGGCCTGACCGTCAGTACCGAAGGGCCTGTGGGCAAACTGTCCTGGACGCATCGCCCGGAAATGGCCGTTGAGATCGACGAAGGTTCCCGGACGATCGTCGTTACCCGCAAGGGCGAGAGCCGACTCGTCCGGAGCCTGCATGGCCTGACCCGCAGCCTCATTGCGAACATGGTCGAAGGTTGCTTGAAGGGCTTTGGCAAGGATATGGAAGTCTACGGTATCGGCTACGGCGTGCAGCTCCAGGGCGGCAAGTTTACCCTGAACTGCGGCTTGAGCCATCCGGTAGTGTTTGAGGTGCCGGCAGGGCTGACGGTCGAAGTGAAAACTCCCCAGGCCCGCGGCGACAACGAACCGGCACGGTTCAGTATTCGCGGAGCAGACAAACAGGCCGTAGGCCAATTTGCCGCCCGCCTGCGAAAAATGCGACCCCCCGAGCCGTACAAGGGCAAGGGCGTCCGGTATGCTGGCGAGTATGTGCGGCGGAAGATTGGCAAGGCCTTTGCAGGTACAGGTGCATAGTTCGTGTTACCTTTGGGCTTGAAAGCTGGGCAGGAAAAGCCATGAAGCCGATGGTGAAAAAACAATTGCGACGGCAGCGGCGTAAGCGGCATGTACGGAAACATCTGACGGGTACGCCTGAGAGGCCACGTCTGACCGTCTTCCGCAGCCACAGGTACATCTACGCGCAGATTATCGACGACTCTGCGGGCCGAACACTTGTCGCCGCCTCTTCATTGGACAAGGCAACGAAGAAGAAGTTGGCCGACGTAACCGGCGGCCAGGCCTCCGCCGAAGTTGTTGGGACAACCTTGGCTGCCAAGGCCGTCAAGGCCGGGATCGAAAAGGTCGTCTTCGACCGCAATGGGTACCCCTACCATGGTCGGGTCCAAAAGCTGGCCGAGGCGGTCCGAAAAGGCGGCCTGAAGTTCTAACCGCATGGGAGCATGCATCGTGGCGTTTAAGAGACGAAAATTCGGCAACAAAACTCTGGAAGCCGAAGGGCTGGAAGACAACGTGGTTCAGATCTACCGCTGCTCCAAGGTAGTCAAGGGTGGGCGCCGCTTCAGCTTTGCGGCCCTCGTCGTCGTTGGCGACCGCAGCGGCAAAATTGGCATCGGCTACGGCAAAGCCAACGAAGTGCCCAACGCTGTCACCAAGGGTATCTCCGACGCCAAGAAGAACATGGTTCCCGTGCCGCTGAAGGGCCGGACCATCCCACATGCCGTGCAGGGAGTCTCCGGGGCGTCCAAGGTAGTGATGTTACCTGCTTCGGAGGGGACAGGCGTCATCGCCGGCAAGAAGCTTCGCCCGTTGCTGGAGTTGGCCGGCATCCATGACGTGTTGACGAAGGCTTACGGCTCGACCTTGCCGAAGAACCTTCTCAAGGCCGGCATGAACGGCCTGATGCAACTGCGGTCGGCTGAGACGATTGCCGCCCTGCGAGGAGTTAAAATCGGATGAAGCTGGATGAGATATTGAGTTCGGCGGGCAAGCACAAGGCTCGCAAGCGCATAGGCCGAGGCGTTGGTTCTGGCTGTGGTAAGACTTCCGGCCGCGGGCATAAGGGTATGGGCGCCAGGTCCGGACGGGGCAAACGCCTCGGGTATGAAGGCGGCCAAAACCCCACGTTGAGGCGGATCCCGAAACGAGGCTTCTCGAATGCACAGTTCCGCACCGAGTATCAAATTGTAAATGTTGCGGCGCTGGAGCGGTTCAGGGGCGGCAGCAAGGTCGATCCTCAAGCCCTCCTGGCCGCAAGGCTAATTGAAGATGCCGCCAAGCCCGTCAAAGTGCTGGGCAATGGTCGGCTTACCAAGAAGCTGACCGTTACGGCGGAGGCGTTTTCGGCTTCGGCCGAGGAGAAAATCGCCAAAGCCGGTGGCGTTGTCGAACGGGCATAACAGCAGCAAGGCCGGTTGTGTAGCAGCCGGCGTATATAGGGTTTTTGAATGGTCTTTCGGGCGTTCAGATTGATTGTCGGCCTGATCTTAGGTGCGTTGTCGGCCTGGCTGATTGGCGGCAGCGTGCTTGAGATCGTTCACGCGCGTGGTGAGAACCTCGTCGCCGGCACGCTGTTGATTCCCGTCCTGAAGATCGTGGCCGGACTTTTAGTGCTGGCCTTAACCTACTGGGCACTTTGGGCCGAGTCGTCCCTTCGGCGCGCGCTGGAGAATATCTTCTCCATCCCGGAGCTGCTTCAGAAAATCGTCTTCACGCTGGCGTTGTTGTGTATCTATCGCATCGGTTTTCATGTACCGCTTCCGGGCCTGGACCAGACCAAGATCGCAGAGTGGATGTCGGGTCAGGAAGGCGCCGGCGGCTTCGGCCAGGCTATAGCCTTTTACAATATGTTCACCGGCGGCAACCTGAGGCAGTCCACTCTGTTCGGGTTGGGCATCATGCCCTATATCTCTGCCTCCATTATTTTTCAATTGCTGACTACGGTCATCCCGGCGCTGGAGCGGTTGCAGAAGGAAGGCCCGGCCGGCCAAAAGAAAATCCAGGAATATATCCGTTATGCCACCGTTGGGTTGTGCCTCGTTCAGGCGTGCGTCTGGATGAGGATTATGGTCAATCCGAATGATCCGCTGGTTTACGCGCAATACGCCGGCTCGAAGGGCGTCTTCCTGATG
The DNA here is from genome assembly GCA_034189755.1 of Planctomycetota bacterium. Taxonomy (GTDB): domain Bacteria; phylum Planctomycetota; class Phycisphaerae; order SM23-33; family SM23-33; genus JAXIHJ01. The sequence goes on from JAXIHJ010000103.1 coordinate 16,190, forward strand.
GGCGTAATAGGCCTGACCGCTGGAACGGTTTTCCTGATGTGGCTGGGCGAGCAGATTGACGAGTACGGCATCGGCAACGGCATCAGCCTGCTGATCATGGCCGGCATCGTTGCCCGTATGCCTTGGGCGATCATGGAGCTTGGGACGATGGTTGACTTCAGCCTGACCGGCCCCAGCAGCACGAGCATCGGCCCGCTGAGAATTCTGGTCCTTATGGCGATGTTTGTCATGGTGGTTGCCGGGGCGATCCTGATTACCCAGGGGCAGCGGCGCATACCGATCCAGCAGGCCAAGCAAATGCGGGGCCGGCGGGTTTACGGCGGGCAGCGGCAATACCTGCCGCTCCGTGTTAACCACGGCGGCGTGATGCCGATTATCTTCGCCTCGGCGCTGATGATCTTCCCGAACTGGTTGTTCGGCCAGATGAGCAGGTGGTGGACCACGGGCTGGCTTGGCGAAATTGCCCGCACGTTGGCCGACGCGTTCGATATGCGAGGCTACACCTATGCGGTTGTGGAAATTGGGCTGATCTTTTTCTTCGCATACTTTTGGACGACCGTGCAGTTCCGTCCGAAGGAGATGGCTGAGCAGCTCCGCGACCACGGCAGTTTCATTCCGGGCCTGCGCCCGGGCAGACGAACGGCTGATTATCTGGAGCGGGTAATGGAGCGCATTACCTATTGCGGTGCGGCGTTCCTGGCGGCGATTGCCGTCATCCCGATGATGGTCAACCAGGCCATGGGCATACCGTTCAGCGTTTCAGCGTTCCTGGGCGGCACGGGATTGCTGATTATGGTTTCAGTTGCCCTGGACCTGGTCCAGCGGATCGAATCGCACCTGGTGATGCGGAATTATGGCGGCTTCCTCGGTGGAAGTACGAAAATCAAGGGGGCCTACGGTTGAGAATCGTACTAATGGGACCGCCGGGTGCCGGAAAGGGCACTCAGGCCAAGAAGTTGGCCGCTGTGTTCGGCATGGAGCACCTGTCCAGCGGTGATATCCTTCGCGCTGAGCGGGCCGGTGCATCGGAGCTTGGCGGGAAGCTTTCGGAATACATGGATGCCGGCCGACTGGTGCCGGACGACATTGTTGTAGACGTCATGGCCAAGGCGATCACGTCCAGCACCACTCCGGGAGGAATGTTGCTGGACGGGTTCCCCCGGACGGTTCAGCAGGCCGAGGCCCTGGACGACCAACTCGACCAGGCCGGAAAGCCGCTTGACGCCGTGGTGGTGCTGACCGCCGGCGACGAACTGATTATATCGAGGATTACCGGTCGGCGAAGCTGTCCGAAATGTGGAAAAATCTATCACGTGACCAACATGCCGCCAAGGCAGAACAATATCTGTGACGATTGCGGTGTCGAGCTGGTGCAACGAGACGACGACGTGGAAAAGGTCGTATGCAAGCGGCTGGAAGAGTACAATCGTCAGACCGAGCCGGTAATTGATTACTATCGGCGGCGCAATGGTTTAGAAATTATAGACGTGGACGGCGGCGAAGATGCCGACCACGTTGCAGCCGTGCTGGCCGACGCCTTGCAAAAGGCTAAGGTGTAGCTAAGGAACGCGGCCGTGGCGATCAGGCTCAAGACGGATGAGCAAATCGAGCGGATGCGTCGTGCCGGGCGAGTGGTCCGGCAGGTGCTTGACCGCCTGGGAGAGATGATTGCTCCCGGCATGACAACCGAAGAACTGGATGCCGAAGCCGAGCGGCTTTGCCTTAACTACGGCGGTGAATGCCTGTTCAAGGGTGTTCCAGGCCGAGGTGGGGCCGGGCCGTTCCCGGGAGCTATCTGTGTGTCGCTGAATGAACAGGTGGTCCATGGTATTCCGTCCAAGGACACCGTTATTCGTGCCGGCGACATAGTCAGCGTGGATTTCGGCGTTAAGCTGGACAACTGGTGCGGCGATGCAGCCGAAACGTTCCTCGTCGGGAAAGTACCCGACCAGGTGAGGCACCTGGTGAACGTAACCCGCAACTCGCTGGCGATAGCGGTCAGAATGAGCCGCCACGGCGAAAAGTGGAGTAACGTGGCGGCAGCTATGCAAAGCTATGTGGAAGACGAAGGCTTTTCCGTGGTGCGTGAGTTTGTCGGGCATGGCATCGGAGCCGAAATGCACGAAGAGCCGAAAGTGCCGAACTTTGTCTCCAGCGAGCTTGAAGCTAACGATATTGTGCTTAAAGAAGGAATGACACTGGCAGTGGAGCCGATGGTGAACATGGGCCTGCCGGCTGTGCAGTACGCCGAGGACGGATGGACGGTCCTGACGCAGGATCACCTCCCGTCGGCCCATTTTGAGCACACGCTGGCGATTACCGCAAATGGCGTTGACGTGCTGACGGACGGACGATGAAAACGTAAAAAGATACGAACTCGCAACGGTGAATTCACAGTGTAACGAGTGTGCGGGTTCATGAGGCTGTAACATGAAAGTCAGGAGTTCTGTTAAAAGAATATGTGAGAACTGCAAGATTATCCGCCGCAAGGGCGTTGTGCGGGTAATCTGTACGAACCCGAAGCACAAACAGCGTCAGGGATAGAGTCCCTGTGCAAGGAGAGTAAAACCTATGCCGCGTGTGGCAGGTGTGGACATTCCGAATGACAAGCCCATAAGGATTGCGCTGCGGTATATTTTGGGAGTCGGGCCGAGCATCGCTGGGGAGATCTGCACCAAGGTCGGCCTCGACCCGCAAATCCGCGCAAAGGACCTGACCGAGGATCAGCTTTCGAAGATCGCCTCGGTTCTCGACAGTGATTACGTCATCGAGGGCAGTCTGCGACGGCAGGTGCAACAGAACATTGCCCGCCTGCGAGACGTCAATTGCTATCGCGGGTTTCGTCACCGGCGCGGCTTGCCGGTTCGAGGCCAGCGGACAAAGACCAATGCCCGCACGAGAAAAGGTCCGCGTAAGACAGTGGCCGGGAAGAAATCGGTCAAGGAGATGCGTTAAGATATGGCTCGGGCGCGCAAAAGCAAGAAGGTACGGAAGAGCATTGCCAAGGGCGTTGTTCACGTCAAGGCGACTTTCAACAATACACTGGTAACCATTGCCGACATGGACGGCGAGACGTTGTGCAGAGAATCGGCCGGCACCATGGGATTCAAGGGTTCCCGCAAGAGCACGCCGTTTGCGGCCCAACGGGCGGCTGAATCCGCAGCCCGCAAGGCGCGCAAGATGGGCCTGGCGGAAGTCGAGGTACGGGTCAAAGGCCCCGGCAGCGGGCGCGAAAGCGCCATCACGGCCCTACAGGCGGCCGGGCTGAAGATCGTTTCAATCGAAGACGTAACGCCTATTCCGCATAACGGTTGCCGCCCGAGGAAGAAACGACGCGTCTAAGGCGACGCCGGTGAAGGAGTAAGATAAGAATATGGGACGGTGCACTGGACCAACATGCAGGCTGTGCCGACGCGAAGGCATTAAGTTGATGCTCAAGGGTGCGCGTTGTGAAACGGCCAAGTGCCCCATGGAGCGCCAGTGGCGTAACTTTCCGCCCGGGCAGCACAACTGGCGCCGTGGGCGAGCGAGCGAATACAGCCTGAGGCTGCGCGAAAAGCAAAAAGTCAAACGCTACTACGGCGTCTATGAAAAGCAGTTCGCCAAGTACTTCCGCGAGGCCGAGCGACAGAAGGGCAACACCGGCGCAGCCTTGCTGAGCCTGCTGGAGCGGCGATTGGACAACGTCGTCCACAAGCTTGGCTTTGCTCCGTCACGGGCGGCTGCACGAATAACCATCTCACACGGCCATGTGTACGTCAACGGACGCCGGGTCGGTGTTGCCAGTTATCTCGTGAGCGTGGGAGACAAAATTTCCATCAAGACGGCTGACCGATCACAAAAACTGGTACGATCGCGCCTGGAAGAACTGGGCGAGCCGAATGTGCAAAACTGGCTGAAGCTGGATTTGGTCAAGCTGGCGGGCGAAGTGCTCGCCGTTCCGACGCGCGATGACGTGATGATTCCTGTGGAAGAACAGCTCATCGTTGAGCTGTGCAGTCAATAGCTGGCCGGCGGCTACAGAAACCGGCTAACTGACTGGGACGATAATGGTTCAACCTCTAGCGATCCGATGAGGATGGAGGCGAAGGTCAATGCGAATACGGTGGCGCGGCCTAGAATTGCCCACACGGGTGGTCAGTGATCAGGCGGTATCCACGCCCACGTACGGAAGGTTTGTTGTGGAGCCTTTTGAACGGGGTTTTGGAACCACGGTCGGCAATGCGCTGCGGCGCATCTTGCTCAGCAGCTTGGAAGGTGCGGCGGTAGCAAGCGTAAAGATCACCGGCGCCGAGCACGAGTTTACTTCGCTGCCCAGCGTGCTGGAAGATGTTACGGACGTCATCCTCAACGTAAAGAGCCTTGTGGTTAAGTCCCACACCGAAGGCTCAAAGACCCTGCGCCTTCACAGCGAGGTAAAGGGGCCGGTGACAGCCGACATGATCGAAGCAGACCCGTCGATCGAAATCATCAACGGCGACCTGGTCATTGCAACGCTGACGGATAATGTACCGTTTGATATAGACCTGGTGGTTGAGAAGGGTCGGGGCTACATGCCGGCTGAGGACAAAATCGACCCGGATGCCGATCAGGAGATCGGACGGATATATATTGATGCGTCTTTCTCACCTGTTACCCGAGTGCGTTACCACTCCGAAGACACTCGCGTCGGGCAGAAGACCAACTATGATCGGCTGGTGCTGGAGGTCTGGACCAATGGCACGATCACGCCGGAAATGGCGATGGTCGAAGCTGCCAAGATACTCCGCAAACACCTCAATCCGTTCGTGCAGTACTTTGAACTGGGCGAGCAGATTGTGGAATCAAGCAGGGACGAAGCGCAGCAGGAAGTGGACACCGAGTTGCAGCGCAAGCTCAGGATCAGCGTCCACGAGCTGGAGCTGACCGTCCGTGCTAACAACTGCATGGAAGCGGCGAAGATCGAAACCGTAGGCCAGCTTGTCAACATGGCTGAGGCCGACCTGTTGAAAATACGCAGCTTCGGGAAGACCTCGCTGCGTGAGATCAAGCGCAAGCTTCAGGAGCTTGATCTGTCGCTGGGGATGAACGTCCCGCTGCCGGCGTCGAAAGAATCTCAGATAGAAGGTGAAAGCTGACCTAGAGTCGAGGGAAAAAGGTTTTGTCTTATGCGTCATTGCTTATCCGGTAAACAACTTAGCCGCACGACCAGCCATCGCAAAGCGTTGCGGCGGAACTTGGCGGCCTCACTAATCGAGCACGGTGCAATTCGCACGACCGAGGCCAAGGCGAAGGAACTTCGCCGCTTTGTTGAAAAGCTCATTACGATCGCCCGCAAGGGCACACTCCACGCCCGCAAGCAGGTCATTGCCTTGCTTCAGGACCGCGCCATAGTTGACGGCGACGGCAAAACGCTGGACAAAACCGTGGTGCAGAAGCTGTTCGACGAAGTGGCGCCTCGATACGCGGGTCGCCCCGGCGGGTACACTCGCATCGTCCGTCTGTCGGATCGCCGTGTCGGCGACAGCGGCGTCCAGGTGCTGCTGCAATTGGTTGAAGAGGACGCCGGCCAGGCGGGTGAATCGACCGAAGCCGTCTCACGCCGCAAGCGACGCGCCGCCAAACGCCACGAAGCCGCCGCAGACACCGGCCAGGCCGAAGCTCTCACTGACCAGCCGGAGCCTGAAACCGCTGCCGAAGAACCACCTGCCCCTGCCCCGTCCGACGGCAGTGAGCATGAGACGGACGAGGAAAAGGAAGAATAGGACTCCTGCCTCACAATGGCTACGGATAAAGACTGCATCTTTTGCAAGATTATCGCCGGGGACATTCCCGCTGCCAAGGTGCTGGAAGATGAAGCCGCCCTGGCTTTTCTGGACATCAGCCCGCTGGCGGAAGGGCACGTGCTGCTGATCCCGAAGGGCCATTACGACACGGTGGATCAGATGCCGGCTGACCAGGCCGCCGCCATGCTGAAACATCTGCCGGCACTGGTCAAGGCGGTTCGCGCCGCTACCGGCTGCGAGGGCGTCAATGTTCTCCAGAACAACGGGCGCGTCGCTCACCAGGTGGTCCGGCACGTGCACTTTCACATCATCCCGCGACGAGCAGGCGATGAATTTCACTTCAATTGGCCGGCCGGGGCTTACCCCGACGGACGAATGGACCAGCTTGCCGAGGCTGTCCGGGCGCAACTTACCTGACAAGAAGATTGACCACGAGCGGCCCGCAGCGGTACAATGCCTCCCGGCCGGGCGATGGAACGCTCCGGTATTGAACGGGACAACCTTGGTTCAGGGCACGATATGAACTGGGCGGAGTTCGCTGAAGCGGTCTTCATGTCGGTATACACCTTTGCGCTGATAGCGGTCTCCGTGTACGGGCTGCACCGTTATGTGCTGGTGTTTTTGTACTACCGCCATCGTAACAAGGTTCCCCCGCTTGCCGGCCACTTCGACGACCTTCCGGCTGTGACCATTCAACTGCCGATGTACAACGAAGCCGCCGTGGCCGAGCGGATTATCGCCAAGACGTGCCAAATCGACTACCCGCGCCGGAAGCTTCAGATTCAGGTCCTGGACGACAGCACTGACGAGACCTGCCGAATCGCCCGCGCCGCGGTCCAAAGCGCTTGTGCCGCAGGCTTTGACGTCGAGTATATTTACCGCGACAATCGCATCGGCTACAAAGCCGGCGCCCTGGAAAACGGTCTAAAGACAGCCAAGGGCGAATACGTCGCCATCTTCGACGCCGATTTCGTTCCCAATGCCGATTTCCTGAGACGGTCCATCCACTATTTCACCGACCCGAAGGTCTGCGTCGTGCAGACCCGCTGGGAGCACCTTAACCGCAACGACAGTCTGCTGACCCGCTCGCAGGCCATCTTCCTGGACGGGCATTTTGCCATCGAGCACGTCGCCCGCAACCGCAGCGAGCGGTTCATGAGCTTCAATGGGACGGCCGGAACGTGGCGCAAGGCCGCCATTATTGACGCCGGCGGCTGGCAGCATGACACGCTGACCGAGGATTTGGACCTGTCCTACCGTGCGCAGCTTCGCGGTTGGAAGTTTGTCTTCCTGCCCGATTTGACCGCGCCGGCGGAGCTGCCGCCGGAGATGAACGCCTTCAAGGCTCAGCAGTTCCGATGGACCAAAGGCGGAGCGCAGACCGCCCTGAAACTGCTGCCGAAACTGCTGCTTTCCAAGGCTCCGCTGAAGGTCAAGGCCGAGGGGTTCTTCCACCTGACCTGTTTTACAATGCATCTCTACATGCTGTTGCTGGTAGTGATGCTCTGGCCGGCGATGCACCTGCGGACAGTGCCTATGGCGGCGGGAACGTTCTGGCGTGGCGCGTTCGACATGGGTGTGTTCATGTTGGCGACGCTGTCGGCCAGCGTGTTCTACACGGCGAGCCAGTTTGAGCTGTTCCGCGACTGGCGAACCGCGGTGAAATACCTGCCGGTTCTCATGGCGCTGGGCGTGGGATTGTGTGTCTCCAACACGCGGGCCATCATGGAGGCCTTCTTCGGCAAGAAGAGCGAATTTATTCGCACCCCCAAGTACGGCGGCAAGGCACGGCCTCAAGCCACCAAAGCTGTCGACAAACGGATACGAAAAACCAACTGGCTGCCGTACCTGGAATTCCTTTTCGGTATCTACATGTCCTTCTGTGCAATCTTCAGCATCATCCACATCCGATCGATGCTGGCGGTCCCGTTTCTGGTAATGTTCGCCTTCGGGTTCTTCTACGTTTCGTTGATGAGCTTCCAGGCTGAGCGGGCGCCGCGTAGGGAGAAACAAACAGGTGGGGCGCCTGCAGGGATGAAGTTACGATAAAATCTTGTCTCGAAACACCAAATTCCAAGTTCCAAGTTCCAAACAAATTCCAATGACTCAAACGAAGTTTATTGCGTGTCTTTCTAAGTTTTGGAATTTGTTTATTGTTTTTTGGAGCTTGTTTGGAACTTGTGATTTGAAACTTGGAGCTTAACTACTGCGATCAATTGTGCGGACGGGACGGCCAAAGATTGCGAGGGACAGGACTCGAACCTGCACCCCTTTCGGGACCAGGACCTAAACCTGGCGCGTCTGCCAATTCCGCCACCCTCGCGGGAACAAATTGGCCGTCGAGCGGTCCAATATAGCGGAACATCACGCGGGCGTGCCACTGTTTTCAAAGCCGTCATGGCGGTGAGTCCGGCGAGCGTATCTGTATTTTGCGTGATTTCGCAAGGTTTTTCGTGGTCGCTGTTTCTAAAATCAGCTAGAATATATTAGGACCGGTTAACAACCGGTTCGGCTGGTTGTTGTTGAAAAGTCGCTTCGAAATACTCTCCGGACAGGCGAATACAAGCCGTGCCTGTCCAAGCGGGCTCATGTCGGGGACGGCGACGCCCCCTGGCCCGCCACGCCGAAAAATCGTTGTACCCTTGGGCTGCCAACGCCGCCCGAAAGGCCTCTAGCCTTGCAGGATGTTACGCTTGGCTGTTATGAAAAGAATCGCCCAAGGGAACAAGGGATGGTATAAATATGTCAGTCCGGATGAATAAATCGGGTATGGCAGATGCACCCGAAGCCTGTAGTTTTTGGGGTCCATAACCCGGTCAGTTTGGAAGGATACCTGGCGATGACTGTTGAATTCAGATGTGAGAACTGTGGCAAATTACTGAGCGCTGAGGCTGCGCCCGGCAGCTTGATGAAATGCCTGTACTGCGAGAAGAAGGTTACTATTCCGGCGGCTTTGGCGTCGCTTCCTCGGCCTCACTTTCCGCCTGACGCTCAGCCTGCACCCCAGACACGTGCCGAGGCTACCGAATATCCTGCCGACAAGCCGCGTGAGAGCGACGCCGTAATGAGCCTCATGGCCAACATCATGCCGTGGGTCATCAGCGTATTTTTCCACATGGGCCTGGCGGTGATCATGATGTTCTTGGCGATGATTGTCATCTACAAACGCGTGCCCCGTGGCGTGACTGTCCCCGACGCAGCCTTTATCGTAGACTCTGGCAGGCCTATCATCAATCCGGGCCAGCGCAGCCCGACTCCCAAAATGCACAAGCCCACGCTAACGCGCCGGCGTTATTCCAAGCGGGAGTCATTGATTTCGGACACAGGTAAAACCAAGAAGCGAGTAACGCTGATTGGCGCCGGTGGTGGTGCCGCCGGCGGTGGGTTCGCCCAGCTCGGCCTGGCCACCGGCGGCGGCGAATCAAGCCCGCGCAGCAGCTTTTTCGACTCCGGCGGCAACGCCCATCATATCGTCTACGTCGTGGACCGGTCCGGGTCGATGCTCCACGAGTTTGACACTATCCGTCTCGAGATGTTGAGATCGATTAGCAAGCTTGAACCCATCCAGGACTTCCACGTGATTTTCTTTGCCGAGCAAGAGGTGCTGGAAAGCCCTCATCGCAGGCTTGTTCCTGCTAAGCCGCAGCACAGGATCGAGGCCGCCGAGTTCATAGAGGGTGTTGAACCCAGGGGGTCGACTACCGTTCTTCCGGCACTGTCTAGAGCCTTTGCGGTTTTGAAGCGTGCCGATAAGCGACGGCGTGGAAAGTTGATCTATCTCCTTACTGACGGAGATTTTGCCGGTATGGGCGGCGGCAGCAGGTATAAAGGGCTGTCGGGCAACGAAGCAGTGGTTGCGTGGCTGAAAGACAACAACCAGAGCGGCGAAGTGCATGTCAATACGTATCTGTACGGGTGGCAGCCCAAGTCAGCCGTAGATGTCATGAAAAAAATCGCCGAACAACACGGTGGGCGATACAAATATGTCAGCCGGGACGAATAAATACGTTATCCTTTGTAGATGCACCTGAAGCCTGTAGCTTTTAAGGTCCATAACCCGGTCAGTTTGGAAGGATGCCTGGCAATGGCTGTTGAATTCAGATGTGAGAACTGTGGCAAATTGCTGAGCGTTGAAGCTGCGCCCGGCAGCTTGATGAAATGCCCGCACTGCGAGAAGAAGGTTACCATTCCGGCGGCTTTGGCGTCGCTTCCTCGGCCTCACGTTCCGCCTAACGCTCAACCTGCACCTGCTTCGGCGGATCAGGCTACCGAAGAGCCTGCCGAAGAGCCGCGTGAGAGCGACGCCGTAATGAGCCTCATGGCCAACATCATGCCGTGGGTCATCAGCGTATTTTTCCACATGGGCCTGGCGGTGATCATGATGTTCGTGGCGATGATTGTCGTCCACAACCGCATGCCCACGGACGTGATTGTCCCCGACCCGGTCTTTAGCGAAGACCCTGGCGGGCGTATCAATCCGGGCCAGCGCAGCCCGACTCCCAAAATGCACAAGCCCACGCTAACGCGCCGGCGTTCTTCCAAGCGGGAGTCATCGATTTCGGACACAGGTAAAACCAAGAAGCGAGTAACGCTGATTGGCGCCGGTGGTGGTGCCGCCGGCGGTGGGTTCGCCCAACTCGGCCTGGCCACCGGCGGCGGCGGATCAGGCCCGCGAAGCAGCTTTTTCGGCTCCGGCGGCAACGCCCATCATATCGTCTACGTCGTGGACCGGTCCGGGTCGATGCTCCACGAGTTTGACACTGTCCGCCACGAGATGTTGAGATCGATTAGCAAGCTTAAACCCATCCAGGACTTCCACGTAATTCTCTTTGCCGAGCAAAAGGTGCTGGAAAGCCCTCCGCGCAGGCTTGTTCCTGCTACGCCGCAGCACAAGGCCGAGGCCGCCGAGTTCCTCGCGGGTGTCAGGCCCAGGGGGTCGACTACCGTTCTTCCGGCACTGTCTAGAGCCTTTGCGGTTTTGAAGCGTGCCGATAAGCGACGGCGTGGAAAGTTGATCTATCTCCTTACTGACGGAGATTTTGCCGGTATGGGCGGCGGCAGCAGGTATAAAGGGCTGTCGGGCAACGAAGCAGTGGTTGCGTGGCTGAAAGACAACAACCAGAGCGGCGAAGTGCATGTCAATACGTATCTGTACGGGTGGCAGCCCAAGTCAGCCGTAGATGTCATGAAAAAGATCGCCGAACAACACGGTGGGCGATACAAATATGTCAGCCGGGACGAATAAGAGCGACGAACCAGTGCGAATAAATACGCTTATTCTTGCTGCGTTGTTGACGGCCTGTGCCTCGGCCCGTGCCGACAGCGTTACCGTTGGGAAATTAGCCTACAACGGCGTCAAGATTATTGAGGTGAGCAAGGGGACGGTCTCTTTCCGGGTGCGAGTCGGTACGAGGGTCACGAAGTCGCTGAGCGAGGTGTCGGCTGTTGAGATTTCCAAGCAGCCCCGGTTCAATCTGGCTGAAAAGCTGCTGCTGGAAGGCAAGGCCGCCGAGGCTGTAGAGGCTTACGACGTAGCGGCTGCGGGTATGCCTAAGGCGTGGATGAAACGCCTGGTGCAATATCGCCGCCTGCAGGCGTTGGAAAAGGCCGGCCAGGTTGACCGTGCCATCGAAGAATGGCTTGTGGCGGTGGAGCAGGGTGGTGCGGCACAGGGGGTGTTGTTGCTTCGCCCGGCCCGGCTTAGACCCAAAGGCGACAAGCAAAACGACCGGGCCATCAACTTGTTGGAAAAGAGGCTCAAAGGCATTGGGGACAAGGCGGTCAGCGCGGCGATTAAAGAGTTGCTGCTCATGCTTTACAAACAGCAGGGCTACCATGACAAGGGCGGCGCCATAGCGCAGGAGATCTCCGCCGGGCTGGCTTCCGCCGAGAGCGAAAAGTCCGCCGCGCCCGTAGACGGGAGCGGAAGCCTCACCGGCCGAATACGTGCCGCGGAGTTTCTTCTTCAGCAGGGCCAGGCCGCCAAGGCGCTAAAGGTTATCCAGGACAACCTGAGACGTTACAGTCCTTCGGATTTGTCTATGGCGCTGCTGGTGGCCGGCAAGGCGCAAATGGCACTGTATGAGAAAGCCGAACCAGGCCCCCAGCGGCGCAAGCTGCTGCTGAGCGCTGGCCTGAACTTTATGCGCGTAGTGACGTTTTTTGGCAGTTTGAATGAAGCGGCCGAGGCGCTGTACCAGGCAGGGCGGGTCAATGTCGAACTGGGCAACCCTCAGGCGGCGAAAAATGCATACGAGTCAGTGATAGTTCAGTATCCAAACTCCAAAGCCGCCGAAAAAGCCAAAGCGGCCCTGGAAGCATTGGAAAAGTAAAAGGGAATACATTAACAGCGGCCGTTTTTTTGAGAAAAACGGCAGAGAAAAAAGCCAAAGGAGAACGGCGAATGAATTATTTTAGCATTTTGGTTTGGCCGGGTGGTGGTTTGATCGGAATGATCCTCTGGCTGCTCAGTGTGGTCATGGTGGCCATCAGCGTGGAGTACTTCATCTCGATCCGACGGGTGAATATCCTGCCGGACGATATCCGCGATCAGGTCGGTGAGTTTTTTGGCAATAAGCAATATCGCGAGGCGATCGAGCTGACGGTCAACGACCCCAGCCTGCTGAGCTACATGGTGCACGCGGCCCTGACAGAGGCGGCCAACGGCTATTCCGCCATGGAGCGCGCCATGGAAGAGGCCTCCGAGGAGCGCACCACCAAGTTGCTGCGTCACATCGAATGGCTGAACCTGCTGGGCAACATTGGCCCGATGCTTGGCCTGCTGGGGACTGTCTGGGGCATGATCCAGGCGTTCTTCAAGATTGTCGAGAAGGGCGGCATGCCCGACCCGAAGGCGCTGGCCGGCTCGATCGGCATCGCGCTGGTTACGACGCTGCTGGGCCTGGGCGTTGCGATCCCGGCGCTGTCGGTCTACTCGATCATGCGCAGCCGAATTGACACACTGACCTCCGAAGCGATGGTCGTTTCGCAGGAGCTGATTTCCAACTTCCGTCCCGGCAAGAAGGCGTCAGCCGGCTCATAAGCGAGTCGCCTGACACAGCTTCAGTCGTACGGAAGGAGGCCGGAAATGGCAAAGAGCACGGTATACAAAAAAGGCGGTCAGACCGGCGTGGTCGATATGAACATGACCCCCATGATCGACGTGACGTTCCAGTTGATTATCTTTTTCATCCTCGCCGGGCAGATCGCCTCCAACGAAATCGCGCAGCTGAAGCTGCCGGACCCGGATCACAGCCAGGCCATTGAGGCCAAGAAGATCAAAGTTACGAATAAGGTAACCGTCAACGTCGTCTCAGCCGACCCGGACGGCACCAGCGGCGACCCGATGAAGGTCAAAGCGGCCAAGGCGTACATTATCGTCGGGGTGCCAATAGACGTAGCCGACGAGGGGACGCTCTTCGATGTGCTCATGGACAGAAAGCAGGCCAGTGAAGCCCGAGGCGAGAAGGGCTTTTTTGTCGAGATTCGAGGCGACCGACGCGTGAACTTCGATGAGATCCAGCCGATCCTGGTGGCTGCGGCGAAGGCGGAAATTCCCAGGATGAATATCTCGGCGCTTCTGGAATTGGGTGAGTAGAGCTATGGCTAAGTCAACCGAAAACATGGCAAACGGCGGAACGGTGCACTATGTGTCGGCGCGGAAGAAGCGAGGCCGACCCAAACCCAAGATGCAGCCGCCGCTGACCCCCATGATCGACGTAACGTTTCAGCTTCTCTTGTTCTTCCTGCTGACGTTTACATTTCGGGAGGCCGAGGGACAAATTCCCAGCAGGCTGCCTATTGGAGATATTACAAAGGGCCACGACGTGAAGATCGATCCGATCTTTGTCGTTATCCGCCCGGCGGGCGATCAGGCTATCTACGAGATGAGCGGCATCAACGTAGGAATACATGGTCCCGAAGAATTATACCGCACTCTCATGGGGCGTCAGCGAGCGCTGGGCTCCAAAGAAGTACCGGTCGTCATAAAACCTCGCGGTGATGTCGCCTGGCAGCACGTGGTGGAGGCCTTCAACCAGGCGATCCGGGCCAAGTTTAAGAACATCGGTTTCGCGCCGAGTACATAGCTGGGATGTCAGGCATGTTTTCAGGTCGGTCTAAAATTGCTTTGATTTCGGTGGTGGCGCTGGTCTGCACGGGACTGCCGGACTCGACGTCGGCCCAGACCAGCCGCAGTCAAAGTGCCTACGATAACCTCAAGGGAATCGAACTGGCGGCGACGCTGTCGCGGCTGGGCATGAACGAACTGCTGGAAGCCCTGGTAAGCGAGCTGAGTGCGGAGGGCGGTTCGGTGGCCGGCCAGGCATTGCTGGCTGAGTGCAAAATAGGACAGGCGACTTCCGGCAATATAGCCCTTGACCGCCGAGACGAACTGCTGGATCAAGCCGCCGCCCTGCTGGACGGCATCATAGCGCGCACCGAACAGGCCAGGAGCCATGCGGAACTACTGGAGCACTACCGCTTTCGGCTTCGCCTGGTTGAAGTCAAAGGGATCATCCAGGCCGGACCGTACGCCCAGCGGCTGATGTATCTCCAGGGTGGGCCTGATGATCAGAAAAAGCTGGCCAAGGCCACTGAACGGGCCACTACGATTAACTATTCCCTGCGACGTGACGTGCAGAACACACTAATGGACTGGCGGATCGACCTGAGGCTACTGGTTACGGTCGTGCCTGAGTTGGAAGAGTTGGAGGACATTATCCGCTATAAATCCGGATGGGTCGGCTACTACCGGGCGATAGCGATCGACGAAAAGAACGAGAAGGTGTCGTTGCTAAACGATGTACTTCGCGACATGTCCGGATACGTCAATGACGAGGAGGGAAAAGGCGTTGCGGACTGGGCGCAGCTTCTTTCGGGCATGGCCGCACGGGAAATGGGTTTGGCGGCCACGGTCGAGGAGGATAAAAAGCAGGAGCACGCCAGGGCGGGCAACTTGCTGAAAGCCGCCGCCGGCGAGAAATCTAGGCCCCACGTTCGGATACAGGCGAGTTTCGAAATCGCCCGCAACCTAATCGAGATGAGCGCATTCAAGCAGGCCGGCCAGGCTGTCGAGGACTTTCGCGCGCTCGGCGAGCAACTGTTCGGCGCCGGCGGCGAAGTAATCGCTGAAGTTAAAATAGCGATGCTTCAGAACTATCTGTACGAGCGTTGGGCCAGGCAGACCGAAAACAAGGAAAAGGCCGAGGAATACCGACTGAAGGCACAAAAGGCCCTCTTGGCGTTTGCCGATAAATACGCCGAGAACGATGCAGTGCTGGGGTCGTTCTACTATATCATCGCCGCCAAATACCGCGACCGTCAAGATTACGACAATCTCAACTCGACGATTCTCCTGGCCATGGCGATCCACGAAAAAGCCGGGCGCCAACCTGGAAGCCGACTCAAGCCTGAAGAGCTGCTTCAAAAAATTCTGGACCGCAAAGACGAAGTTTCTGTCCGCATTCAACCGCTGGCGCTGTGGCAAATGGCTCTGCTGATGAACAGCCGCAGGCAAAATATGAAAGCAGGGCGGAAATTCATGGAGCTGGCCCAGAAGCATCCTGCCCATCGGCTGGCGTTACGGGCGGCGCGAAATGCGGTAATCAGTTACAACGGCCTCATTCAGGAACGCCAACGGGATCAGAAACTCATCGCCGTTCAGGTTCGCCAGGAATTTATTGATGCGCTGGAGGTGCTGCTGAAAAACTGGCCCGACAAGCCGGGGGTAGCCAAGTGGTACTACAACCTGGGCTTGCAGTGTGAACAGTTGGCCAACGTGGCCAAGGAGGCCGGCGAAACCGAAAACATGCTCACCTGGATGGCTATGGGCGTCGAGGCGTACGAGAAAGTGCCCGCGAACTTGCCCGAATGCATGAGTGCACGTTACCTGGGGCTGGAACTTCGCCTGAGCGTTCTCCGGGCCGGCGACAAGTCGAAAGGTAACGAGGCCCGGCTGAAGCAGGCTGAGGTCCTGAAACGTATGTTGAAGACCTATGCTGATGACGCCGTTGCAGCCGCCACCGATGCCGATAAGAACGGCGAGAAGGACTACGCCGCCGACTTGAGAAGCTGGGGCGCCCAGGCAGAGTTCCGCGCAGCCGAAGTGCTTTATGAAGAACTGAACCGGCAGGCGGATGCACTGCAAATCCTGGCTAATCTCGGCGCGAAATGGCCTGGTACGCCCGTGCTTCGATACAGCAAGGAATTTGAGATTCGCAAGCTCATCGAGCAAGGCCAGACCGATAGTGCCATCGAAAGGGTCGAGGCGTTCCGCAAGGAGTTCCCCGGCGAGGCACAAGGCCTTATACAGTTGGTCCTTCAGAAAATTCGTGATCGCATAAACTCACTGCGTAACTCGTCGGATCAGGCCGGAGAATTGGCCGAGTATCGCAAGGTGTATCTTGACTTCGCACGCGACTTGTACAAGCGCCTGCTCGGACAGGCCGGCATTCCCGCGGAGCAAACCTACGTTGTAAAGCAGATATACGCCGACGCGCTGCTTGAAAGCGGCAATGCCTCCGAGGCGCTGGCGCTGTTCCAGGCTACGGCTGCTTTCGACAAGGCCCGGCGTGATAAGATGGCCAGGCAGGTGGATGCGGAATTCGCAAGGAAGCACAAGGCCATCGAAACCGCCGCCACCGACGTGGCAGCCATCAGAGCAGCGGCCAAGTTATACATCGATAGCCTGGAAAAGGACTACGGCATCGATCCGGCTTACTCCGCCAACGCAGCAAGAGTAACATTGGCGATTGAGCAATTGGACCAGGCCAAGAACGCTGAAGCCCAGGTCTCTGCACTAAAAGAGCTTGTGGCACAGCTTCGAGAGGGCTACAGGGTGCTGCATGAAATCGTGGCCAGATCATTGCCCGTGGACGCGAATAACGTCCGAGGCCTGGCGAGAGCGAATCGAGGCCTGAAAAAGTATTCCAAGGCACTGGCCCACTACAACGAGCTGGTTGGCGGCATCTCACCCGCGAAGTACCCCAAACTGTATTGGGCGTCGCAACTGGAACGGTGCGAGTGCATACTCGAGGGTTTCCGGGACGACAAGAAGGCCATGAAAAACCTCGTTGTCCTGATTCGGCAACTTCGCATCAGCGACCCGATGCTGGGTGGATATTTCGGAAAGTTCAAGGCAATCGAGGCGCAGGCGGAGAACCTTTCAAAGTAGGCCAAACGCGGCGTTGATATGTACTGCTCTACGCTTATATTGTTAAGATTGAAGTCGGTGTACGGCGGCATAGCCAAGCGGCCCAAGGCGACGGATTGCAAATCCGTTATTCGTGGGTTCGAATCCCACTGCCGCCTTTTGGCTGCCAACCTGCGTTCCGACGGCACAGAACGCATTTTCGCCACCCGGCAGAAGGCAGAGGTAGACTTATGAACAGGAACTTGATTCGACTGGCGGTCTGCGTCCTCATCGGGTTTGTGGCTTTGGGGCAGGTCAAGGTCGTCACGCTCAAGAACGGCCAGAAAATCAAGGGCGAGGTCACCAAGACCGCAAACGGCTATCAGGTCAGGACCCAATCCGGCGCCGTTGTAACTTTTACATCGGAGCAGGTCTTATCTGTTGCCGATGTGGTTACGCCTGAGCAGGAATACAAGCAGCGGCTGGAGAGGATCAATCCCCAAAATGCCGAGCATCGCTACGTTCTGGCTAGATGGGCCTTCCGGCAGGGGCTGCTTCAAGAGGCTCGCCTTCAACTCCGGGCCGCCCTGAAAATAAACGCCGACTACGAACAGGCGTCGCTGCTGCTGCGACAGGTGAACGCTCGAATCGAGCAGCAGCAAAGTGAGAAATCCCGCCCCACCGAAGGCGCCGGCCCCGGGCCGAGCAAACCTCGCGATAAACCTATCACCGGGCTTAAGCCCGAATGGCTTGTCTCGCAAGAGGATCTCTATCGTATCCGCCTGGAAGAGATGGACAGGAGCTCAAACAGGCCGGAGCAGGTGGTGATAGAATTGCGTAACGATGTGATCAATCGTTTTGTCCGTTCCATGCGGGGCCGGCAGGAGTTCAAAGAACCACAGGCGGAGGAGAAATTCAAGGGCCTGCCTCGTGTTAGGCAGGTGAGCTATATTCTCGACAAGGTCGATCCGTACAATATCGCGATCAAGGACGATATCATTATCAAGTCTGATCCGAGGTTCATGGTCGCGTTTCGCAGCCGGGTCTGGCCGATTGTAGCTAGGCACTGTGCAACGGCACACTGTCATGGCGGCGACAAGCCTAAGGGCGGGTTGAAATTGTTCAATATTCCGGGTAAGAACCCGAAGGTGGACTATACGAACTTCCTCATTCTCGACATGTTCGCAACGAGCGGCAAAAAGATGTTGAACCGCGACCATAGAGAGTTGTCATTGCTTTTGCAGTATGGTCTGCCGCCGGAACAATCGCAGTTCGATCACCCTGAAAAGATTACGCCGCCGTTCCGTGATCGAAAGTCCCAGAACTATCGGCGCGTTCTGGAGTGGATCAACTCACTGAGCGGACCGCTGCACCCGGACTACCGTACGACGTACATAATGTAATAGCTGGAATATCATCAGTGGATTCTGTCTCCGGAGGAGTAGGATATGTTGCTGGAGATGTATGGGGAAATCTTTCCGGTTCAGTAGGGA
>JAXIHJ010000104.1:0-40533 GCA_034189755.1 Planctomycetota bacterium
GTAGCCCTGTGACGAGATACATAAACGGGCCGTTGTAAATCAGTACCCCGCAAAACGGAGGCACAAATAAACAGTAGGGGTGGAGCATCTCTGGAGCTTCATAGGCCGGGGAAGTATTTTAACCACGTTGCCCACTTTACCCATCTTGCCAATTTCCCTCAAGTTTTCAGCTACGGGTATCCGATGTTACCAATGTTGCCCAAGTTACTCATATTAACAGGCTGGCTAAAACCAGCTGGCAAGCTGGAGAAAGTTGGTAACTTGTTTGAAAACAGACTTTTATGCTTGGGTGGTGAAGAAAGCTGAAGACAAAGCATGCCTGTGAAGCGATAGGCCGGCAGAAAAACGCTTCGCGGACGATCGATGGGAAAGGATGACAGAAAATGCAGATTTCAGAGCTTTTTAAACAGTATGTGGAGCACTTGTTTTCCGGCAAGCGTTGTGAATCGCGCGAACTGATATTTGCCGCCCAGGACCGTGGCATACCTGCCTCGAAGCTGCTGAAAATGGTGGTATGGAAGGCCATGGAGCAGGTCGAGAAGCTATACCGGGCAGATGAGATATCTCAGGTGGTGGAGCACATGGCTACGCGGATCAATCGCATGGTGGCCGACCAGCTTCACGGCCTGCTGGCCCGCAAGCCAAAGTCGGGCAAGCGGATGATCGTTACCTGCGGTGACGGCCAGATCGAGGAACTGGGCGCTCAGATTATTGCAGACCTGTTCGAAGCGGACGGCTGGAGCGTTTGGTTCCTGGGTTCGGGCGTGCCGAACGATGAAATTCTTGAACTGGTCGGCAAACTCCGTCCGGATGTGTTGTGCGTTTACGGTGCGCAGCCGTGCGGCGTGCCGAACATCCGACGGCTGATCGAGCTGGTCCGGGATGTCAACGCCTGCGACGAGATGCAAATTTTGGTAACCGGCGGGGTGTTCAATCGTGCGGACGGCCTGGCCGAGGAAATCAAGGCCGACCTGTTCGCCCCGGATGTGAGCGAGGCGATAAAGGTGATAGATGAGCACCCGGTGCGGATTCCCAAGCCGGACGTCCCCGAGCCTGGCCGGCGTCGCAAGCAAAAGAAGAAGGCAGCAGCCAAGCCCTCCAAAGCCAGGACTACCAGGCCAAGAAGGAGAATCAAGGTCGCCGTCAGCGCGTGAGGACAACAGCGCAGAGAAATATGGAGCACAGGCCGAGAGCTTTCGCTTTCGGCCTGTTTTTTTTAAATCACAAATCGAAGATCTTGCCCGGGTTGAGGATATTGTTGGGGTCGAGGGCGAGCTTGACGGCCCGCATCATTTCAAGGGCCGGCTCGGAGATGAATATCGACATATAGGGTTTGCGCTTGTGGCCGATGCCGTGCTCGCCGGAAAGGCGTCCGCCGAGACCGGCGGTAAGCTCGTAAAGTTCCTTCAGGACGTTCGGCAGCTTTTGATTCCACTTTTCGATAGGCCAGTCATGCGGCTTGATAATCCGCGTGTGGAGGTTGCCGTCGCCGGCGTGGCCGTAGGATGGAATGACGAGGCCGTACTTTTTGCCCAGTTTCTGCATGCCTTTCAGCAGCAGGGCGATAGCGGCCGGCGGCACGACGAGGTCTTCGTTAGCCTGGTGGGGCGAGACAAGCCCGAACGCCTCACCGATGTTGCGGCGGACCTTCCATATCCGCTCGGAGGTGGTGGCGTTGTCGGCGACGTACACTTCGACGGCGCCGGCGGCCAGGCAGCCTTCGCCGATGGCCTCGTATCCCTGCTCGAGTTGGGCGACGTCAGGCCCGTCGAGCGTGATAATCAGCATTGCCCCGGCCTGGGCGTAGGGAATAGTCTCATTGAGGTACTCGCACGCCGCCTGCACGGAGGTTTTGTCCATGAACTCGATGGCGGTGGGGGTGATTCCACTTTGCGTCATGATATCCGGCACCGCGGCCAGCGCTTGGTCGGCCGAGGCGAACAGCACCAGCAAATCGACGTTGGCCCGCGACAGCGGCAGGAGCCTAAGCGTAATCTTGGTGAATATGCCCAGCGTACCCTCCGAGCCTACCATGAGCGGAATGAGACTGTAGCCGGTAACGTCCTTGATGAGCTTGCCGCCGAGTGAGACAATCTCGCCGGTGGGGCTGACCATCTCCAGGCCGAGCACGTATCGGCCGGTAACGCCGTACTTAACGGCCTTGCCGCCTCCGGCGTTTTCCGCGACGTTGCCGCCTACGGTGCAGGTTTCCAGGCTCATCGGGTAGCCGGCGTAGAACAGTCCTTCCGGCGCGATCCGCTCGTTGATTTCGGCTGTAACCACGCCCGGCTCGACGACGATCATCATGTTTTCGCGGTCGATTTCGAGGATTTCGTTCATCCGGTCGCACAGCAGGACGATTCCGCCGCAGAGCGGTACGGCCCCGCCGGATAAACCCGAGCCGGCGCCGCGCGGCGTTACGGGAATCCGCCGCCGGTTGGCCAGTTTCATAATGGCTGCGATTTGGTCCGCCGTTCGCGGACGAACGAGCGCCTCGGGCATGTGAGCGTATTTGCGGTCGGGCACTTCGTCATGCGAGAAAGGATCGAGCTTCTCGGCCTCGCCGAAAACAACGTACCGCTCACCGACGATGCCTTTCAGCTCTTCGACGATTTCCGGTGTAACGGGATTGTATTTTAGGGCTTCCGCATTCATTCGGATTCGTCTAAGCTATCCAAAGGAAATTCCAAATTCCAAATTACAAGTTCCATGGAAATTCCAATTCCCAAAGTTACAAGCCTGATTGCGTTTTATTTACAATTGAGCTGAAGATACTTAGCAATTCGGTAGCTTCTTGTACGAGACAATTCCGTTTATTTTCAAGCTTGGCGTCATTTTGCAGGTCCAGCAGGCCAAGCTAATACCGACTCTCCTTGGCTTCTTTGCGACATATCTTCATTCTATGGCGAAAGTCTTTCTTGCTGAGAGATTCATTCGCTTCAATGTAGTTTGCTCCAACGGAACCGGAAGCCCGGATCACTTGCTTGCCGTCTTCAAAGTTTGCAATGGTGTTCGGCAGACCCTTTACGAATGCCTGAACGTCCCTGGCGAAGTTGAACGTCCGGTCCTGAAGGTCGTAAGGTTTGGAATTTGTCATTTTGGTCATTGGAACTTGTTTGGAACTTGTCATTTGGAATTTGGAGTTTTGTTGTTAATCCTTCAATTTCTGAAGTTTCTCCACAAGCACCGGCACTACCTCAAACAGGTCTCCTACAATACCGAAGTCGGCCACGCGAAATATCTGTGCTTCGGGGTCGATGTTGATTGCGACGATGGTCTCGGCCGTCTGCATGCCAGCCAGGTGCTGGATGCTGCCGGAGACGCCGATGCCGATGTACAGCTTCGGCGTAACGGTCTTGCCGGAAAGCCCGATCTGATGCGGGTAGCTCAGCCAGCCTCGGTCGACCACGTCGCGGCTGGCGCCCAGCGCGGCGTCGAGGGCGTCGGCGAGTTTCTGGACCAGCGGAATGTTATCGCCCTTTTTGATGCCCCGTCCGACGGCGACCACGACGTCGGCGTCCTGCAGACCGTGTTTATCTTCAGCGGACCTGAAGCCCACTCGTTTAACCCGGCTGGCCAGGAGTTCCGTCGGCGCCTGGATGCGTTCGACTTGTCCGGACCGCCCGGCAATTTTCGGCGCAGGCGGCGTAGAGCGCGGACGGACCGTAGCCATCTGCGGGCGGCAGGTCGGCGTCTTGATGGTCGCCAGGATGTTGCCGCCGATAGCGGGGCGGGTCTGAAGCAGATTGTGCGTCTGCGGTTCGATGTCGAGCACGGTGCAGTCGGCGGTCAGGCCGGCACCGAGCCTGACGGCTACGTAAGGCATCAGTGTCCGCCCGGTCGTGCTTGCACCGGCGATGATGATTTCCGGCTTGCGCTCGGCGGCGAGCTTTTCCAGGCAAGCGGCATACGGTTCAACGAGGAAGTGTTCCAGTTGTGGCGCTTCGGTCGCCAGCACGCAGTCGGCGCCGCGGTCGATCAGCTCCTGCAAGCCTGTGGGGTCGATCTTATGGCCGAAGATAACGGCCGTCAGGTTCGTGCCGCACTTGTCGGCCAGTTCGCGCCCGCGCGTCAACAGCTCGTAGCTGATGCGCAACACGCGCCCGTCTAACTGCTCGGCCAGGACCCAAACGCCGCTGTGTTGTAACATTTTTTTCATGGGTTCAGGCCGGAGAAGCTCCCCGTCGCATCGCCCGGCCCGTGGGGCTACTTGCCTTTACGTGTGGGCCATTTTTGGGTGAATAACCCAATCAATGCCCCGCCTGCCGTGGCATATCGCAGGTCGTAGCGGTCCAGCTCAAAGACGTTTTTGGCCAGACAGAAGGCGATAAGCGCCGTTCCGATCGCCAGTCCGATCCGCCTGATGATGTCGAGTTGTATATCCATGTTTGGGTTCCTTTACTGATGCTGAAGCAGTTCGCGTTTTTGCAGGAACACCGCGAGCTTGTCAACGGCCTCGGCGGCGGTTTGTTCGTCGCAGGCGGTGAGCTTCTGGCACTCGCGGGCAACGGTGGGGCGAAAGATTTTGACCACGCGCGTCGGCGAGCCGGCCAGCCCCAGCTTGTCGGTCTCGACGTCCAGATCGTCCGGTCCCAACGTGGGCAGATCGGCCTTTCTGGCCCGCTGCTTGCCGCGCAGTGTCGGCAGGCGAGGATCGGCGATTTCCTTGACGACCGTCAGCACAGCCGGCAGCAAGACCTCCAGCAACTCGTAACCGTTTTCGACCAGGCGATGAACGCGGCAGGTCTTGCTGTCGGCGTGTTCGACCTTGCCTACGTACGTGACGACCGGCAGTTGCAGAAAGGCGGCTATGCCGGGTCCGACCTGCCCCGTGTCGCCGTCGGTGGCCCGCTCGCCGCAGACAATCAGGTCGAACTCGCCCAGCTTCCGCACAGCCGCCGCCAGCACGTAGCCGGTCGCCCATGTATCTGAGCCTGCAAAGGCCTTACTGCTTATCAGGACGCCGCAGTCGCAGCCCATGGCGATGGCCTCACGCAGTGCCTTGGCGGCCTTCGGCGGCCCCATGGAAATGGTTACTACCTCGCCGCCATGCGCCTCACGCAGACGGATGGCCGTCTCTATGGCGTAGAGGTCCAGCGGGTTGACGATTGCTTCAACGCCCTCCCGGATCATCGTGCCGGTTTCCTCGTCCATCCGGACGGCGCTAGTTTCCGGCACCTGCTTGATAGGAACGATGATTCGCATTAAAATATTTCAGAGTTACAAGTTATAGGTCGCGCTGAAGTTTGCTTTGTACTGGACCGGACGTAGCTAGTCAAGTACGCTTTTACGACGGCGCGCGAAGGGTGAGACCGGAAACGCCGCGAACGCCGCGAACAAAATAAAAAAAACTGCGTAAGCATTCAGCTATCAGCGTTCAGCCGTCAGCTTTAAGGAAAAGCAAAACAACGGAGTTTGTTTCCCTTTATTATCTTTTTTGTTCGCGTTGTTCGCGGCTGAAAAAACTTGTATGTTGGGCTTGCAGCGACCTTGGGAAGGGATTGGCGATGAAGACGGCGTTTCTGACAGGAATCAGGCAGTTGGAAATTCGCGATGTGCCCGAACCGAAAATCATCAACCCGGACGACGTGCTGATACGAATCGACGTGGTGGGCGTTTGCGGCTCGGACGTTCACTATTACAAGACAGGCCGAATCGGCTCACTGGTCGTGGAGTTTCCCTTTCCTGTGGGCCACGAATGCGCCGGCGAGGTGGTGCGTGTCGGGCCGGAGGTTACGGGCATTGAGGTCGGCCAGCGCGTCGTGGTTGACCCGCTGATAAACTGCGGCCGGTGCGACCAGTGCCTGACAGGCCGGCCTCACACCTGCCGCCGGCAGAAGTTTCTTGGCTGTCCGGGCCAGGCGCCAGGCTCGCTCAGCGAGTATTACGTCATGCCCGCCCGGTGTTGTTATCCCGTGCCGGATTCCGTCACGCAGGTTCAGGCGGTTTTGTGTGAGCCGTTGTCGATTGGCGTTTACGCAGCCCACCTGGCCGGGCAGGCAGAAGGCAAAAAGGCCGCCATCTTAGGTTCCGGGCCGATCGGCCTGTGCGCACTGCTCGCGCTGCGGGCGGCTGGCCTGCGGACGGCCTACAGCACCGACCTGATCGACGAGCGGCTCGCCGTCGCGCAACGATGCGGTGCCGACTGGACGGGCAATCCGAATCAGCAGGATGTTGTCGCCGAGATTCTCCAGGCCGCCCCGGGTGGAGTGGATTTCGCCTTTGAATGCGCCGGCGAGCAGGAAACGCTGGACCAGGGCATCGAGCTGCTGGCGCCGGGCGGTGCGTTGCTGATGGTCGGCATCCCCGCCGAAGACTGCGTCCGTTTCTCGGCGGAAAAGATGCGGCGTAAAGAGCTGAGGTTTCAGAACGTCCGCAGGCAAAACGAGTGCGTTCAACCGGCCATCGACCTGCTCGCCGACGGCAAGGTCGACGTCGGGCCGCTTATGACGCACCATTTCCCGCTGGCAGAAGCCAAAAAGGCATTCGACCTGGTCTCGGAATATAAGGACGGCGTGGTCAAGGCGATTATCCACGTCTCGGAGCGATGATAATTATCGATTGAAGTGGCTACTTTACGTCTTGCTTGCCGTCGACAAAGATGCACTGGCCGGTGATCTTATCGTTTTCCAGCAGGCGGATGACCGCAGTTACAACGTCCTGCTCGCTGCCGGTTTGGCCTGTTGCAGCCTCGCCTTCTGCCGGCAGGACCAGGCCCGGGGCCACGCCGTTTACTTGTATCCGGCCTGCCAGCGCCTTGGCGGCCAGCTCGGTAAAGTTCATCAGCGCCTTCTTGCTCAGCGTATAGGCGAAGTACGACGTAACGTTGTCGGTAATCTTCGCGTCGAGCAGGTTGATGATTTGGCCTTTTCGGCACCGGCGGGCGAACTCGCGCGACAGGAAGAAAGGCGCCTTGAAGTTGATGTTGAAGTGCCTTTCGAAGATGTCCTCGTCGGTTTCAGCCAGGCCGGCCCGCTCGAATATCGCCGCGTTATTGACCAGCACGCTCAGGTCGGCGAAGGCGTCAAAAACACGCCCAGCCAGTGAGGACACCTGCTTCATATCACTTAAATCGGCCTGGAACAGACCAACGCGCCGACCGGCGGATTCGATCTCGCCGGCGAGCGTCCTGGCCTCTCGGCCGGAGGTGTTGTAATGCAGTGCGATGTCGTAGCCTTTTTTCGCCAGCCCCAGCGCAATCGCACGGCCGATGCGCTTGCCGCCGCCGGTAACCAGGGCCGATGCGTTCATATCGCAAGAGTTCCCGAAAAGGCTTGTCGTGTCGTACCTCGCCAGAAGCCGACCGCCGCGTGCGGTCATGATCACGCCCGAGAGGACTCGAACCTCCAACCCTCGGTTCCGAAGACCGATGCTCTATCCAATTGAGCTACGGGCGCTTGGGTGTGTTTACACCCTGAAAATACACGCTTGGCGGCCGTTTGCAAGGGCTTTCGCGCGGCACCTTTGACGTTAGAGGGAAAACGATGAATGCCAAACGAAATTTCATACTGCTGCAAACCGGCGGCTAATCGTCCGGCGAGCCGACGGCTACATACGAGCCGATCAGGGGTGCGAAACCGATTCGCACCATGTCGATTAGCTTCAGGCCCGCAGCCCGGAAGGCATCCTCGATTTGGCGGCGGCCATAGAAGTAAACGTTGCAGCGCTTCGTTTTCAGCCACAGACGCCGCGCAGGGTTCAGCAGCATACATCGCCTCGGAAAGCTAGCAACGATGCGCCGGCGAGAAAGGCTGTTCATCTTCCGGAGCATCGCCTCGGGCTGATCCACGTAGTCCATCAACCCGATTGCGACGACCGCATCGAACGACTCATCGGTTTCGAACGCCTCCGCCGAAGCGCATGTGAAGCGGCAGTTTTGTCCCTGCCCGGCCCGCTCGGCCAGGTCCGCAGCCAGGTGTACCATCTCGTCCGACAGGTCGATGCCCGTTACGTGTTGAACCCCGGCCTGGGCGAGTGCAACGGCGACGCGGCCGGACCCGCAGCCGATTTCAAGGGCGCTTTCGGCCTGCCCGACACCCCGCAGACATGCCTCGACGCGCTGGGCCAGCTCGCGCCGGCGAAACAGGACGTCCACAATGCGCTGGACGGGTTTGCGTTGTCGGCCTTTTTCATAGATGGCGTCGAACCGCGCCGCGTCGCGCGTAAAGTAGTCGCGAACCTGATGTTGGTTTTTCATGTAAGCGCTTCCTGGAACGTAGTCCACCGGCGCGTCCGGAGCAGGCGGTCGAACCGCTTCAACGCCCGGTGGCGATTATAAGTGCCAATCCACTTCATCAATCGGCCTTGCTCGGCGAGCATCGGATGTTTCGCTCCGAGGTCCCACAGATTGTACCGGGCATCGTCGAATTCCCAGGGATGAATGTAGATAACAGGCGGGCAGCCGTAACGCCGCTCGTACCGCCGCAGGAAATAGCGGTTCAGCCAGAGTGGAAACAGCCGCAGGTAGAATCCGCCGCCGATGAGTATGCGGAACTTGCCCAGCTTGTAGACAGGCAGCGGAAACTCGACCAGGCCGTTCTTCAGGCGGTGCGGCCCGAACGGCGCATCGGCGACGCCGCCGTAGAAAAAGTTCTTCAGCGGCGCTATGCTCGAATCGTAGACGAAACCCTCATCGGCCAGGACGTCGAACGCCCAGCCGGTCTCGCCGGACATCGAGAACGAAGGCGCTCGGTAGCCCAGCGGCCGAACGCCCGTAGCCGACATGATGCGGTTGCGGCTGCGGACAACGTCGCGGCGAAACTCCTCCGGCGTCATCTTGTGGACGCGTTTGTGCGACCAGCCGTGGCAGGCGATTTCGTGGCCTGCCTCCACAATTCGCCCCAGCAGCGGCTCGACGTTATCTATGATGCTCGCCAGGACAAAAAAGGTTGCTCGCACACCGTGGGTCTCCAGCAGGTCCAGCAGATGCGGCAGCGTCTCGTGCGCCCGCTTTGGAATGTTCTGTTCGGCGACAAGCTCCTCGGCGTAGGGCACGTAGTTGTAGTACTCCTCCAGGTCGATGGAAAGGATGGCCGGCGAAGGCGGCAGGTCGAGCTTCTCAGCCACCATGTTACGATAAGCCGAAACTGTCTTAGGTTGCGTCACGGCCGATTCGTCCTGCTTGCAGTGTTCTGCCCCCGCGCAGCAGACGATACCGAAATCTGCGGACAAATGCGAGGGTCCCTTTGGCGTCGGGGGCAGAAAGTACTTGCCACCATCCACCACTTGAGTCGATACTAATACCGTTTCACCGACTTAATTATGGATCGGGCGGAGAATTTTGGCGTGGCAAGAATACCCCGGAAGTCATGGTTGATATGCCTGGTGGTTGTGGTGTCATTAGCGACGTGTCTCGCCGATGACGAGACTTCCATGCACGGTTCGCCCCCTCGCATCGAGGCCATTACCAGGCCCAGTGAGGACGTAACGCTTTCATTTGTCAGGCCGGGTCAAATTGCCAAGGTGTTTGTCAAGGAGGGCGATCCCGTCAAAGTCGGCCAGGTGCTTCTCCAGCAGGATGACGCCGTGGAGCGGGCCGAACTGGAGCAGCTTAAGCTTCAGGCGGAGAATCTCACCCGCGTTCAGGCGTCCGAGGCCCAACTCAAACAGAAGAAGGTGGACCTCAAGAAACTGGAGTGGGCCGAGAAGCGGGGCGCCGCAACGGAGCTGGAAGTCGAGCACGCCCGCTTGGACGTGTTGATTTCCGAGCTGACGCTGGAATTGACGCGATTTCAGCAGGATCAGGACCGGCGCAAATACATTCAGGCGAAACTCACGATTGACCGCATGTCCCTGAACAGCCCGATTGCAGGTGTGGTGGAGCAGATTGCCATCGAGCCGGGCGAAGCGGTGGATGCATGGGTGCAGGTAATTCGTGTTGTGAAGATTGATCCGTTATGGATAGATGTTCCCGTTCCGCGGACCTTGGCCATGAAGCTGCGGCGTGGCGGTGCAGCGCGGGTCGAGTTAGGCCCGGCCGGCGCCGTGGTTGTGGGCAAGATCATTCACATTGCCGCAGTGGCCGATGCGGCCAGTAATACACTGACCGTTCGTGTGGAGATGCCGAATCCCACACGCAGGCCGGGAGGAGAGCACGTTAAGATATACTTTCCGCGGCACGTAGCCGGCGGGAAAAGTCACGCGATTGCATCACCATCGGCCTCTGAAAAGAGCAAATAGGCCCCAAAAGGACAAGGAGTCATTATGGCTGAGAAGAAGAAGCCTTCGACCGACGAAGGAACCAATGTGGAAGATCAGGCACGCGAGCAGACCGGGCAGCAGCAGGTCCGTCTCCGTATCGATGAGCGGAACATGAGCAGCTGTTATGCCAATGCCTTTCGCACCAACGGCACGGCCGAGGAGGTCATGCTGGACTTTGGCGTTAATCTGGTCAATCCGGCATCGCAGCAGCAGGATAAGCCGGAAATTATTTTCCAGGTCAATCAGCGCGTCATCTTGAACTATTACTCGGCCAAGCGGATGGCGATTACACTCAGCCAGTTGATTCGCCGTCATGAAGAAGCGTTCGGCGAGCTGGAGATGGACGTTAACAAACGCCGCAAGAGCGGCAAGTAAGTTCTACGCTACTCGAAACGGAAGCAGGCATCCATGTCGACGAAGCCAACGCAGGTTTCTCGGCAGAGGCAGGGCGGCGAATCGCCCACAACAGGTGAGATTGTTGACCGCCTCAGCCGGTTTGACGGCCCGCCGGAGCAGTTTCTGGCCACGCTGCTGGCGGTGCAGTGTTATATCTCCGCCGCAGAGGGCGGAACTATTTTGCGGGTCAGCCCCGAGGGGCAGGTGGAAGTGCTGGCTGTTTACCCCGCCTTGCCCGAGGCGGCGACTGCGCCGGTGTGGCTGGCGCAATCGGTCGAATCGGCCGGGCAGGTTATCCAGGCGGGCCAGACGAACATCAAGCCGCTCCACAGCGAAGAATCACTCTACGGCGAGCCGGCTCATCATCATCTCGTGATGGTGCCGTTGCGTGGCGGCAGCGGCATCCGCGGCCTGGCTGTCTTTATGATTGAAACGCGAGATCAGACCGTTCTTGCCGCCAGCCGGGAACGACTGGAACTTTCGACCAGCCTGCTAAGCCTCTATGAGATGCGCCTGACGCTGCAACGCAGGAAGATAGACCTCGAACGGCTGCGAGTGGCGTTGGAAACCCTGTCGGCGGTCAACGAGCAGGATCGCTTCACCGGTGCGGGCATGGCCCTGTGCAACGAGCTGGCCAGCCGGTTCCAGTGCGACCGGCTAAGCCTCGGCATGTTGAAGGGGCGATACGTCCAGCTAAAGGCGCTCAGTCATACCGAGAAGTTCAGCCGCAAAATGAAGCTCGTCCAGGACATCGAGGCCGCAATGGAAGAATGTCTCGACCAGGACCTTGAAATCCTTCATCCCTCGGCTGACGAGGCCCCGTACGTCGCTCGGGCCACCAAAACTCTTGCCACACGCCACGGCCCGGCGACGGTTGTTTCGTTGCCGCTTCGCAAGGGTGGTGAGCCGATAGGCGTGCTGACGGCGGAGCGCCCGGTGGACCGCCCGTTCAGCCTCGATGAGATCGAGACGCTGCGACTGACCGCGGACCTGAGCACGGCCTGGCTGGCGAACCTTTTTGAACACGACCGGTGGTTCGGCGCCAGGTTGGCCGGTGCAGCCGGCAAGGGCCTTTCCGTCCTGCTGGGTTCCAAGCACACGTGGGCCAAGGTCGCAGCCGTTGCCGTCATCGTAGTAGTGTCGTTCCTGGTGTTTGCCAGGGGCGATTACAAGGCCGAGGCGACGTTTGTTGTCCAGGCGGTCCAGCGGCGGGTCGTTACGGCGCCTTTCGACGGCTATCTCGCCGATGTTTCGGTTGAACCCGGCGAGGTGGTCAAGGCAGGCCAGGAACTGGCCAGGCTGAGCACGAAGGACCTGCAATTGGAGCTGGACAGCCTAAAGGCCGAACGCGAAGTGTATCTCAAACAGGCTGATACCGCCATGGCCGCCGCCATACTTGATGAGCAAAAGAGGGCCGAGGGGCAGATCGCCAGGGCACAGGCGGCAAAAGTAGCCGCGCAGATCGAACTGCTGGAGTACCGCAAGCAGCAGGCAACGCTAATGGCGGCTATCGACGGACGAATTATCGGCGGAGACCTGTCCCGCCAGATCGACACCAAGATTGCCACCGGCGACATGCTGTTCGAAGTGGCGCCGATCGAAAACCTTCGTGCGGAGCTGTCCATGCCGGAGGACCAGATCGCCGACGTGGTGGCCGCCATG
Source organism: Planctomycetota bacterium (assembly GCA_034189755.1). Taxonomy (GTDB): domain Bacteria; phylum Planctomycetota; class Phycisphaerae; order SM23-33; family SM23-33; genus JAXIHJ01. Next base: position 12,259 of record JAXIHJ010000104.1, read on the forward strand.
GACGAGGCCCGAAAGCACGGGCGGGATATCCGCGGCGAACTGGCCACAGCCGGTGAGCCAGGCCAGCGAATCGAGTTCATCGTCGAGCGGATCAATCCCGTAGCCGAGGTGGTGGACCAGCAGAATGTCTTCAAGGTGCGTGTCCGCCTGGCGGGGCGGACCGGGCGTATGCTGCCGGGCATGGAAGGCAAGGCGAAGATTCACATCGGCAGGGCCAGTTACGCCTGGCTGTGGACTCGCCGACTGGTCAACTGGTTGCGGATGAAGCTCTGGCTCTGATATAGAAGGTGTTTCATGCCAGTGGACCGGCCCACATTCAGCGAATCATGGTACCGCGTTGTGGACTTGCGGCCGCGGCTGCGGTCGACGGTTCAGGTGCACCGCCAGCACTTTCGCGGGCACATGTGGCACGTTCTGCAAGACCCTTCGTCAAATCAATTCTTCCGCCTGAACGATGCGGCTTACTACTTCGTAGCCATGCTGGACGGCCGGAGGACCGTCGGCGAGGTTTGGCGAATCTGCAATGAGCAGCTCGGCGACAGCGCGCCGACGCAGGGCGAGGCTATCCAGTTGCTGGGCCAGCTCTATAGCTCAAACCTGCTCCAGGCGGAGCTGCCCCCCGACGCCGAAGGCCTGTTTCACCGGTATCGCAAGCGTGTAACCCGGGAGGTGCAGGGTTATCTGATGAATCTGTTGTTCATACGGGTTCCGCTGATTGATCCGGACAACTTTCTGAACCGCTGGGTGGGGGTATTCGGCAAGTTGTTTACGAAAGTTAGCCTGCTGTTGTGGGTGGTGCTGATGGGGGTGGGTTTGTATTTTGTAATCGGCCGGGCCGGCGAGCTGTTTGATGGGGCAGCGGGCATTCTCGACCGGGAGAATCTGCCGCTTTTGTACCTGAGCTTCGTGATTATCAAGATTTTCCATGAGTTCGGGCACGCATTTGCCTGTAAGGCGTTTGGCCGGGCCAGCGGCACCGGGGGCGAGGTCCACGTAATGGGCGTAATGTTCCTGGTCTTCACGCCCCTGCCGTATGTGGACGCCTCCAGCGCGTGGGCGTTTCGCCGGAAGTGGCACCGCGCCGTGGTGGGCGCAGCCGGCATGTTCGTGGAGTTGGCCGTCGCAGCCGTCGCGGCAATTATCTGGGCAAACACCGCCCCCGGAACGCTGCGGGCCGTCTGCTACAACGTGATGTTCATCGCCTCGGTCTCATCGCTGATCTTCAACGGCAACCCTCTGCTTCGCTTTGACGGCTACTACATACTTTCGGACGTGCTGGAGATTCCGAATCTCTCTCAGCGGTCCAAGCAGTACATCTATTACCTCGTCAAGCGCTACGTCTACGGAGTGCGCAGGTCTCATAATCCGGCCAACACCGGCGGCGAGAAGAGATGGTTCGTTTTTTACGGCATCGCCTCGACACTGTATCGCGTGTTCGTCTGTATTCGGATATTGCTGTTTATTGCGGACAAGTTGTTCATTGTGGGGGCTGTACTGGCTGTAGCAGCCGTCGTGGCCTGGGTGTTCGTGCCGCTGGGCAAGTTCCTGCATTATCTGTTCACCAGCGGGGAGTTGATGCGGGTTCGGGTACGAGCGGTGGGCTCGACACTCGGGGTGCTGTTGGCAATTGTAATTGGTGTCGGGCTGATTCCCGCGCCCGACCGCGGGCGGATCGAAGGCGTCGTCGAGCCGGTCCGTCTGGCAATCATGCATGCCCAGAGCGACGGCTTTATTCAGGACAACTTCCTGCCATCCGGCAGCAGTGTCAGGCCCGACCGCGACATTCTCGTCCGCGCCGAGAACCCCCAGCTCCAGGCCATGCTGAAACAGGTGCGAGCTGAACGGGACATCTACCTGACCCAGCGCCGGCTGGCGATGGTGCACCAGCAGGCCGCCGTAGGAGCCTTGACCGAAAAGATCAAGGCCCTGGACAATCGCATCTCGCGGACACGGCGCATGGTGGACGACCTGTCGCTTAGGCCTCGTATCGAGGGGCAGTGGATTGCCCCGGAAATCGACCGGACCGTGGGATTATACATCCGTCGCGGTGAAAGGATCGGCATCGTGGCCAGTCCGGACGACGTTTTTGTTCGTGCGATTGCCGACCAGGAAGTCTCTATAAACGAGATTGATTTCAGCCGCGTGGAGATACGGGTCAAGGGTCGGCCTGACCTCCAATGCACCGGAAGAATCCTGAACATTCTGCCGGTAGGCCAGCAGCGCCTGCCGTCGGCTGCACTGGGCTACGCCGCGGGCGGATCGATCCAGACCGACCCTCAGGACAGGCAGGGCACCAGGGCCGCTGAGCGAGTCTTCGAGGTCCGCATCGCTCCGGACGAAGACCGCGATATCCGACTGCTGAGCGGCCAGCGGGTCATCGTGCGGTTTGAGACGCCTCGCAAACCGCTGGCGCTTCAGTGGTTGCGATCGCTCCGGCAACTGATCCTCAGGAGGTTCCACATCTGACGTGACGGACCTGCCGAGCACAACCTGGCGGATGCTGGCCCAGCGGACGGCGGGTACGGAACTACCTAAGGGCCTCGATGCCGTATGGGACGGCACCGTGGGGTTTGCCGGGCGGCTTCTGCCGAGGCGGAATCGCTTCCTGCGCCGGGCGGAGCAAATCGTCGCCATGGAGGGGCAGTTCACCAAGTTGTCGGACGCCCGGCTGCGCGAAGTTGCCGCTGATCTGCGGGCCATATTTCGTTGCGGGCGTGAGACCCAGGTGGAGTTGGACCGTGCCTTTGCGGTCGTTCGGGAAGTAGCCTGGCGTGAACTTGGCGAAAGGCCGTTTCCGGTGCAGATGGCCGGCGCGCTGGCGATCGAGGCCGGCTGCATCACGGAGATGGCCACCGGCGAGGGCAAAACCCTGACGGCTACCATGCCTGCCGCGGTGGCGGGCTGGCGAGGCCGGGGCTGCCACGTCATTACCGTCAACGATTACCTCGCCAAGCGAGATGCGGAATGGATGAGCAAGGTATATGGCTTTTGCGGGCTGACCGTAGCGCACGTTGCTCAGGGCATGCCGCCGCCGCAGCGCCGGGAGGCCTACCGGGCGGATATTACTTATGGCACCAATAAGGAGGTAACGGCCGACTTCCTCCGCGACAGGCTGGCGCTGGGCCGGTTGCAGGGATTACCGGCCGCACTGCTGGCGAAGATCACCGGCGGTTCCGGCAGCGGCACCGACCGCATCGTACAGCGCGGGTTGCAATACGCGATTGTTGACGAGGCCGACTCGGTCCTGGTGGACGAGGCGGTTACGCCGCTGATTATTTCCGGCCAGGCCCCGAACGCCGAGCAGGTCGAGGCCTTTCAGCAGGCCGCCAGGCTGGCCGGCGAACTCAAGCCGCAGCGCCATTACCGCGTGAACCATCGCTACCACGAGGTTGACCTGACCTCGGCCGGAAAGGAATACCTGGCTGAGTTGGCCGCGGAGATGGGCGGAATATGGGCTGGTGCAAGGCGCCGGGAGGAACTTGTCGTTCAGGCCCTGACAGCCAGGCATTTCTACATGTTGGGAAAGCAGTATGTTGTGGACGACGGCAAGGTGGTGATTGTCGATGAATTCACCGGCCGGCTGATGCCCGACAGGGAATGGCGCGACGGGCTGCACCAGGCCGTCGCCGCCAAGGAAGAACTGGAAATCGAGCTGCCGAAGGATACCTACGCCCGCGTGAGCTTTCAGCGGTTCTTCAGAATGTACCGCAAGCTTGCGGGCATGACCGGCACGGCCACCGAAGGCCAGGGAGAGTTCTGGCAGATTTACCACCGTCCTACGGTGGTGATTCCCACAAATCGCTCCTGCATTCGTAAGCACTATCCGGACAAGGTCTTCGCCACCGCCGAGGCCAAGTGGCGAGCGATCGTGGCCGAGATTAGCCGCTTTCACCAGCAGGGCCGGCCGATCCTGATTGGTACGCGCAGCGTCCGTGCCAGCGAGCATTTAAGCCGGCTGCTTACCGACGAGAAACTCGAACACCAGGTGCTAAACGCAGTTCGCCACGCCGCCGAGGCACAGATAGTCGCCGGTGCCGGCCAGCGAGGCAGAATAACGGTGGCGACGAACATGGCCGGACGCGGCACGGACATCAAGCTGGGCCGGGGCGTGGCCAAGTTAGGCGGGTTGCACGTAATCGCCACGGAGCGGCACGAAGCCGGGCGCATCGACCGCCAGCTTTTCGGCCGGTCCGCACGCCAGGGCGACCCCGGCAGCGCACAGGCCATAGTGAGCCTGGAAGATGAACTGGTTCTCCGCCACGCGCCCCATCTGGCGGGGCTGCTCCGCAAGCGGCTTGGGGGGCGAGATGGCGAAATCTCCTCACCGGTCAGCCGGAAGGTGTTTGATATTGCCCAACGCCGGGCCGAGCGGCTTGCGCTGCGGCAACGAAAGGCCGTCTTGAGGACCGATGACTGGTTGGACGAATACCTCGGATTCGCCGGCAGTGAGCGGTAACACCGTAGCCGGCTTGCCCGGAAGTTGGCGAACCGGAAATACGAAAAACGCTTGACTATGGTTTGGTGGCCGGATACGTTGCAAAGTGGCGATAATACCCTGGTAAGGCCGACGTGCCGACGTGCCGATGAGCCTAAACCAGGCTGGAGTATATGTGATATTGCTTAAGTGAACCTTTGCGGAGTGGCTCAGAGCTTTGCCGTGAAGGGAAGGAGTGCCTAGATGTCTATTCCTGCCGAGAGTCCCCCCGAGAACCTCTTGCCCCAGTTCGAAAGCCTCGAACAAAGACTGCTGCTGACAACGCTGATGGGCGGAGAGTTTTTCATCTACCTAAACAGCCAGGGTGAAGCGGTCCGCGTCGATTTGGACGTCGGGGCGACGGAAGACTCCGAGGACGCCATCGTGGAGTTGTTCACCTACGACGACAATTGGGGCGGCGTGCACGACCTGGTCGGCATTCCCGGTGACGATACCGCCGGCCTGCGGATTAACGACCAGCAGCAATGGGGCGACGGTGTCGAAGACATCGTCGAATACGACGTCGAGAATGGCACGTGGTCGTGGATCAACTACGAAAAGGACGAGTTCGGCAATGACAGCATTCGCGGCGCCGAGACGGAGATCTTCTCGATCTACATAGCGATGTGCACACCCGATACGGTGCTGACCATATCGACGCTGACCTCTTCGGACATTCCCGAAAGTGCAGCCGGCTGGCCCGCCTGGTATAACGATATCAATACCTGGGATTCGACGACCCTGCCGCTGCTGGCCGTTATCGCACATGATCCGGTGAATGTCTTTGCGCCGGCCGGCTCCGGTGGCGTGATCGTTGGGACGCAGCGTTCGCCCGAGGCCGGTGTCGACGGCGACAAGCTGCGGCACATTGCCGTGGCCAACGCCGACCCGGAAACCGGCCTGTCCAACATGGGCTGGTTCCCCGGCGGAAACCTGGCGCCCGGCGTTTCGGTATTCGGCGAACCGTTCCAGATGATCAACCTGCCGGTCGGCTCCGACGTTCATTCCATCGCATCCGACTCCGCCGGCAATATGTTCGTGGTGGACCTCAGCGCCTTTCAGGGTGTCATCGTCAACGACGATCCCGGCGGGGAGGGATTTCTGGGCGAGGACGTCAGCTCGCTTGCGTCCGATTCGGCCGGGACGTTCTATGCGGTGGACAATGCACTGACGCCCCTTATCAACAGCCCGACCAATAGTAACATCGGGGCCAACATAACGGGCATCACGGCCGGCGATGCAGGGCTGTTCTACGCCGTTGATGAGGAGACCCACCATTTGCTTTCATGGTCGGTGGCCGACGGGCTTACCGACATCGGCGAACTGATCGACGCCAACCAGAGCCAGTACCGCTACGAAGGTGTTTGCGGGCTTGATTACAATTCGAGCAGCAGCCTGATGTATGCGATCGGGTTTGTAGTGGACACCGACCCGGCTGTTGCGCCGGATGCGCCCGATCCGAGCGGCCCGTTCCTGATTACCATTGATGTAACCAATGCACAGGTTACCAGCAGGATGCTGATAAACGACGGCAACGGCACGTTTACCGCGATGGCTTTCGATCCCGCCGGAACCTGCTTCGCCGTCAACGGGGCGACCAACGAGCTGGTTACCATAGACCCGGCCGACGGCGCTATTACGGTCGTGGGCACGTTGCTGGACGGTGCGACTTCCGTTACGGGTGTCGTTGGCATCGACTTCCTCGGCCAGGACATGTACGCCGTTACCGGCGACCACTTGTATCGAGTGAGCCCCGCAACCGCCGCGTGCACGGACCGCGGCGCAGTGGCGCTACCTGCCGACATGGGCTCGCTGGCTTATGACCCGACCCGGCCCGGCTCGCTTTACACGGCTGTCGATATCGGCACGAACGAGTATCGCTTCTGTCGCATCCCGCTGGGCGCTTCGCTGGTCTGGGCCGACGTTGACGGTGTGTCGACGCTTATTGACGTGCTGGTTGATTCTACGGAAGACACGTGGGTCTGGCAGAACGTCTACGCGCTGGATTACAACAACGGTGACGGCCTGCTGTACGGGGTCGGCACGGCCGTCGATCTGGACACCCAGGACGCCGGCGTTCCACCGGCGGGCCGGCGGCTGATTACAATCGACCCGGTGACCGGCCTGGTTACCGACGTCGGCGCGCTGACAGGTGCGGCCGACGTGCAAAGCCTCGTCTTCGATGGCGGCGGCACGCTCTACGGCCTGGACGCCACCACCGACGAGCTGTACGACATCAACCCGGCTACGGGCGCCGGTGTGTTGGCGGCTACAGTGGATGTTTCCAATCTGGAGGGTATCGAGTTTGTCAACATCGGCGCAAACGAGGTCCTGTACGGCGTTACGGCCGACGAGCTGTACGTCTTTGACCTCAACCTTGGTGCGGGCACTGCCACCGGAACGCTTCTGGGCGACACCGGCCAGACTACGCTGAGTTCGCTGGCATTCGACGGCAGTGGCAGCCAGGACAACATACTGTGGTCCACCGCCAGTGACGGCACGAACTTTTACCTGACGCGCGTAGACCTGTCCAGCGTGCTGGTTGCACTGAACGGCTGGAATCCCGTTACGCGGCAGGCGCTGCTGTTCGACGCGGCTGAGCCTGCATACGCCTATGTCGGCATTCACGCACTGGAATTCGGGCCGGGGGACGTGCTCTACGGTGTCGGCACTATCGTCAACCTCGACCCCGGCAATGTAGCTGACCCGGCCTCGTTTGGCCCGTACCTGATTACCATTGATACGACCACAGGCCTGGTTACCCAGGTGGTTCCGGGTACGCCGCTTGTAACGGACCTGTCCTCGCTGGCATACGACGCCACCGCCACGTGGTACGGCGTTGTGCCCGACGTTGCGGGCGACCAACTGGTGACGGTGAACATGGCCACCTCGGCGACGACTCTGGTCGGCGTGCTCACCGCCGCCGCTGCGCTGACTGGCGTAACGGGCCTGGACTTTGAAGACGGTTCGCTCTATGCGGTAACGGACGATTCACTTTACGAAGTGGATGCGGCCACGGCTGTGTGCACGCTGTCCGGCCTGACGCCGTTTACCGGCCTGAGCAGCCTGACCGGCGACGAGACGGATACGCAGCAACTGTGGTCCACGGCGCTGTTCGGCGACGAGTATTACCTCGTCAGCCTGGCGACCGACGCCGAAGCGGGGATCCAGGACATCGGGCGCGTAATCATGGCCGGCACACTTGCCGGCGCGTTCACCACCGACGGCAACGTTGAAGTAATCGAGATGGGGTTCCTGTTCGGCAACGTGCTGGTCGGGCACAATCTGGATACACTCATTGCCCGCGTCGGCGGTGGGGCGGTGCCGGTTCCGGCGCCGACAAATTTCGTAACCCCCGACGAAAGCAGGATATGGGCCGGCGGCGTCATCACCGGCGTTTACAGCCGCTCTGAAACGCTGTATTCGGCAATCGAGGCCGACAACGACCTGACAATTGCGGATCCCGACACGCTGATCATGGAACACGAGGTCCGCGTCGCCGCTGACGCCCACGACGCCGCCTGGCTGGCCGGCGACCTGGTGGACCACTACAACGACTCGATGGAAACAGCCCAGTTCCTGAATCACCCGTCGGGCGACTTCACACTGTTCGGTTCTTTTCCGTCGGATCCGTACGATTCCCTTGAGGACTGGTACGCACTGCCACTGATGGCCGGCCAGACCATCGTCATGGACGGCATGGTTATTAGTTGCGCCGCCTACCTGTACGACTGGGACGGCAACTGGATGGACAGCTTCGGCTTTGAGACCATCGAGGACGAGGGCCTCGCCTCGATTGGTCAACAGATCAAGCCAATGACTTTCACCGCCCCGTCAGCGGGTGTCTACTACCTGATGTTGTATGATTTAGAACCGCGAGGCGGCGCCTATTTACTGAACTTTACCAACGGCCCAGCGGCGGCGCTGGGTGGCGTCAGTGTCGTCGGCGACTATTACGGTATGTTTACGGGCACCGGCTCGGCCGCGGACAAGGGAGCCAACATCGCCGCCAAGTGGGGCGGCGACCTAGGCGGCGTCGTGATTACAGGCAGCAGCTACTACACGGTCGCCTACGCCGCCTACGGCGGAAACCTGGTAGCCTTCCAGGCCGGCGAAATTGGGACGCTCATTGACGGGACCTACACCACCAACACGATTATCTCCGACAGCAACATCGGGCGGGTAGCCTCAACGTCGGGCTTCCTCGACGCCAACATCCTCGCAGGCAGCAATTTCTACAACCCCAATGCGTACATCCAGAACATCTACGCCGCCACCGACTACATTTTCGCAAACGCCATCATGGCCACGGGCAGCATCGGCGTAATCGAGATCGAAAACGATTTGCAGTATGGCGTACTTATCTCAGTCAACAGCAACGATACGAATTATACCCCGGGGATGGGGTCGCGGCTGGACCTGCTTGACATCGGCGGCGATTATCACTGCTACGGTGGGGCGATGCTTTCCCATGGTCCCGGCGGCGACATTGGGTTTGTCTACGTCGGCGGGACTATACTCGTCGATTACGGCGATTGGATCGGTGCGGTTACGGAGGAGCTTTATGAGAATGGCGAGACCTCCATTCTCAACGACGACGGCGGCGGTCGGACGACCGTTTTGCCCGTCGAAACCACTTTGCTGGATGAAAACGGCGCCCCGGTGCTGGATGAAAACGGCGACGAAGTTACCTACACGCCGACCTATTCCTTTTGCTACATACCCGTCGACGACGTGATGGGCGGCGTGGGCGGCGTGGTCGCCAATTTCCGGGTCAACGGCTCGGCCGTGTTTAATACCACCGGTGTGGTCCAGGTTTCCTCGCTGGACATTTCCGATTGGAGGCCGGGCGGCGGCGGCGACCCCTATACCAGCCTGACCTTCGCAGGCGGCGAGACAAACATCTACTATCTCCACGACCACCACACCCATCCGGACTATGCGGCCCGGACGCTCGACATCCATATAGATGGGAATCTGGTTTCAGCGAACCTCGGCCAGGGCGGATGGGGCGCATCATCAAGCGCGGTGTCCAGAGATACGACCGTGGCAAACCCGTATCCGGTGGATCAGCTCGATATTGAAAAATTGACGGTTACGGGCGATCTCGGCGCCCAGACGGGCACCACGGGCGCCTGGCTGCACGGCTGGGACGATGCAGAGGTCATCCCGGATGTGGACGACGGCTCGGATGCGGATACCGTCGCCCAATACTATCAGGAGGCCCAATACGGCTGGTTCCACGGCAAGCACAACGGCGTGCAGATATGGGGCAATCTGGAGAATCTGAGGGTCAATGGTTCTCTGGGTGACATGCGCGTCAAGAACAACCCACGTATCGATGCCGCATTGGCGTTTACCGGCCGAATCGGCACCGTTCGCGTCAATGCGGACAACTACACAGCCGCCGGAGATTGGGACGGTATCTGTGGGATTCTCTGGGCCAGGAGGCGGATCGACGAGGCTTACGTCGGCGACGGCCTGGCCGACGACGGCGGGGCGGATGTGGCGCGGGCGGCCATTATGTCCGGCTACAGTATCGGCAGGGTCGAGGTCAACGGGCCTTACTTCGTGGTGGACGGCCAGGCCTACCATGAGCTGAACGGCTCGATCATCGGCTTCAGCAATGACATCGGCACAACCTTTGATGAGGCGGGCAACCCGGTTGTAACGACCTATCACGGCGTCGGCCAGGTTATAGGCCTCAACGGCGCGCGGATGACGGCCAACGTCGTCGGCATGAACCTGCTAACGTTCCGCTGCTACGGTGCGCCCTACGCCGCCGCCGCCGGCATCGGCACGGTAAGCTTCTCCGGCGTGGGCGCTGAGATCGAAGGCTCGGAAATTACCGGCGATTACGTTCAGAAGGTCTACACCAGCATTAACTCCAATGGCATCAGCAACTCGCACATTTCCGGCCATGACCCGGTATCGGGCGAATATGCTGTCGGCGAGGTAATCGGCGGCGGGCCTGGCATGAACCGCGTTTTCGTCAGCGTTACCGGCAGCGACATCGGTACTGTCAAGGGCCTCGGCGCCAATGCCGACATCCTTAGCAGCGTATTCGTTTCCACCGCCGGCATGCATTACATCGGGGCCAAGGACCTGTACGAAAACGGCATCCACATGCCCGGCACCGTCGGAACGATGAACGCCACGCACGACATGATCTCGAATACGGTCATGGTCGGTGCGGTCGACCAGATTAAGGTCAGCAATGATTTCGAGCTTAACAGCTTTACCGTCGCCGGCAAGATCGGCCCGATGGACATTGGCGGGGCCTTTATCGACTCCTATCTGTCTCTACAGGGTCCGTCGATTGCCAACCTGAAGTCGCTGGTGGTCAACGGCGATATTTCGGGCGAGATTGTCTGTGCCGGCAAGATCGGGCAGATTATTTCCCGCAACGGCGGCATCAGCGCCGATATAAGCACAATCGTCGCCGAATGGGACGGCGACATTAACTTGATCCAGACGGCAGAGGGTTTTACCGGCAAGCTGTACGTGTCCGGTTCGATGGGCCGGTTCATCTCAGGCCTTTCGCTGGGCGAGAGTCCCGCCCAAACGGGCGAGACCCAAACGTTCGACATCCTTGGCGACCTGAACTACCTGAAGGTCGGCAGCAGGTCGGTGTCGGCCCATCTGTACGCCGGCATCAACGTCGGCGGCGACGTCGGCACGATGGATATCAGCGGCACGCTCTACGCCAATGTCATGATCAACGGCAGCATGAAATCGCTGATCGTCGGGGGGCAGATGGGCGGCCTGTTGAACTTCACAGAGAACTGGACTGGCGCCGATGGGAACGCGTGGCCCGGCGTATGGACTTTCAATGGCGATATCGACCAGTTAGCCAGTCAGGACATTCAGAGCAATCGCGGCCGAGTGGCGGGCGATGTCGCGGCGGCGGGGACGGTGATGGCATACACCAGGCATCATGCCAGGAGCGTCGACCAGTCGGTCCTGTTTAACATCAGCGCCGACGGTATGGGCTTTGGCTTGATCGCCCGCCGGTCGGACACCGCTGAGGATACGTACTATCTCGCACGGGTGGTCAGCGGCGGCGCAGTGGGCGATTCCCTGCGAATCTACAAGGTCGTCGGCGGCGTGGAGACCGAACTGGCCGACACCGGGCTTTTGTACGACGCAGCCGGCACCGATTTCATGCTGCGGTTCGCCTGCACGAAGCAAGGTTCCAATACGCTGTTGCAGGTGAAGATGTGGGATGCGTCCGTGGCGGAACCGGCGGCATGGTCGGCGGAGGTTACCGACAATGAAGCCGCTCTTCAGGGCGTCCGTGGCCGGTTCGGCCTGTACTACGGCCTGTCGGACGTGATCGAGGCGCTGATCGACAACTATACCGCCGATTTCTCCCGTGGCCGTCTGACCGTCATGGGCAAGCTCAATTCGATGAAGTTTCCGACGACCGGCGACCTGTTCGCCGACTTGGCTATCGGCGGGTCAATCAAGAGGCTCAACCTCACCGGCGGCAGCATACTCGGCGACCTCACCAGCCGATATGGTGCGATCGAGGGAATCAACCTCAACGGCGGTTCCGTCATTGGAAATGTTACGGCCGTTTCGATAGGCAACATCTCTATCCGCAACGGCAACGTAATGGGCGACGTTACCGCTACCGACGGCAATATCAAGTCGTTGAGCGTTACCGGCGGCAATCTGGATGCTGAGGTTACGGCCCGGAACGGCCGAATCCAGCGTCTCTCCGTCAACACCGGTGATATCCTGCCTGGCCATACCATCGAAGCCGAGGCCGGCTTTGGGACCGTTTCCATTCGCAACGGCGACCTGCTCAGCGACCTTATCTCCGGCCGGAACATCAAGTCGCTGACCATCCGAGGCAGCGATATAGGCTCTGCGCTTAATCCCGTCATGATCAGCGCCGAAACCGGCATCGACAGGGTTCAGACGGACGGGGCCGTGGTAAACTCCGTCATACGGTCGGGCAGCAAAATCGGCCAACTCAACGTGAACAGCGTGCAAGATTCGATTATTTCAGCCGGCTGGCATATTGGCAGCGCCAGGATAGGGACCAACGTAACCGGCTCGCACATTCTGGCAGGCTACGACGTCGGGCCTGACGGGGCGGTCGGTGGCGGCGACGACGTGGCGCACTCCGGCGACTTTAAGAGCCTGGACGTCGGCGGCAACTTCAACACTTCGGTCGCCGCAGCCGGCATCGACCCAGGCGCCAGCGACGACTTTACAAACCTTGCCGACAACACCGACAACAACGGCGTCAGCAGCATTTTACGGGCAAACGTCCGGGGCGCCGCAGTCGGTAGCTTCATCCAGGCCGACACGTATATCGACCCGAACGCACCGGCCGGCGCCGTGGTGCCCGTCAAGAACGACCCTGTCGTGGCTCCAGGCGGCAGTGTGGACTTCGGCCCGGAGACAGCCAACAACACGCTGACCATAGGCAACCTGACATTGACGCTGACGGGGGCCGGACTGGGCAGCTATCACGCCGCGACCAACACGCTGTACCTGAACCGCACGACCACCAGAAGCAATTTGAGGCTCGACAACACCGGTGCGAATATCGACATCACCGTTGTCGGCGCCGAAGATGCCGAGCTAAGCGGCTTGCAGACCAGTGGGGCCGTAACCCTGGCCGACACGACCGTCCACGGCGCCATCAAGAGACTTACCGCCGCCAACATTGCTAACGGAGCCGTGTGGAACCTGTATGGCGGCATCGGGTCGGCTTCGCTGGGCGGCATGACCAACGTAAACGCCACCACCGGCGAGCTTGGCACGTGGAGGATGGACGCGTTGACCGGCGGGTTCCTGACTGCCGACGCGATCAAGGGTTTCTTTGCAGCCGGCTCGGTTACCGGCAACCTAACGGCGCTGCTGGGCAACGCCAGGATTGACATACGCGGCGGCGACCTGAACGGCGACGTGACGATTCTCGGCACGGCAACCGGCTTGGCGGTCAGCGGCGCCGTTACCGGCGTTGTGAACGTTACCAACGGCGACTTGCAGACGTTCCGGGCCGGTTCACTGTCCGGCAGGGTCGAGGCCGCCCTTGGCCTGAGCAGAACGGTAACCATCACGGGTGCCTTTAGCGGCAGCTATCGAACTGGAATGGGCATCGGCCGATTTGCCTCTGACACATTCTCAGGCCTGCTGAGCACCAGCGGGGACCTGACAAGTTTTTCGGTCCGAAACGCCATGACCGGTCAGGCCCGCTCCGGCGGCAGCATTCGAACCGCATCGTTCGGCTCGATGAACGGCGCGCTGGTAACCGCAGCCGCTGACTTCCAGAACGCGCGAATTACCGGCGACATGCTCAACAGTTGGCTCTTTGCCGGGTTCGACCCGGGCGACGCAGGGTACGACCCCGTTACGTTTGAAGACGGCAACGTTGCAATCGACGCCTGGGACGCTCCGCTCGTGGCGGCACAGCAGGACAGCCCGCTTGGCGGAAGCTTCCGGTCGGTGCGAATCGGCGGGGACATGACCGACAGCACGATTTCGGCCGCCGTTGATCCGGGTGTCGACGGCTACTGCGGCACGCCGGACGACGTCGTTTCCGGCATCGGCTACGTCAACCTGGTCAGGGTTAGCGGAGCCATTTCTGGCACCTCAGGCGGCAACCGCTCCTACGGTGTCATTGCAGCCAGCGAGATGCCGACCGTCTACTATCAGCGAAGTTACCCGTTTGTTTCCAGCGGCAGCGCGCAAGTCGGCACGATGTGGTCGGCAGCCGGCAATCTGACCGTTATCGACGTAAATGTGCTGTATAACTCGCTCACCATCTACTTCGATCATCCGGTGAATACAAGCACGCTCGGAACCGTCTATACCGGCATGGTTCCGGAGTCGTTCACGCTGTTGGTCTCCGTCGATGACATTTTCGATCCGGCCACGGACACGGTTATCTCGGCAGTAACCCCGCACACGCTGGTCTATGACACCGTAAATTGCAGCGTAACGATGACCTTGAGCTTTGGGGCGAGCTGGCAGACGCTGGGTCTCGGGAACCACTACCAGTTGACGCTGGACGGCGCGGTCGTCGCCGACAACCGTGGTTTCCTGCTGGACGGCGAGTACGAAGGGACCTTCCCGAGCGGCGACGGCGAGCCGGGCGGCGATTTCGTCTACGAATTTACCATCGGGCAGACCGTGCTGAGCAGCGTACCGTCATACGAATGGTGGTTCGGCTGTGCCCCAACCGCCGCCGGCATGCTTGCCGGGTACTACGATGGCCTGGGCTACGGCAACCTGATCGTGGGCGACGCATCCACGCAAACAGACGAGGTCAATGAAGCCATCGCCAGTTCGGGCGACGGCACCTACTTCTGCGATTCATCCGGCTATCATGAAATGCCCGGAACCGTCCACGCCACAGTCGGTACCGGACACATCGGTGATTACGCCATCTACGACGGGATCGACGATTCTGGCGGCCTGGCTTATCCGGATATGTCCAGCGTCGATCCAGGCGGCGCCCATGTGGACGATTGCCTGGCCGACTTTATGTATACTTCCTTCAGCTCCGAAGGTCTGACCATGGGTGGGAGTCTGTCGCCTGACATCGGCCCGGGCGTGGAAGCCTTTTTCGCTTACAAGGGCTACACAGCCAATTCGTCGGACCTGGTCTTCGGCGTATTTGGCTGGGACGATCTTATTGTGGAGATTGACAACGACCGGCCGGTCTTGCTGGGCGTCGATGCGGGAGGCACCGGGGGTATGAACCATGCTGTCGTCGCAGTCGGCTACGACACGATCACGAACCAGTATGCATGCTACAACACATGGACCGTGGACGATCCGCTAACACCGGCGAATGAAGCACTGCAATGGTACGACTTCAACGGCGTCGCACCCGGTCAGGACTTTGGTATCGGTATGGCCATCACTGTCGTGGTACCCTGACCGGCGGGCAGGAATTAGAAATTCTACAAGGCGGGCGAAGCTTTCCGACGGACAAAGGCTTCGCCCGTTGTCCTTTTACCGCACCTGTCCGAAGCGTGGCGAGGTTATGAAGCTTGACAACCCTTGCGATTGTCCCATTATAGCGCCAAGACATGGCCGACCTTACGAACAATAAGATTGTCGGGCGTATCCTTATTATTGTGCCGGCCTGCGACGAGGCCCAATCCATTGCCGCGGTGATGGCCGACCTCCGCGCGCACCTGCCGGCTGCCGACGTGGTGGTCGTGGATGACGGTTCCACGGACGGAACGGCTGACGTCGCCCGGCGGCACGGGGCGGCGGTGCTTCGGCTGCCTTGCAATCTCGGCGTCGGCGGCGCGATGCAAACCGGCTACATGTACGCCCGGACCAAGGATTACGACGTAGCCGTACAGTTCGACGGCGACGCCCAGCACAGGGCCAACCAGATTTCAGCGATTCTGGACGCCGTCGCCGGCGGGGCGGACCTTGCCGTCGGCAGCCGCCTGTTGGGGGGGATGCGATTTCGCTTCCATCCATTCCGGTTTCTGGGCAGCCGGCTGCTTGCCGCCTTGGTCTCGCTGATTGTTCGCCAAAAAATTACCGATCCCACCAGCGGGTTCCGGGCCGCCTCACGACGGGCCGTGGCCTTCTTCGCCGAGCATTATCCGCAGACCTATCTCGCCGATACCACCGAGGCCCTGGTCTGGGCCGGCAGGGGGGGGCTGAAGCTGACGGAGGTTCCCGTCCGCATGCGCCAGCGACAGGCCGGATCGGCCGCCAGCGGCAATATCAAGGGCGTGGCCCACATGGTGAGAATCATACTCGCGCTGCTTATAGACTGCTTTGAATCGCGTATCAAACCACAGGAGTAACATCCATGATTGCCGCCAAGATGCTCAAGGACATCACGATTCACCACCAGGTCCTGCCGCTGACTGCAGCTGTGCTGATCGCCCTGGTTACCATTGAGCTGGTGCGAAGACGCAAGCTCCGCGAGGAATACGCGATGTTGTGGATCGCCGCCTCGGCGGTGCTGCTGGTGTTTGCGATATTCCCCCGACTGCTGTGGTACGTCAGCGGCGCCATCGGGCTGGTTTATCATACGACCATGATTATCCTGTGTTTCAGCTTCCTGTCTCTGGTCGTTATTCACCTGTCCGTCATCATCAGCCGCAACTCCGAGGATACCCGGCAGATGGCCCAGCGAATTGCAATGCTGGAACGGGAGCTTGAAGAACTTCGCGGCGGACCGGTCCGGGAGCCGGCCTCCGAACATGAGGACCGGCGCTGAGATGCCGCTGCGTGAAACAGCGAAAAACTTCTCCACGCGACCATGTCCCGCCGATGCGCCGCTGGAGATTTCGCGGCGGTTTGCCGCCATCTGGCTGGCGATTTTTCTTCTCGCCTGCGCGGCGCTTCTTTATAAGCAGATCGCCTTTTCACAGATTGCCACCAGTGATGCGTGCGGCTACTACCTTCCGCTGGCCAGGGCCTACGCTGCCGGCGGCGCCTGGCAGCATCCGATGGTCCCGCCGGCCTATCCACTGGCGACCGGAATGCTGGCTGAGAGGCTTGCGGTTACGGATGACCCGCACGAGTTTGCCGGGCGCATCATTAGCGCCGCCAGCGTGATAGGCATCGTGGTATGCGTCTACTGTATCGGCTGGTTGCTGTGGAGCCGGCGTCTGGGGCTGGCGGCGGCGGCCCTGACGGCGGTCAACCCATGGATTATCCGCATCGGCGGCAACGTCGGGCCTAGCCAGATGTACGGCTTGTTCCTCTGCCTGGCGATTCTGTTTCTGGTGGTCTACTGCCAAAAACCGTCGCTGCTCGCCGCCGTCGGCGCGGCGGTGTTTTCGGCGCTGGCTGCGCTTAGTCGCAGCGAAGGCATCTTCATGCCGCTTCTGGCGTTGGCCGTGCCGATTTTGTGTGTTTGCCGGTCCTGGCGGCGGTGGTTGCGGGCGGCTGGGCACGTCGCCGTGATAATCGTGGTCGTGCTGGCGGCGTGGTGGCCGAGGCTGTCGTTTATGCGCGCCGAGACTGGCATGTATGTTCTCGACGTGCGGGTTCTTCAGGCCCTGCCCTGGACGCGCAACTGCGTGGACCGCGCGTGGTTCAAACTGCCCGACCAGGTCGAATCCGACCGGCGGGAAAGGCCGTACCGCCGTTCCCACACAGCCGGCGAGGTTTTTCAGGAGGCCGCCGAGAGCCTGGTTATGGTTATCGGTCCCGTTACGTGGGTGTTGGCCGGGCTTTGGATTGTAGGCCGGCGGAAAGTTCCCCTCCGCTGCGCCGGACAGTGGATTATCGCGGCAGTAATTGTCGCCCAACTGGCCATGGTCTTGCCTGTGAAGATGGACCGCCGTTACGTTGCGGCGGTAGCTGGGCCGGCGCAAATTTGGGGCGGGCTTGGCCTGATCGTGTTGGCCGAGCGGCTGCGCAATGTGCGGAGCGCGTTGCGGAAGTTGGGTGAGTCCATTTCGCTTCAGATGGTCGGCGTGTCGGTCTTGGCCGCAGCATTGGCGGCCTGGTCGCTGTCGATGACAAACGTCGGAACCAGGCACGTGGAGCTTCGTGATCTGGGCAGGCTGATCCGCGACAGCGAGCAGTACGGACCGGGCCGGGTTATTATGTCGATTACGCCCGAGCCGGTCTACTACGCTGGAGGAAAACTTGCCCTGCCGCCGTTGACCGGCAGGCCCAATGAAAATTTTTCGCCGGCTGAGATTCGCCGCTCGTGTCGGGCCAACTCGGTCTCGCTCATCGTGATCCGGTCCAGGGATCGTTGGGCCGGGTGGTTGTTGAGACGGATCGCCTCCGGTGAGTTGCCCGCCGGCGCGCTTGTAGCGGCCCGCACCGGTGGCGGCCGCAAGCCTGTTACCTCCTACCTCATCGACGCCGAAAAACTCTTCGCCCCGCCGGATATCCCCTGACGCTCAAAGCAAAAAACATGCAGGGATAAACGCAGATAAACGCGGATAGAAGAATAATGAAAACGACCAACAAAATAGGCCACAAAGAACACAAAGGACACCAAGAATGTAGAATCTCAAACCGTTTTTCTTTGTGCTCTTTGTGTCCTTTGTGGCAAAGTTTTTTTGTTAAGGATTTTGGGAAATAAAATCTGCGTTAATCTGCGTTTATCCCAGCTTATCTTTTGTTCGCGTCGTTCGCGGCTCACTAACCCATGTTGTCGAGCCGGTGCCTGTTCCTACCTTCCGAATCGCCGCATCAGCCAGTAGACGGTGATAATCTTAGGCGTGTTGACGCAGTGGCGGAACATGGCCCATGGGTATTGTCCTGCGGCGGCCTCGTCAGCAACGGCCAACTCTTCACGAAATTGCTTCACGAAGCCCCCGCCTGACTTGCTGGCCGGATACCATCGAAACGACCCCATGTACCTATCTACGAACCGTCCCGGCCAATGCGTCCCCAGCCGAAGCCAGTAGTTGTAGTCCATGCACCAGTGCAGGTCGGTGCGGAACTTGCCCACCTGCTCGCCGGCCGACCGGCGCCAGAACACGCTCATCTGGCATACCCAGTTCTCCGCCAGCAGCTTGGTGTACTTGTACCGCCTCATGCGGAGGTTTTTGTAGGCCGTAATCCACTTTCGGATTTCCCGCCCGCGCGGGTCGATAATGTGCACCTTGCCGTAGAGCCATTGTGTCTGCGGCTCGGCGTTGAAGATATCGGCCGCCGCCGCCAGTGCGCCCGGTTCGTAGAGGTCGTCGCTGTTGAGCCAGCCGATAACGTCGCCCGTCGCCATGGCCAGGCCCTTGTTGAGTGCGTCGGCCTGCCCGTCGTCCGGCTCGGAGACCCACCGCACCGCATCGCCGCAGCCTTTGAGAAGCTCGACCGTTCCGTCGTCCGAGCCTCCGTCAACAACGATGTGCTCCAGCTCAAAATCGCCTCGCTGAGACTGGACGGAGTCGATTGTTCGGCCGATGAACTCGGCCTGGTTATACGACGGCGTGATGACGGATATCTTAAGCATGATTTTGGTTCAGCTGCGACCTTGTGGTTCATTATGGCGATAAGCGGACTTCCGGCAGCCGGTAGTGCGGTATCCTGAGCAGGATCAAAGCATACCACAGTCCTTATACCACCGTACACTTTCCTCGATAGACTGTTTCAGGTTGTATTGCGGACGGTAACCGAACGTCTTTTGGGCTTTCTCGATGCTGTAAATGAAGTTTTTCGTCATTGTGCGGACACGAGAAGGATACAAAGGCAACTTGACACCGGTGCATTTTGAAATGCCCGCCATGGGATAGGCCACCATCATCGCCAACCATCGAGGCAATCGTATCGGCCAGAGTTTTGTCCCCAGACTGCGGGCGACATGCCGAGCTATCTCCGCGATGGTGTAAGGTCGCTCGTCATTGACGAAAAAGATTTGTCCGGCGGCTTGTGGGCATAGCGAGGCGTCGTACGTCGCCCGTGTGAGATTTTTTACATACACGAAGCTTTGACGTACATCCGGTCCAATCAGAAAGAACTGCCGTTTTCGAATGGCCCGCATGAAATGGTACATGGTGGAGCAGTCCCTCGGGCCGAAGACCATCGTTGGGCGGATAATCGTGTATTCCAGGCCGGCCTGCTGCACGATCCTTTCTCCTTCGCGCTTCGACCTGCCGTAGAAGGTGTCATTTTCCGCCTCGGCGTCTTCGAGAATCGGCTCCGGCAGCCCGGTGGTGGCTGCGGCGAGCATGGAGCTGAAGAATACGAACCTGCCGACGCCGCGAACCTTGGCTGCGGCAACGACGTTCCGTGTCCCGAGGATGTTGGTTTCGTAGTCCTGAAGGGACTCACCGTCCAGGTCGGTGCGCGCAGCCAGGTGATATACTACATCCGCCTGCTGCATTACGGCTTCTACCTCTTCGTGCCGGCGGATATCGGCGGTGCAAATGTCGGCGCTGTCGTCCCGGGGGCCTGAGCGGCCCGGCTGAAGCAAAACGGTTACGTCATGGCCTTCGGCGATCAGAAGGTCCACCAAATGGCTGCCTATGAATCCGCCGCCTCCGGTGACGAACATCCGCATATTTAATGCTCTCCTTTTACCGCGGCATATTTGCCTTAGAATGTGTATGAGAACCCACTGTCAGTGTGGCATGGGCGTCTCGCCCATGCGTCGCAGGGCCGGCCCGGCCCTGCTTTCCGGGTTGTTTCTGCGGACAAGATGGCCGCAGGACGCACGGGCAAGATGCCCGTGCCACTTTTCATACACGTTCTTACAAATAGCCCAGCCCTTTTAGTCGTTCTTCCACGATGGCTTTTTCTTCCTCACTGAAAACTTCTTGGTCATCGCCGTCGTCGGCGCCACCGGAACGTCTGCCGGGTATTTCGACGTCGTCGGTCAGCATTTCCGTCAAGACCCTTCCGTCGAAGCATTCAGGGATTTCGCAGCCGGTCAGGGCCAATATGGTCGCCGGCACGTCGGCGATGTCAGCCTGCGGCAGCTCGGGGCAGCGGCGGATGTGAGGGCCCATGGCCATCAGTAAACCGTTTCGTGTATGTTGGCCTGAGTGGTATAAGCTAGTCGGCTCCAGGCCATCCAGCGAATAGAAGATATCCTCGTTTTCCACCTCGGGGTTCAAGCGGGTGTCGTAATGTTTGACTTCCTGTTCCATCACTACGTCCGGCAGCCGCTTCACGTACGGCCCGGACCATATTTCCTCGCGGCGATGGACTTTGGAAGCTATAGGCCGGTTGGTGTCGGGGTCGGTCAGATTTGAGAGGATATCGATAAGCCGGTCTCGAACGGCTTCGTATTCCGCTCCGGGTTCGACGATGCCCTGCGGCTGGCGGCCCTTGAGGTTTACGAACAGCCCGGCCGCTTCGCCGACCGGATAAGCCTGCGTCCGGCTGAAGTCGATTCCGCCGCAGGCGACCGAGCTGGCGGCCCGGCTCGTCGTAGCGGCCAGCCTGGTCTTTGCCCAACTCTTCAACGACGTCGGGGCCGACCGTGCAACAGTATTAATGGTCCGGCGGATGGTTCGCCGCAGCAGGCCGGACCGAATTTTCGTGAGTAAACCATGCTGCAACAGCAAATTACGCATGTTGATGCCGCCGGATCGCGGCCCGGAGCCGTGATCCGAGAGGATAAATACGTCGGTGTCGTCGCCGGCAACGTCCACCAAGGCGCCGATAGCTTCGTCGATTTTCGAGTAAGCGGCAAAAATTGACTCGCCGAGGAGTTTTTCCGTTTCGGACGTGTGCCTGCCGGCACGATTGAGTTCGAGGTATCGCCAGAAGTAATGGCAGAGGCGGTCCGTGATGGTGAACACCACGCAAAACAGAGGTGGGCGGTGTTTTCGGTACAGGGCGACGGCGGCTTGTTGCCGTGTCTTTATGCAGGCCAGGCTCCGTTGCAGGAAAAGCAATCTGACATCCCGGCCGCTTGTGTTCGCAACGTTCGCGTCGATAGCGTAATCGGGGCAGGCCTCCATCAGCTCGTCGAACAGCTCCGGCGGACTGGTCATTTTACGGTTGGGACTCGGAGACAGTACGCCTGAAACGATAAAGCCGTTGTACGGCCGAGGTGGATAGGTAACCGGCACGTTGATTATGCCGCCACGAATGCCCGCCTGCCCGGCAATTTCCCAGAATGTTGCGCCGTGTCGATGCCGTGCATTGACGAAACGGGCCTCGTATCGGTCCGGCTCCAGTTGACAAAAGTCTATGATGCCGTGTTTGCCGGGGTTCAGCCCCGTTGCAAACGTGCTCCAGGCGGCAGCCGAAACCATCGGCACGGTGGAACGAAGTGGACAGGCTGCGTTTTCCAGAAAACGCTGAAAGTTGGGCAGGCGTCCCTCGCCCGCCCAAGGCCGGACCAGGTCCAGCGTCGCCGCATCCACGCCGATGACCATTACCTTTCGTTGCAGCATAATCTAAATCCTTATGGCAAAAATTAGGCGTAAAACGCAGCACACTATAACAGAATGTCTCGCGACACAAAAGGACTCGAACTGCTTGTTTTCCGGGTTGAAGGACAGTATATTTGTTGGTGTGTGTGCGTACGTACCAACCGGCCTGAAGGACCGCCCGATCGCCGTATTTGATTCCGGCCTGGGAGGACTTACCGTGGTACACGAGCTGAGCCGGCTGCTGCCCGGCGAGGATATCGTGTACCTCGGCGACAGCGCGCGGGTTCCCTACGGCATTAAATCGCTGGCTACGGTCAGGCGGTTCGCGCTGGAAGATGCCGCATTTGTGCTTGAGTTTTCGCCCAAGATGCTGGTCGTAGCGTGCAACACGGCGTCTGCGGCGGCCATTGAAGACCTGGAAGCAAGCTGCCCGGTGCCCGTTGTGGATGTCATCCGGCCTGGTGTAGCAGCGGCGCTGGAACAAACCGATGGCCCCATAGGTGTCATTGGCACCGAGTCCACCATCGCTTCGGGAGCGTATCAGCGGGCTATCAGCGCCATTGACCCGTCGCGCCGGGTGCATACGGCTGCCTGCCCGCTGCTTGTGCCGATTGTGGAAGAAGGGCGCGACCGGAACGACCCGGTCGTCCTGGCCGTGCTCGTTGATTATCTCCGCCAGTTGCAGCGAAGCCGGCTTGGAGCGTTGATACTGGGCTGTACGCACTATCCGCTTTTGGCCGAGCCGATTGGCAAGTTGATGGGGCCGGACGTAACGCTGGTCAGTTCGGCTCAGGCCGCCGCACGCGAGGTCCAGCGGCAGTTCGGCCTGGCCGACTTGCAGGCCGAGGCGCCATGCGGCGGACGACTCAGGTGCTTTACAACCGACGACCCGCAGCGGTTCGCACAGCTGGGCGAGCGGTTCGGAGGCAGGAAAATCAACGAGGTGCGGACCGTTGGCACCGATGAGCTGGAAGCGGCGCCGGCCGACCGGGCGGAACCCATACGTGTGCCTGCGGAGGAACGGACGGAATGAGAACCTATGTGTCGATTCAGTAACATAATACTACTTGTCTTGAGCATTTTTATGGTCTGTCCGGCCGGCTGTTCGAAGCTGGCTAGGCCGTCGCCCAAGCAGCAGGTGGAAATGACGCTCGACGCCGACGACGCCGACCAGCGGCGAGAAGGCATCGTGAGGCTCTCAAGCAGGAAGTGGGGCCTCAAGGAACCCTATCTGAAGTACTATGCAATGGTGTTGAATACGGATGCGGATTCTCTGGTCCGCTGTGCCGCTGTTAGCGCCCTCGGCCGGGCCGGCGACCGAAAGTATCTCAGGGACATAATCGCTGCGATGTCGGATAAATCGTTCGCAGTGCGATGGGACGCAGCCGTGGCGCTGGACAATGTAACCGGCGAAGCCGCAGTCGAACCGCTTCGCCGAGCCGCCATACACGATGATTCGACGGATGTCCGGATGTGTTCGGCCAGGGCGCTTCGGCATTACAACAGGCCTGAAGTAATCCGGACGCTGGTAGGCTGCCTTTCTGACCCGGCGTTCGGCGTGAGGCATCAGGCCCGGGCCTCGCTCGTGCAGATAACAGGCCGCGACATGGGCGCCGAGCCGCGCAGTTGGGCCGGGGCAGCCGATGGCAAGCTTCCGCCGCCTCCGCCTATCGAGCCGAAACGCCGCTGGTGGCGTCGGTCCCGCAGGGCCAGGCCAAGCGAGCCGGCTACCCAGCCGACGCAGCCTGCGACCATGCCCGCCACCAAGGCCAGGCGACCTTGGTGGGACTGGATGGGCGTAACGAAAAAGCACGAAGCGACGAGTCAGAAGGGCCAGGATATCAAGGTGCCGGTTGATGCCCGAAAGTAATGAGCAGAATAACAAACCCTTTTATTTCACGACGCTGCCCAACGGCTGGGTCGTCGGCCGGTTTCGGGCATTGGAGGCCATGGCGGGTCTTATCCATGCCGTCACGACGCGCAACGGGCCGGACCCGGCTGCAACGGCGCGGAATGTCTCCGCGCCGGTAGGCCAACTGGCCGACGCGCTGGATTTGACCCAGATCGCGTTTTGCAGGCAGGTGCACGGCAATGTAATACTCCCGGCCGAGCGACCAGGCCCGACCGGTGAGGCCGACGGGCTTGTAACCAATGTCCCATCGCTGGGACTGATGGGGTGCAGCGCCGACTGCCCCTTGATTCTGGCCGCTGATCCGGTAACCGGGGCCGTCGGCATGGCTCATGCCTCGTGGCGAGGGACCGTCAGGCAAATCGCTGCGGAGTTGATCCTCCAGCTCGTCACGCGGTTTTCGGTAAATACCAACGACATCGTCATATGCATATGCCCGTCAGCGGGTGTGTGCTGCTACGAGGTGGGCCAGGAGATTCGCCAGGCCGCTGTGGACGGTATCGGCCCGTACGCTGAGAAATTTTTCCAGCAGCGAGACGAGAAACTGTACTTTGACCTATGGGCGGCCAATACCGAGCAACTTATCCGCAGCGGCGTTCGGACTGAGAACATTCACGTCGCCGGCGTATGCACCATCTGCCGGAACGATCTATTCCCCAGCCGGCGCGCCGATGGAGAAGCCGCCGGCCGGTTCGTAGCCGTTGTCGTACAACGATAGCGTGCCTAAGGCACCCGCATGAAATCAGGAATGGGGATAATCTGCCCTTCGCCGCTGACGCAGGCGAGCGTGGTTTCGGCGGTGGCCAGCAGCTCCGGCTCGCCGGAATTGTTGACGCGCCTCAGTTCGTAGGCGTGGTTTATCTTCGCCTGGCCTATCTTTACCACGCGGCTTGTCAGGCGCAACACGTCGTCGTAACGGGCCGGGGCGGAAAACCTCGCAGAACAACGGGCCACCACGAAAAACACCCCCCTGGCCTCCAACTCGCGGTAGACCGCACCGTTTTGGCGAAGCAGCTCGGTCCGGCCCATCTCGAAGTATTCCCAATACCGGCTGTGATGAAGTACGCCCATCCGGTCCACTTCGGCGTAGCGGACGCGAATCTCCAGATCGCATGATTGGACGGGGGTTTGCATCGGGTCTGAGTATATGATATCGCCCGCTGATTGTAAACGCCGCACCCAGCATCGGAAAAGGGCTTGAAATACTGACGGATGTCTATAGGATGGGCCTCTGTTTTGATGGTGCAGTGGTGGTTTCAGGTGGCCGTAAGTGCCGAAACGAAAGGAATAAGTGATCGCAGCATGATTAAAGTTAAATCCCGTGGCAACGAGTCCATACATCAGATGATTCGCCGCTTCAATAAGTTATGTGAAAAAGAAGGCTTGACCAGGGACGTCAAGCGGAACAGCTATTACGAGAAGCCCTCTGAGCGCCGTCGTCGTCGTATGCGGAAGAGCATCAAGCGGTCTATTTTGGGCGGATAATAATTCGTAACTCGTAATCCCTGCCTGCCTCCGGCAGGTAGGCAGGCGTAACCCGAAGAATGTCCAGCCATTTACGAATTGCTGGTTCTCCGGCGCCAGACGGCCTCCCCGCAGGAACTGAAGTTTCGTTACGGTATAAAGGAGTAGATACATGGGTAATCTGTTGCGAAGGCCAAAGCTCAATAGCTTGCTCATCTGCCTGATTCTGTTCGGCGTGCTGGCCGTAGCTGCCGGCATGGCGCTTGCGCAGGACGTTGGCCAGGCCCCGTCGGCTGCGAAAACGGTAACGCATATCCCGGCGATCTGGTGGATAGCCCCGGCCGGTGCGCTGATAGCATTGTTGTTCGCCTGGATATTCTACCGGCAGGTCTCCAGCGCCGACGCCGGCGACGATAACATGAAACGAATCGCCGCTCACGTCCGCGACGGCGCCTATGCCTACCTCAAGCGCCAGTACAAGGTCGTGGCGGTGTTCTTTGTAGTGGTCTGCGCGATCCTGTACGTCATGGGGCGGATGGGCGTGCAGCACGAGATTGTCTTTGTAGCTTTTCTGACGGGTGGAATATTCTCCGGGTTGTGCGGTTTTTTGGGCATGAAAACTGCCACGATGGCCTCATCCCGCACCACCCAGGGCGCCAAGGAAGGCCTGAACCGCGGCCTGACGGTGGCCTTTAGGGCCGGCGCGGTCATGGGGCTGCTGGTCGTCGGCTTCGGGCTGCTGAACATCACGGCGTGGTTCCTGATCCTCACGAAGCTGGCGCCGGCTATGGGCTATTCCATGAGCCTTCTGGAGGTAACGGTCGTGCTGCTGACCTGCGGCATCGGCGCTTCAAGCCAGGCGCTGTTCGCCCGCGTCGGCGGCGGCATTTACACCAAGGCCGCCGACGTCGGCGCCGATTTGGTCGGCAAGGTAGAGGCCGGCATACCCGAAGACGACCCGCGCAACCCGGCAACGATAGCCGACAACGTCGGCGACAACGTCGGCGACGTCGCCGGCATGGGCGCCGACCTGTTCGAGAGCTACAGCAACTCGATACTCGCGGCGGCTTCGCTGGGCGTGGCGGCTGCGGCGGCGCTGGGACTGGGCACGGCGGGGCAGGTTAAGCTGCTGGCTGCGCCGATGGCGCTGGCCGGCGTGGGCATCCTGCTGAGCATCATAGGCATCTTCCTGGTGCGCACCAGAGAAGAGGCCTCGATGAGGCAGCTGCTTGGCGCGCTTGGCAGGGGGGTCAACGGCTCAAGCGTGCTGATCGTGCTAGCTGCCCTGGGGTTGTGCTATTATCTGCTGAAGGACGTTCCCGGCGTCAGTTATCTGGGCGTGTGGGGTTCGATTGTTTCCGGCCTAGTCGCCGGTGTACTAATCGGCAAGAGTACCGAGTACTACACCAGCAGCGACTACAAGCCGACGCGTCAGATCGCCGTCCAGTCCGAGACTGGTCCGGCTACGGTAATCATTGGCGGCATCGCCGAGGGCATGAAGAGCACCTGGGCGTCGCTGCTGATCGTAATCGTGGCGATTATAGCTGCGTATGGCCTTTCCGGCGGGTTCTCGAACATGCCGATGGGTCTCTACGGCGTGGGCATAGCCGCGGTGGGCATGTTGGCAACCCTCGGCATCACACTGGCCACCGACGCCTATGGGCCTATCGCCGACAACGCCGGCGGAAACGCCGAGATGACGCATCAGCCGCCGGAGGTCCGCAAGCGGACCGACGCGCTGGATGCGCTGGGCAACACTACCGCCGCGACGGGCAAGGGCTTCGCCATCGGCTCGGCGGCGCTGACGGCCTTGGCATTGCTGGCTGCATACGTCGGGCAGGTACGCGTCGGTCTGGTGCGCCAGGCCGAGACCGCCATCGTCGCCAGCGACAAACCCGCTTACCTGGGCGCCGGCAAGGTGGCGGCTGCGATCGACGGCAAGGTGGACATGCTGCTGATTATGTCAGGCCCGAAGGGCCATGAGCTGGCCATGGGCGAACTCAATGCCCGAATCTCAAACCCGGGCGACGAAAACGCTCGCGTCTTGACCGTTGCAGACGCTGCCGGCGGGCATGCCTACCAGGTGGTTCCGGCCTCCAGTGCCGCGCTGCGGCAGTACATGGCCTTCTATGACGTAACGCTGATGAACCCGAAGGTGCTGTGCGGCCTGTTCGCCGGCGTGCTGCTGGTGTTTCTGTTCAGCGCGATGACGATGAAGGCCGTCGGCAGGGCCGCCAACGCCATGGTCAAGGAGGTCCGCAGGCAGTTCAGGGAAATCGCCGGCATCATGGAAGGTAAGACCGAGCCGGACTACGCCCGCTGCGTCGAAATTTCCACCGTCGGCGCGCAGAAGGAGATGGTCGTCCCGTCCCTGCTGGCGCTGATTGTACCCGTGGTGGCGGGCTTGCTGCTGGGCGTCGGCGGCGTGATGGGCCTGCTGACCGGCGGGCTGACGTGCGGCTTTGCGATGGCTATTTTCATGGCCAACGCCGGCGGGGCGTGGGACAACGCCAAGAAATGGATCGAGACCGGCGAGCTGGGCGGCAAAGGCTCCGACAATCACAAGGCCACCGTCGTAGGCGACACCGTGGGCGACCCGTTCAAAGATACCTCCGGGCCTAGTCTCAATATCCTCA
>JAXIHJ010000105.1:0-31116 GCA_034189755.1 Planctomycetota bacterium
TGCCGTTCTCTCCGCTGATCGAATATGCCCTAAAAAAGAAGTAATCTCTTTAGGCACTTTTACCTTGTCCTTCGTAAAAGGGTCTTCCATTTCTTCAAATTCACCAGAAAAAAAAAAAAAAGGACAAGGCTCAACGCGGAACAATCGGGACAGTAATCCGCAGTACCGCGGGGTCAAGAAATTCGGCGGCGAGGCGGTTAAGGCCGGCAGCATTATCATCCGCCAGTGCGGCACGCCGTTCAAGCCCGGCGCCAACGTCGGCCGCGGACGGGACGATACTCTCTTCGCGCTGCGCGAGGGAAAAGTTTCCTTCCGTGGGCGATTCGTGGACGTAATCTGACCGGCTCACTAGCCGCGACCGGCAGGGAGCGGGATTCCCTTAATTAGAAGCAACTGCCCCGCTCCCTGCCGGTCGCGGCTAGCAAGTTCGGAAGAATCTACAATGAGGATGGTCCCGGCAAGTGGCCATCCTCTTTCTATAAACATGAGCAAAACGCCACCTCCAACCAGCAAGGCTATGTTCGTAGACGAACTGGAAATTCTCGTTACCGGCGGCGACGGGGGCAACGGGTGCATGTCGTTCAGGCGGGAGAAGTTCATTCCCCGCGGCGGGCCTAACGGCGGTGACGGCGGCAACGGTGGCAACGTATTCCTGGTCGCCGACGAATCGTTCAACACGCTCCAGCACCTGGCGGGGCATCATCACTTCAAGGCCGACCGCGGCGGCGGCGGCATGGGCAAGAACCGTCACGGCCCCAACGGCAAAGACGTCCACATCCGTGTGCCGCCGGGTACGATCGTCCGGGACGCCGAGCACGACCTGCTGCTGAAGGATCTCGCCGAAGCCGGCCAGTCGGTCTGCGCAGCCGGCGGCGGCAAAGGCGGGCGGGGCAACGCGCGTTTCAAAAGCTCGACGAACCAGGCGCCGCGCGAGCATGAGCCGGGCGAGCCGGGCCGACATCGCCGGCTGAGGCTGGAACTAAAGCTCATCGCCGACGCCGGGTTGTTCGGCAGGCCTAACGCTGGCAAGAGCACGTTGATTTCGCGTCTTTCGGCCGCCAGACCCAAAGTCGCCGCATACCCGTTCACTACGCTCACGCCGTGTTTGGGAATCGTGGAGATGACGCGGCATCGCCGGTTCGTAATGGCCGACATCCCCGGCCTGATCGAGGGAGCACACGCCGGAGCCGGGCTTGGCGACGCATTCCTGAGACACATCGAGCGAACAAAACTGCTGATCCACATGGTGGACATCTGCCCGCCGACCGGCGAGCCTATCGACCACTACCGGGCCATCCGCAAAGAGCTGGCGGCGTATTCGCCGGCGCTGGCGGCAAAGGATGAAATCGTCGTCGCCAATAAAATGGACCTGACCGGCAGCGAGCAAAATCTGAAGCGTTTCGCCGAGGCGATTGAACGGGAAGTCATCCCAATCAGCGCCGTTACCGGCCGCGGGCTGGAGGAGCTTGCCGAACGGATTTGGCAGGAGCTGCGGGAGACTGAGGCGTAGGGTAGAATTAGAGAAATTTCGATGGATCAAATACCACACGTACTGGCATGTGACGTAGGCAGCTCGGCCGTGCATCTTGCGCACGTCCAGGGCGAGACTGTCGGCCCGATGCAGACGGTGCGCACAAGCGAGCTTGCCTCACTTGGCGGAAAACTCGCCAAGCTGTGGCAGGATATTCCCTCGCCGAAGAAGCTCGTTGCCGGCAGCGTCAACGCCGCCGCGATGAAGTCGCTGAAGGCTGCCGCCGACGAACTGCTGCATGAGCCGGTGCTCGTAGTCGGGCAGGACCTGCCGCTGCCCATGGATATCGACCTCGACGAACCGGCTGCCGTAGGCACAGATCGGCTCTGCTGCGCGGTCGCGGCGTTCGACCGGCTCGGTGCGGCGTGCGTGGTAGCCGACTTCGGAACGGCCGTCACCATCGACTGCGTAAGTAATGAAGGCGTTTTTCTGGGCGGGGCGATTATGCCGGGCCTGGCCATGGGCGCCGAGAGCCTTAACACCGGCACCGACCGGCTGCCCAGGGTCAAGCTCAGCAGGCCAGCGTGGGTCTTCGGCAAAAACACTCAGCAGGCGATCGTCGGCGGTCTTGTCTGCGGTGCGCGTGGCGCCCTGCGAGAGCTGACCGAGGCCTACGCCACCGAACTGGGACACTGGCCTGCCGTCATACTCACCGGCGGGGACGCGAAACTCATCTGTCCCGACCCCAGCACCTGCCAGCTCGTCCAGGCCGTCGTGCCGGACCTCGCCGTCCGCGGCATAGCCATCGCTTATTACAAGACGCTGCTGAAAAATGACGAATGACGAAGCCCGCCCAAGCCACCGCTGCGCTTCAGAGTCCGCCCGGCCGGGGCGGCATCGCCGTGATTGTGCTGGCCGGCGACCGTGCCGGGAGCATCATCGATAAGATATTCCGGCCGCTCAGGTCGCATCACGGCGGCGACGGCACACTGCAACTCGGGCACATCATTTCCGGCGGGCAAACCATCGATGAGGCCATCGTCTGTAGGCGCGGCCGAGCGATCGAGTTGAACATTCACGGCGGCCCGCAAGTCGCCAGGGCTACGATGCAACTGCTAGCCGATTGCGGCGCGGATGTTCGGCCCGCTCCGCGGGCGGCTGTGGACAGCTTAGCCACGGCTCATCCTGACTGGAACAACCCCGCCGTCGGCCGGGAGATGCTCGAATGCCTCTGCCTGGCAAGCAGCTCACTGGCGGTCGTCGCTGTCGCGGCGCAGTGGTCGGCGGGCCTAAGCAGGCTTATTGCCGGCCCCGACCCGACGGCCGAGGCGCTTCGCAGCGCCGCCGACGGCTTGAGGCGGATACATCGCATACTCCACCCCGCCGAGATTGTCCTGGCCGGCCCGCCAAACGTCGGCAAGAGCGCCCTGACCAACGCGATGGTAGGCCGACAGGTCAGCATAGTAAGCGACATACCCGGCACGACTCGCGACTGGGTGCGCGAGCGGGCCCTGCTCGACGGCCTGCCAATCCAACTGACCGACACAGCGGGTTTATGGGACAAGGCCAGGGATATCGACGCCGAAGCCGTCCAACGCGCCCGCAGACGCGTCGACCGGGCCGACCTGGTGTTACTCCTGGAGGCAGGCGAAAATTTCAACATCCCAAGCTGGCTACATGCCAAAAAACTCATCCGCGTCGCCGCCAAGTGCGACACCGTCGCGCCGAGCGGCAGCCCGGACGTAAGCGTCTCATCGACGACGGGCGAAGGTCTGGCTAAGTTGAAGCGGCTCGTTTTGGACGCCATTGGTCTCGGCGGTTTCGACCCGGCCGAGCCTATGGCCCTGACGCAGCGGCAGGCAGACCTGCTGAACGAAGCCGCCGACGCGCTGGGGCGCAAAGATAACCGCCGGGCGAGGGCCCTGCTGGATAAGCTGCTTCAGGGCTGATTCTCACCCAGCATTTCAAGCGTTGTCTTGGACAGGACGATCCGTTTTGTACCGCAGTCTTTGAAGCAGATGTCCGCTCGCGTGTCCGGCCAGTGGCGTGCCAGCCGCCTGACCCTGCCGACGCCAAAGACAGGATGGCGAACCATGCAGCCGGCGGTGAGATACTCATACTCCACCGGCACCGTGATGCTGTGGGCGATGGCCTTGTCCGTAGCACGCTCCTCAGCGCCGGCCTGAGCATCCTCCCGACGCCGGTGAGCGTACCTCTCGGAGTAGAACCCGCCGCGTCTGCGCTGCCGGCCGGTCTCAGGCGAGAAACACTCCGTCGTGGCGTCCTCAAAATCAACCGATTCGCCGTCGATTTCGCTGAGGAACCTGGAGGCGGCCTGCGAAGCGGTCTGGCCACGCAACATGCGACAGCGAACGCAGAAGAGGGTCAACTCGTCCCTGGCACGCGTCATGCCGACAAACGCCAGCCGGCGCTCTTCCTCAAGCTCAGCCGACGGCTGAAACCCCATCGACTGAGTCTCACTCCTGGCAAACGGCAGCAGGCCGTCCTCGCAGCCAACGATGAACACCACGTCAAACTCCAACCCCTTGGCTGCGTGCAGTGTCATGAGCGTTACCGCCCCGCTGCCGCCTTCAAGGCGGTCAACGTCGCTGACGAGGCTGACCTGGTGAAGAAAGTCCGCCAGGGACTCACCTTCGTATTCGGCGTCGAACTCCGCCGCCGTTGATATAAGTTCGCCGACGTTGGCGGACGCCTGCCGGCTGGACTCGTCGTCCCGTCCATACGAGGCTTCAAGCCCGGTGCGGCGGACAACATCTTCGACAATATCGCGGACCGGGCGGTCAAGCTCGCCGGCCAGAGCCTCGATTAGCTTGCAGAACGCACCGACCTTTCCGGCCGCCGCGCTGCCCATAGCTGTTTCGTTCGCGTGCCGGCACGCCTCGAAAACCGGCACACCTCTCGCCGCTGCGAAGTCGTTCAGCCGGCCCACCGTCGTGCCGCCGATTCCGCGCGCCGGCGTGTTGATAATCCGCAGGCAGCTAACGTCATCGGACGGGTTCGCCAGCAGCCGCAGGTACGCCAGCACGTCCCGGATCTCCCTGCGGTTGTAAAACTCCACGCCGCGGGCAATCCGATACGGAACGCCCGCCTTCATAAATGCGCCTTCCAGCATTCGCGACAGCGAGTTGACACGATAGAATACGGCGACGTCGTCGTAGTTTCGCCCGCTCTTTTTAAGCGCCTCAACCCGCCTGACGATCTGGTCGGCCTCGGCGTGTGCGTCGTCGCAACAAACTACGCGGACGTTGCAGCCTCCGTCGCGGCGGGTCCACAGCGCCTTGTCCTTGCGCATTCGGTTCCGGGAAATCAGCCGCGACGCCGCTGAAAGAATCGCCTTCGTCGAACGGTAGTTCTCTTCCAGGCGGCAGACCACCGCGCCGGGGTAGTCGGACTCGAACCTGAGAATGTTGTCGATGTCTGCGCCGCGCCATGCGTAGATGCTCTGGTCGGGATCGCCGGTAGCGCAGATGTTCTCGTGGTCCACCGCGATGCCGTGGGCCAGGATGTATTGCGCCCGGTTGGTATCCTGGTATTCGTCGATCAGGACGTATCGATATTGCTCGCCGAGCTGGCGGCGGATGTCAGGCCTGTCACGAAGCAAAAACGCCGTTCGCAGCAGCAGGTCGTCGAAGTCCAGGGCGTTGTTGGCCGCCAACCGGCGCTCGTACTGGCGATATATCTTCGCCACGTTCCGCGTGTAAAAGTCCCCTGCCTGCTCGGCGAACGCCTCTGCCGTGAGCAGGTCGTTCTTGGCGTTGGAGATAGTGGCGTGCACCTTCGCCGGTTCGAGGTTGGCCGTCCGCAGGTCCAGGCAAGCCATGGCGTCCTTGACGCACCTGATCTGATCGGCGCGGTCGTAGATGCTGTAGTTGGCGGTCAGGTTCGCCTCGGTTGCGAACTGGCGCAGCAGCCGGGCGCACAATGAGTGGAAGGTGCATACGGTCGCGCCGCGCGGCGCGTTCAAAAGCTCAACCCGATGACGCATCTCTTCGGCGGCTTTGTTGGTAAACGTAATCGCCAGCACGTTCCACGGACTGACGCCCTGATGAATCAGATACGCCACGCGTCGCGTGATGACGCGCGTCTTGCCCGAGCCGGCGCCGGCCAGCACCAGCAGCGGACCGGCCACGTGCTTCACCGCCTGACGTTGCGGTTCGTTCAAGTCAGAAAGCAGGTCCAACATCCAGTTCCCATCCCATAGGCTATAAAAGATTCACTATACCGACCGCCCCCGCCGAGGACAACCAAGCCCTCCTGGCCGCTGCGCCCTTAAAATCCAATAAAAATTTATGCTTGGCCTTTTCTTTGTCTATTTAGTAGTCTGTCCCCATAATTACTAGAGGATCTCCATGAGCAAACCGAGACGCCGCAGAAAAGTCGGTTCCAAGAAGCGTCGCGAAAAACGCAACCGACGGAAGAAAAAATAAAGCATCAGGGTAATCGCACCTTGATTGTGCGGCGGGTTTCCCGTCCTGCGGCGTGTCTTTTATCACATCGCTGTGGTTCTTTCGATCCGCAGTTATTTCCAGCATCCTTCGATTTTCTCGCCGCAGTCGGGGCAGGCGCCGTCGCGGAGTGATATTTCACGGACGCTGAAGCCGACGCGGTCGATGCAGACGGCCCCGCACGCGGGGCAGATCGTCCGCTCGTCGAATTCACCGTGCACGTTGCCGCAATAGACGTAGCGAATTCCCTCTTCAGCGGCGATTCGGCAGGCGAGTTTCAGCGTTTCGACGGGTGTGGCCGGCATATCGGCCATATTGTAATCGCCGTGGAACCGGCTGACGTGCCACGGCACGCCGCAGCCAAGGGCGGTGGCGATAAAGTGAGCGATATCTCGCAGCTCCTGCGGCGAGTCGTTCATGCCGGGCACCACCAGCGTGGTAACTTCCAGCCAGATACCCGCAGCCGCCAGGGCCTTGAGGCATTTAAGCACCGGCTCCAGGCGGGCCTTCATCACCTTGCGGTACGTCTCATCGCTAAAGGCCTTCAAGTCCACGTTGATGGCGTCCAGGTACGGCGCGATAGTCTCGACGGCCGACGGCGTAAGGAACCCGTTCGAGACGAAGCAATTCCTTATGCCTTCGGCCTGGGCTCCCTTGGCCGTCTCGTAGGCCAGCTCGAAGAAAACCGTCGGCTCGGTGTACGTGTAGCTGATTGACGCACATCGCTGTTTTTTCGCAGCCGCGACAATCTGTTCGGGACTGACCGGCCGGCCTTCAACGCCGCCACCGTCGCGCGGAGACTGCGAAATCCGCCAGTTCTGACAGAAGCCGCACTGGAAGTTGCAGCCCGCACAGGCAATCGACATACTCCGCGTACCAGGCAGGAAGTGAAACAGCGGTTTTTTCTCGATAGGGTCCACGTTCATTGCTACGACCGCGCCGTAGTTCAATGTTTTGAGCGACCCATCGTCGTTGCGGCGGACCCGGCAGATGCCGCAAGAGCCTTCCTCGATAACACACTCATGCCCGCAGAGTCGGCACTGCACCTTCCGGTCGTCCAGTGCGTCCCACAGCATGGCTTGATGTTCCGACGGCGTCATTTTTCGCTCCTTATCGGAAGTCTCAGCGTCCAGCCGGCCAGCCAGAGCAAAACCGCAATCGCCACGAGCATCGGCCAAAGCTCAACAGGTGCTTTCAATGCCTGTGGCCGCGGCAGCGGCACGGCTGCAACGGCTTCAAGCGGATCGACCTTCGCCCTGCCGCCTTGCAAGCCAACCAGGCTGACGGCGTGAAGCACGTCGGCGGCGTCCCGATAAATGCCGGGCTTCGGAAGCCCGCCACGCAAATCAAGAGGCAACTGCCCGGCAATGCGACTCCAGCCCGTATTCAGGCCCGCCTGCATGGGCGTAACGCAGCAGTAGCTCTGCCGCCCCGCCCCGCCCGGCGTGAGATGGCGCATCGCGTTGGCCAGGAAGATTACGAATGCGTCGGTCATTGTGAAGTTCGTGTTCTCGCCACTGATGTCGAACGCGACGTAGATTCGCCTATTGCCGCCGGCGCCGGCCTCCGGCTCGCTGCGAAGAATGAGCGATTCGCCCTTGTAGCTCACCAAGCGCCGCTGCTTAGCCGCAGCAGCCGCCCGCCAGGGCCGAACGCTACGGACGGCCACCGAGCCAAGCTCCACGCCTTGCATGACCGGATCGTCGGCGGCTGCGTCGGCGTCTCGCAGGAGTATGGCTAAAAGCATCTCGCCCCGGCGCCAGCCGGCTGGCGCCGCCGGCGGGTCGATAAGAAGCGCCGGCTTGCCGGCGGGCGCCGCAGCGCCGACGGCGACAACAATGTCGGCGTCCTTCACGTCGCCGGCCAGTGAAAGCGTCGGGTCGATGCGGATGAAGCGGCGAACCATCGGCTCGTCTCGGCCCGTAATCGCTACGGCCTTGACCACGGCCGGGCGGCGAACCAAAAACGCCTCCTCGCCATAGTTCGGCAGGCGCTCGTGCCGCCCGTCGGTCAATCGCAGCCGGACGGCTTCGGCCGGCCGAAACCGAAACACCAAGCCCTTCCGTCCGCCGGCATCGACGCTCAGCGGCATTGCAGCCGATTCGGTCTCGGCGCCGGATTGCTCCACGCCGACCGTTTCGACAAAACCGCTCCAGGGCGAATCGGTGTGATTGCAAACCGCCAAAAAAATCTGCACGTCGCCGCCCGGCAGCGGTTCAGCGCCGACGGCGTCGAACGTTACCGGCGGCATGACAGGCGTAATTTCGATTACGCTGCGGCTTGGCCCCGTGGCGATCTTCGCCCCGGCCGCCGCGAAAACGTACAAATGCTGCGCCTCGGGGGCAGGCGGAATTACCTCCAAATCCCCCGTACGGACCGGAACCGGACGCACGTCCGCCACCATGCGACGTTCGCCGGCCCGCCGCCAGCGGCCCAGCGGCGAGTGGGGAACAATCAACTGAACCCGGTCGTCCCGGTCCAGGCGGTTGAGCAGGGCCACAAGCGCATCGCCGAGGTCGCTTGTTTGCTTAACCGAGGCCAGTTCAGCCGAGCGGAGTATTTCGACGGCCACGCGGCGGACGGGCCGCTCGGCGTAGTAAACCGGCCGGGCCATGGCCAGCACCGCGGCAGCCGCACCGGTCAACAGGCACAGCCAGCTCGCCGCAACACGCCGACGCCGATGCAGCGGGCGGTCCAGCGAGGCGAGTGCCTCGGCCCAGAGCCTCAGGCTGCCTACGACCGCCAGCCCTCTTGACCGGCGAAACATCGCCCACACGGCAACCGCAGCTACCGCAGCCAGACCAAACAACGACCATGGAAAAAGGAAACTCACAAATTCAGATTTTCAATCGGCAATCGTCAATCGTCAATTGTCAATTGTCAGAATTGACCCAGATCGCGTTCGCGGAAGATCTTTCTCAGGAGCACGTACCTACGGCCCTTGTATAGCGCGACCTCGCCGGAGACTCGCAGGCGGACCGTAACTCTGTCTTCAACGGCCTCGGCGACAATTTCCCTGGCCTCGGTGAGCATCCCGTTCGGCAGGATGCGCAGCGGCGGCTCGCGCAGTGTATTGTCGGACTCGAACCGCACCTGCAGCCAGCGGCCGACGCCCGTCGGCACGACCCGCACCAGGCGGTCCACCACGAGCGTCCCGCGTCCGGGCGGCAGGTCGGCTGCGCTGGACTTCGGCGCGACCGACGGAACAGGCAACACGCCGCTTTGCGACGGGGTCGCGGGCACGGCCACCGGCTGACCGGGCCGGTCGGCGAGCAGTTGCTGCATGATGTCTTCAGGCGATGCGGTTTTCTTTTCCGGCTTTTCCGGCCGGGTGGCGGCGGCCCCTGTTGTAGCCTTAGCCGGCTCGGCGCGCACCGCCGACGGACCAATAACAGTAACCTTCGTCAGCAGGATATAGCACTGCTGCTCGTAAACGGTCGTCTCGCCGCTAACGCGGAACACCGATTTCGGCTTCTGCCGGCTGAGCCGCTCCATAGCCTCCAGCAGTGCATTCGGCAGCGCCCATCGGTAGCGGCCCGGCCCGGCTGAAGGACTATGCTCGAAGGTCAGCAGCACCCACCCGCTGCGCCGGTCCCTTTTCATACGGCATCGCCGGTTGACGACCATGCTGCCTTCGGGCGGCAAGACCGCCTCGGGTCGGGGAGGCCCGGGCCAGTCTCTCGGCCTGGTCAGCGGAACGGGCGGGCGATCCAGCAGGAGCCTGGCGAATTCCTCATTGCCCGCTCCGGCCGACGCGGCAGGAGTTGCTTTCGCCCCGGCCGACGCGGCCAAGGGCGCTTCGGGCAACTGTTCGGCTGCGGGCGCCTTGTCGGCGACAAACGGCGACTTGACCCACGAGACGAACTTAGCGCAGCCGAAAGGCAAAGCCGAAACGGCCAGAGACGCCCCGGCAAGCAGCACGCACGCGATAATGCTCCATCTTCGCAACATACGAATGTATTTTAACACTGCGCCAACCGTTTCACCAACCTACATGCACACTGCTTTCGTGAAGAACCGCTCCAGTTCGTCGGCATCTTCTATGCGGGCGGCGACGTCGGCGGCCTCGGGACGCGCAGCGGCCATCATGTCAATCAACGGCTGCCAGAACGCTCCTACGCACACCAGAGGCCGACGCGGCAGCATCCGCTTGCACATCATCTCCCAGACGGTCGCCAGCTCCGTCAGCGTGCCGGTTGCGCCGGGCAGAACGACGTAGCCGGCGACGCCAAGGGCGATCAGCCGCTCCAGCCGCTCGGAGAAGGCGTTCGTCTCGATGATTCTATCGATGTACCGGTTCGGCTTGGACTTCCAGATGCGGCAGGTAACGCCGATAGTCGTCCCGCCGCCGGCCTTGGCGCCTCGCGCCGAGGCCTCCATCGTTCCGCCGTAGCCGCCGTTGGCTATC
This sequence comes from Planctomycetota bacterium, assembly GCA_034189755.1. Classification (GTDB taxonomy): domain Bacteria; phylum Planctomycetota; class Phycisphaerae; order SM23-33; family SM23-33; genus JAXIHJ01. Next base: position 10,346 of record JAXIHJ010000105.1, read on the forward strand.
GCGCAACCCAGTTCGGCGAGCTTGTGCCCGACCGCGAAGGCCGTTTCGTAAGCCGCTTCGCCCTCGCGCGGGTCGTTCGAGCCAAACACCGTAACAACCCGCTGCAAAGGCGTTGCATTGCCTGAATTCGAGGCGTCCATTACTTTCCGCCTTCGCGCGTGTAATTAAGCAGCCCGCCGGCGGCGAGGACTTTCCGCTGCCGCGGCGCCAAAGCGACGTTGCAGACAAACTCAAAGCCCTTGCTGACGTTGCGGACGGCGACGCATTCAGCCGACGCGACGGTTTTAACCAAGTCGTCGATAGCCAGTTCGTCGCCCGCCTCGATGCGGTCGTAATCGCCCGCGTCGGCGAACGTCAGCGGCAGGACGGCGAAGTTCACAAGGTTCACCTGATGGATCCGCTCGATGCCCTTGGCGATGACCGCCCGGATACCGAGCGCCATGGGGCACAGTGCTGCGTGCTCGCGGCTGGAGCCTTGGCCGTAGCTCTCACCGGCGACGATTACGCCGGCCCGGCCCGATTGTTTCGCCGCCAGCGCCCGCTCGGCGAACGTCGCCTCTCCGGGTTCGTTGAAGCAGTTGAACACGTACCTGGCGTATTCGGGCACGTTCGATCGCAGTTTAAGCAGCGATCCGGCGGGCATGATGTGGTCGGTCGTTACCTTATCGCCCAGCCTGATCAGCACACAGCCGGCGAGTTCGGCGGGCAGCTTTTCGCCGCGTGGCGGCGGAACGATGCTCGGGCCGCGAACAACCTCCACACTGCCGGCCTCGTCTTCGCCGGGCGGCGGAATGATCATGCTATCGTCTATCTTGAACTTTTCCGGCGCCGGGATCTGCGGATATTCGATGCCGCACCGCCCGGCAAACTCGCGCGGGTCGGTTATCTCGCCGGTTATCGCTGCGGCGACGGCCGTAGCCGGCGAGACCAGATACACCCGGTCGTCCCGGCTGCCGCTTCGGCCGGAAAAGTTGCGGTTGAACGTTCGCAGGCTGACTGCATCGTCGGCCGGCGAGAAGCCCAGCCCGATGCACGGCCCGCAGGCCGACTCCAGTATTCTCGCGCCGGCTGAGACCATCTCCGCCAGCCCCGGCGCGCCGGGGTTTTCGGCGAGCATAGCCAGCACCTGCCGGCTGCCGGGCGCAATGCCAAGCTCGACGCCGGGGTGTACGGTCCGGCCCTTCAGCACGGCCGCAACCATCATCAAGTCCTGGAAGCTCGAATTCGTGCACGAGCCGATGATTACCTGCTGAACCTTAGTGCCCGCCGCCGAAGCGACCGGCACGATGTTATCCGGGCTGCTCGGCGCAGCCGCCAGCGGCTGAAGCTTATCCAGATCGATCGTTATAACGCGATCGTACTCGCACCCGTCGTCCGCGGCCAGCGGCACGAACGCATCGCCGCGACCTTGCGCGGCGAGAAACTGCGCCGTTACGTCGTCGGACGGGAAGATGCTTGTCGTAACGCCCAGCTCGGCGCCCATGTTCGTGCAGGTAGCGCGGGCCGGTGCCGGCAGGGATGCAACGCCCCGGCCGAAATACTCCACCACCGTAGCGACGTTGCCCTTCGTCGTCAGGATACCGAGCAGGTGCAGTATGATGTCTTTCGCAGTTACCCACGGCTGTAATTCGCCGCGAAGCTCAACGCCGACAACACGCGGGCAGGTGGTGTAGAATGCCCCTCCGCCCATTGCGACGGCTACGTCCAGCCCGCCTGCGCCGATGGCGAGCATGCCTACGCCGCCGGCTGTGGGCGTGTGGCTGTCGGAACCGAGCAGCGTCTTGCCCGGCGAGCTGAACCGCTCCAGGTGAACCTGGTGGCAGATTCCGTTGCCGGGCCGGGAGTGGAACGCGCCGACCTTCGCCGCGATAGACTGAAGGTACAGATGGTCGTTGTGGTTGGCCGGGCCGAACTGGGCGGTGTTGTGATCCACGTAGCTGACGGACAGCTCCGTTTTGAGACGCCGAACGTCCATCGCCTCCAGCAGCAGGAAGGCCGTCGTGCCGGTAGCGTCCTGCGTAAGCGTTTGGTCTATGCGGATGCCTATTTCGCCGCCGGCGGCCAGCTCGCCGGCTACCAGATGGTCCGCGAGGATTTTGTGCGTCAGCGTTCGGGGCATTGTCGGTCTTTGCTCCTTGCTTTTCATCGCCGTGGAACCTTCAGCATATCAAACCACTCCGCAAGTGGCAAACGCGTCTGTTTTGAGCTACGTGTAAGGTGTATAAACATCGGCAGAGATAAACGCAGATATTTGAATTAACAATTCATCTGCGTTTATCTGCGTTCATCCCTGCGAGTTTTTTCCGAGTCCAACATTCGCCGTTTGAGTGTTTCACCGCCGGCGGCGGAGAACCCGCCGGGCCGGCCGTCGGCGTATGTGACGCGATGGCAGGGAACCACCAGCGGAACGGGATTTTTGCCCATGGCGGCGGCTACGGCGCGGGCGGCGTCTTCGCGGCCTATCTCCATCGCCAGGCGGGAATAACTTCGCGTTTGACCGTACTGAATCTTACGGCAGGCGCGATAGACCCGGCCTGAAAATGTTCTTTCGCCCGGCAAATCGCATTCGATCTCTGAAAAATCCACTGGTTCGCCGCGGAAATAGGCCAGGCTAAGTGCGATGAGCCGCTCGAAAGGCCGCTCGCAGCGGACGGCGCCGGGATGTTCCCAGCTAAGCAAATCGAGAATGTCATCGGCCTGGTAGTGAGGCAGGACCAGACGGCACAGCCCTCCGCTGCCCGCTGCTGCTCCCATCGGCCCCCAGGCGGTCGGCCAGACGGCGTAACGCAAATCCTCGGAACTCTTCCTGGCAACCATGAGGGCATGCTACAAAAAAGAATGCGAAAACCCCACATCCTAAATACTGACTGAATTTCAAAACGTAATTGGAACCTGGAATTGTTTCTATCGCCGCTTTTCGGCTGCGCGGTGAAACTCAGCCACCCTGGCGCTGATAAGTTGCAGCGCAGCCTGGCCTTCGCGGCTTTGGGCAAGGCCGACCAGTTGGAAGCCCATTCTTGTAACCTGGCCTTCCTGCCCGATGTGGCGGAACTGGGCGTCGGCAAAGACAGCCTCGTCGCTGGTGCCGAATACGAATCTCACACCGACACATTCGCCCACATCCATGGCGGCCGCAGCCTCCGGGTTGGCTTCGATTTGGAACCCGCCGGCGCTGATGTCGGTAACCCGTCCGGACCAGACCGGTCTTTCTGGCGTGGTGCCCGCCGGTTCGGCCTTGCGCCCGCCAAGCCAGAACGAGGCCCGGACAATCCGATTGGCAGGCACGGCGGCGCGGATATACGCTCGGCGTTGCAGCCGCTGCATCCGCGTCGGCGAACAGACCTTCAGTACAGGCGAGACGGTGCCATCGGCAAGTTCGAGCTGCTCCAGCCCGGCTACCGTCGCCGAGAAGATATGCTTGTGATGTTTCAGCTTGAAACTGACGCCCACCTTGTCGGCCGGGGCGAATTCATGCTGCTCGACGCCGGCCTCGGGCGGGGGCGCCGCAAGAAACAGGTGCTCTGTCTTCACGGCCAGCAAACGGCTGTGGAGGGTGGCCCAGCTTGCATCCACGGCAACGGTGATGGTTACGGGGACCTGCCTTCGGGCAGCTTCGGCGAGCACCTCGTTAATCTGACAATTGTTCAGTTGTTGCAGTGTGGGCACCGGTTCGTCTCGCAGAGTGGACAGACACAAAGATAGCTGCCAGAAAATTCTCTTACGTTAGAGGTTTTCGGCTTGATGAAGTGTCAACTTGAATCCCGGCGTGCATTATCGGGCGTCTGGTCGAGTCCCAGCTCGGCCTGGATAATTTCGGCCTTGGGCAGTTTTGGACCGGCAACGGCAAAAATTGCGCCGGGCAGGCCCCAGAACATAGGCACAAGCCTGGCCAGAAGCGCCATTGCCAGGACTGCGCTGGGACTGACGGCTGTAAAGAACACCACGTATAACTTCTCGATCAGGCCCACACCGCCGGGCGTCAGCGGCACGGCCCCGAAGATGTAAATTAGTGGGATGTAGAGGAAATACGTGTACCACGGCGTGGACAAAGACAAACTCTTGCCGACAAGCACTATTGACCCGATCCAGAAGATTTGTGCTACGAATGTAATCATAACGGCCTGGCCGAGCGCACCTATCCTCCGGCGGTATAACCTGGCCGCGTCGCCTGCGGCCGCGACGTGATGCGCCAGGGGCAGGTGCCGGTAGAACCTCTCAAGGTGCAGCAGCCGGCGGATGCGGCTGCTCAGCAGAAACGCCAGTACGACGGGCACAATCACGCCGACGACGGCAACCGCGACAACCGGCCGTCGCAGTTGCGATGCGTCGGCCAGACCGCCCGCCAGCGCCACCGCGAGCATGACGGCCGACAGCAGACCCAACCCCGTCATCCCCATCACGCGGTCAACGAAGATGCTGACCAGCACGGCCGCCTTCCGCGGCGTGTGTCTGGCAACGTAGTAACCCTTTACCAGGTCGCCGCCGATCGTGCCGGGCACCACCGCGTTGAAAAACTGCCCCACAAACGTCAGACGGACCGCCTCCGGCAAACTGATCCGCACGTCCTGAATCCGCAGCAGCATCCACCACCGCGCGGCGATAATCAGCAGCGAGATACCCAGCCCCACAACGGCGCACGCCAGCATCGCCTTGTTCAGTGTCCGGATGGTGGAGACGAAGCCCTGACGGACCAGTTTCTCGCTGTTGGGAATGGGCTTGAAGTCCGCTCTAGGCCGCTGTGCCTCCCGGCGCCACCAGAAGGCGCCGCCGGCTACGGTGAACCCATCGTCGTTGACGGCGAGGACGGAATAGGATTCGCCGTCGGCGGCTACCACATAGTCGCGGAAGTGCACCTGGCCAAGCACCCACGTCAGCAGCACGGCGGCAATGACGGCCTTGCCGGCCAGCAGCAGGATTTTTCGCGATTTTCTTTCCATTCGCAGCGTCAAGGCAAATTGGTTTCATTCGCAGCGCCACAGCCCACGCCGGCTATGTGGGTGAAATTCTATCAGAGCCTTGCAGCCATGCCGAGATTTTTGTCTTTTCACCTCGAACGTCAAACTGCTAAAATCCCTTATATAGGTTCGCCTTATCATTCTTACTCCACTAGAAAAGTGAAACAAAACAATGAGCACCGCTCAGACATTGGAGGTGCGTGGCTATCAGGTGATGCAATTTCTCGGTAGCGGCGCGCGGAGCACCATCTGGCAGATTCGGAACAGGCGAACCGACGAGCTTTTCGCCCTGAAGCGCGTCGTCAAGCGACAGGCGTCCGACGTTTACTTTCTCCAACAGGCGATCAACGAATACAACGTAGGCCACCGCCTCAACCATCCCGTTGTCCGACACATTTACCACATCCGTCGTGTGAAGCGCTGGCTGTCGCTTCGCGAGATACATCTCGTGATGGAATTGTGCAATGGTTATACCATTCAGGAGCAGCGGCCGAAGGACGTGACGGAAGTGGTCAGGGTTTTTATCGAGGTCGCCAAGGCGCTGACGTACATGAACGCCAACGGTTTCGTGCACGCGGACATGAAGCCGAACAATATCATCGTCGCCGACGACGGCACGGTGAAGATCATCGACCTTGGCCAAAGCTGCCCGATGGGCGCCGTCAAGCAGCGTATTCAGGGCACCCCGGACTTTATCGCGCCCGAGCAGGTCCACCGCCATTCGCTGGATGCCCGCACCGACGTGTTCAACCTCGGCGCGTCGCTGTACTGGACGCTGACCGGGCGGGCGATCCCCACCGCCCTGCCGAAACAGAACGCAGCAACGTTGATAACCGACGCCACCTTGGTCCCGCTGACCGAAATCAACCCGGACGTACCATCACCTCTCGTCAAACTTGTCAACGACTCAATCCAGGCAAACCCGTCCCATCGACCTGGTTCCATGAACGATGTGCTGTCGCGGCTCAACCTGATCAGCCATACGCTTCAGTCCAGGAAGCCGGGCACACAAGACAACCGTAAACCATAAAGGGCCGTTTCACGTGTCAGAGGCCTTTGCAAATATCTTCCGCGATGCCGCCCGGTGCAATCGCGACGACCCGCGTCGAAAAGGCAACGTGGTATACCTCGACGCCGGCTGCGAACTCATCGTCAGCGGCGACATTCACGGACATCGCAGGAACTTCGCGAAGATTCTCGACTACGCCGGTCTTAATCGGCCCGCCGGCTGCATCCTCGTATTGCAGGAGATTATTCATGGCCCGGTCGATCCAGGCTCCGGGCACGACCGCAGCGCCGAATTGCTGCTCCGCGCCGCCCGCCTGAAGGCTACACACCCGGAAAGCGTAATCTTCCTCCTGTCCAACCACGACGCGGCCCAGCTTACCGGTAACGAGATTACCAAAAACGGCGTCGGCCAGTGCAAGTCGTTTACCGAGGGCATGGCCTATGCCTTCGGCGAGGATTGGCGGAAGGTTTCGGCGGCTATCGATGAATTCTTCGAGTCGTTCGCCATTGCGATCCGCTGTGCGAACGGGACATTCATCTCGCACTCGTTGCCTTCGCCGGCGCGTATGGAGGCTGCGGGTCTGGAGATTCTGGACCGCCCCTACCGCCGGCAGGACCTGCACCGAGGCGGGGCTGTATATGAATGGCTTTGGGGCCGTGGGCAGAGCGCCGAGCAACTGGACGGTTTGGCCGAACGGCTCGGCGTGGAATTCTTCGTCGCCAGCCACGTGCACGTTGAGAGCGGCTACGAGATGCGCGCCCCGCGTCTGCTGTTAATTACCAGCGATCACGACCACGGCTGCGTACTGCGATTCTCTGCAGATTCGCCCCTGACGGCCGATACGGCGCCGGGTCTGGTCCGGCCGATTGTCGCACTTACAAAAACGTAGATTGGTTGCGTACAGATTTTGGTGGCGCGCCCGCCCGCTTGCTTCCGGTCGCGGCTAGTTCCGGCGAAATTACGTTCGCATGGTGTTCGACTAGCCGCGAGCGGAAGCAAGCGGGACAAAAACCACCAAAAACTACATGCGCCCGGCAGGCGGATTTGCCTTGTAGGGTCTGTCCGGCGGATTTACAGTTTATAGTACGGAAACCCGAAGGCATGATCCATTTCACCTGTAAAGAATGCGACCGGCACGTTCGCGTGAACGATGCCCTGGCCGGGCAGAAAGGGCGTTGCCCGTTCTGTAAGAAGGTAATAGCGATCCCGCCTGCCGCAGGCCCGGACGCCGATGCGGACAAAGGCGGCAACATTACCGCCCTTGCCGCGGCGTTGGAGGCAGGCGACGACCGGCCTGGCCAAGCTAAAGCCGTGCCCCCGCCACCGGGTATCGAAGAAGGTCGGCCGGAAGATTTCGAACTGCATCCCGCCAAATCCGACACCGCCGGCGAGACCGACATCCTGCCCGCCCAACACCACCTCACCGACGAAGCGCCCTCGCCGACGCGATCGGCTGAGCCGGAACAACTACAAGACCAGGCCAACCGGCAACCCGTCGGCAAGCCCCCGCAAACAGTTCGGAAGCGGATGCTTTTTATCATTCTCGCAATCACCGTGGTCGTCATCGCAGTTGCGGTTACTGTGGTTTGTCTGCTTCCGGGGGATTGAAGCGCGTCTGGAAAAGTTCTGCGTGTGCAACTTCGGATTACAGCCCACACATGGCTATGTGTGGGCTGACCCCAACAGTTCCTCGATGCTCGCGCCGGGCTGTTCGCTTCGCATGAGCGTCTCGCCGATCAGCAGCGCCTTTACGCCGGCGGCCTTGAGTCGCTGGACGTCCCGGCGGGTCTTGATGCCGGATTCGCTGACAATCGGCACGTCCTGGCCGACCAGCGAGGCCAGGCGAATCGTCGTCTTGACATCGACCTCGAACGTGGCTAGGTCGCGGTTGTTGATGCCGAGCAGGCTGTAGGCCGCGTGAGGAAAACCGACCATCGACCGCACCTGCATCAGTTCGTCGGCCCGGTGCACCTCCAGCAGCGTGGTCATTCGCAGTTCGGCTGCGAGGATCATCAAATCCATAAGTTTACCCGGCGGCATGGCTGCGGCGATCAGCAGGATAGCATCGGCGCCGGCGGCCCGGCTTTCATAGACCTGCAACTCGTCGATTATGAAGTCCTTCCGCAGCACCGGCAGGCCCGAAACGGCCCGGACGGCCTGGAGATATTCCAGCCGGCCCTGAAAGTACGTCTGGTCCGTCAGCACGCTGATGGCGTCGGCACCGGCGTCGGCGTAGGTGCGGGCGATGGCTTCCGGGTCAAAATCGTCGCAAATCACGCCCGCCGACGGCGAGGCCTTCTTGACCTCCGCGATCAGGTTCAGCAGGCGGCGCGGGCGCCTGGTGACGGCGGAAAAAAAGTTTCTCACCGGCTCGGCCGCCTTTGCACGGGCCTGGAGCGCCGCCGGATCATACTGCCGGCGCAGTTCGGCTACTTCTTTACGCTTGGTTTCCAGAATCTTGTCCAATATAGTCTGCGGCATTATCTTCACTCGTTTCAGGCTTCTCCGGTTGCAGCAGCCGCCACGTGTACTGGATGAGTTTAATGATGTCAAACGCTTTGTATTCGATGTGCCGGCCGTCCGCCGCGAGCGAGATGGCGACGGCGCGGTTTTGCCCGTCGTTTCTGGCATCCGCCACGGCGCCCGCCACCCAGCCGGCAGGCCCGCAGACCGTTGCCATGCCGCTTTGGCTGCTGGCGATCGGGCTTTGCACACTGGTGGTGTGGATTTTTCGCCGGTCGGCCAGGCCGGCAAAGCTGCAACTGGCCGCTACGCCGGGCCGGCCGAACCGCCTCACGCCGGCTCATATCGTCGTCGCCTTTTTCGCCTGGATTGCGTTACTGTTACTGGCAAGGAAGCTTTTTCCAGGCGAGTACTACGTGCTCGGATTGGGGCTGGCGCAGTGTCTTTGGCTTGCAGCGGGGCTGCTTGTCGCCGCACGGACGTTTTCAGGCGGCTTGCGCAGCGGGCTTGGCCTGAACCTGCGCCACTGGTTCTACGACACCGCGCGAGGCCTAATCGGCTATCTGGCTGTCCTGCCGCTCTGCACGGGGACACACTGGCTTACGCTTTGGCTTATTACGCACCTGATGCCGGAAGCGAAGCTTGAGCCTCACGAGATGCTCCTGGCCATGCGCCAGATGAAAACGGGCTGGTTGATCATTGCGGTATTCTCAGCGACGGTACTGGCGCCGCTGGCGGAGGAGGTCTTCTTTCGCGGGCTTCTTCAGTCCGCCATCAGGCGAGCGACCCACAGGCCATGGGCGGCCGTGCTGTTGGCCTCGTTGTTTTTCGCGCTTGTGCACACAAACACCTGGCAGGACATGCCGGCCCTCTTCGTATTGGCTGTGGTGATGGGATATAACTACGAGCGTTGCGGCCGGCTTGGCCCGGCGATTCTAATCCACGCCCTGTTCAACTCCGTGAACATCGCCGTCTGGCTGCATGCAAAATGACGCCCTCCGTGCGCAAAAAAAGGGCCGAATTCGCTGCGACCCGCGGGTTAAAATCGACAATAACACCTTTGAAGCCCTAATACCCGCGCTGGCCGACAGCGATTCGGCCTTGTTCCCTCTCCTCACGTTGCCACGTCTCTCCGTTTAGTTACGGCCTTCCCATAACCTCGGGTAGCCCGTAAAACAAGGCAAAGAGCGATGAGCCTTATTGAGCCGGCCTGTGCAGCGTGAGCGTAGCCACACACCCAACTCGCCAGCTATTATATATCCAAGACAGGCAAACTGTCAAGTTGGAAAAGTACGTAAAAATTCCGCCCCCGCCGGGATGTTCGGCAGCCGTATTCGCAACCCGCACGACCGTTCTTACGTTCAGCCGTGCAGCTTAACGGTTAATTCAGCGACTGCCTTGCCGAGTCCGACGCACTGCTCGCGGGCGCGTTTGTCCACGTCGCCGATGGCTACCGGCCCATAATGGTCGCCCTCGGCAAAACCCTGGATCACCATGCCGTGAATCAGCATCGCCTTGAGGATGTCCATGATGGTCGTTTCATTGCCGCCGCCGACATTGGCGCTGCTGGAAAAGGCGCCGCCAACCTTGCCGCTCAACTGGCCGTGAAACGAGACCGACTCGTCAATAATCTGTTTCATCTCCGCTGCCATCGAACCGTAATACGTGGGTGAGCCGAGGATAATCGCGTCGTAGCCGAGCAGGTCGCGGGCCTTGATCTTGTCAATCGGCAGCAGTTCAACCTCTACACCGCCCACCGCCCTGGCCCCCTTGGCCACCGCCTCAGCCATGTGCTTGGTGTGCCCGGTCCGGGAATAGTAACTTATCAGTATCTTCGCCATTGTGGTGCTCCTTTGTATGCGGAGTTGTTATAAACGGGCCGCTGCAAGTCTATCTAACTCGTCGTCTGCTGAGATTCTTGAGTTCGGCCCTATTACCATTGATCAGTGCTTCTTTCTTTACACGCGACCATTTCTTAATCTGGCGTTCGCGACAACGTGCCTGTTCCATGGTATCAAACGGCTCGGCGTACAACAATTCAACGGGGCGCCTCAGAGCGGTGTATTGTGGCCCGTCGCCTGAGTTGTGAAGGGATATGCAACGTTGCAATTCATTTGTGGCTCCGACGTAGTAGCTGCCGTCAGAGCAGTGCAGGATATACATGCAATATGCTTGATCATTGGTCACGCGTTAGCCCTTCGACGCGCTCCCTCCGGTCGCTCGCTCAGGACATTCGACTCGCATTGGTAGGGTCAGGTCGGTTTGCCAATTCCGCGTTTCTGCTAAGTCGAATGGAGCCGCAGGGATTCGAACCCTGGACCTTCTGCATGCCATGCAGACGCGCTCCCAACTGCGCCACGGCCCCAATGAAGCTGCTTTCTAGCATACCGTACCGCAGCGGTCAAGACCCACGGCGAAATTGCGTTGTCGTGTCAGGCGACGTTGACTAAAACTCGCAAGGAGGCATGGCCGCTTAAGCGGCCATGCCCCTCCACTCACCAGGGATTCGCTCGAACAATAGCGCAGCGGCGCTTCATTTCCTCATCCAGGCGGCCCCAGATGGCTGCAAGTTCAGCGTTATCGTCGCAGAGGATGAACATGGCGCTGCCGCTGCCGCTGAGGCAGACGGGCAGTTGTCCAGCGGCGGAAAGCCGCTGCATTTCCTCCCGCAATCCGGCACAAACGTCCATAGCCGGCGCGGCGAGTTGGTTCACCAGCATCGACCGCCATTGCGACGGCGGTTCGGCGACCAGAACGTCAAGCTTTAGTTGCCTGAGTCTCTCGCCGGCTTTGCGGTTGAAGGCCCGGTACACCTCGGCTGTATTGCAGGCAAACGCGGGCAGGTAAAGCACGGCAAGGAACGGATGCAGGTCTACAGGCGAAAGCAGCTCACCTCGCCCGGTCATTCTCGCCGCCGGCGGCCCGAGAAAAAGCGGCACGTCGCTGCCGAGACGGATCGCCAGCCGCCCAAGCTCCGATTCGGCCAACTGCAAATTCCACATTTCGTTCAGCCCGGCCAGCACCGCCGCCGCGTCGGACGAACCGCCGCCCAACCCGGCGCCCGGCGGGATGTGCTTTTTCAGGGCGACCTCCACGCCGGGGATGGGCGAATCTGTGTGTGCGACAAGCAGCTTCGCCGCCCGCAGCGCGAGGTTCTGCTCGTCAGGTCCGCAATCCGCACCGTTACAGGAAAAAATGATCCGCCCGTCGTCTCGCGGCTGAAGGTCGATACGGTCGTACAGCGTTACCTTTGCAACAAGAGAGTCCAGCGGATGGAAACCATCGCTGCCGGCAGGGCCTGCAAGCAGATTGAGATTAATCTTGGCCGGCGCCCAAAGGCGCACGCCGGCTTCGTCCAGTGGTTCACGCTGCGGACGGGCAGGCGAGACGAGCGGGTTCCGGCTGACTTGTTCAGGCATGATATGAATAATACATCAAATCTACGCAGATGGAACACCCCAACATCATCCTGCAAGGACACCATTCGGGGTAAGGTTGCCCCCCCCTCCGGGTCAGACTGAAGTTCCGACGCCTTTTCCATCAGAACTTGGCGGACTTGACAAAGGCTTCACATAACCTCTGTTCGATACTTACACGACTTGCCTCAGCTTGCTACGGCCACTGCTGTAAGGTGAACTGACCCTTCCCCGCCTCTAACCAGTTGCCGCCGCCGGTGCTCTCGAACAAAGGTAGTTCCCCTTCCGCTCGCTCGGTATAGAGTTGAATGTTGGCTTCCTTATAGGGATCCAACGCCTCACCATCTACACCAAACTCCTCAGACGAAACACACTCACTTGGACGAAAGGCACGCATAACACCCTCCTTCCCTTCAAACTACATACAACTTAATTCTCCTTCGAGATGGGCTAGCCCGACCTCCCTGCCGGGCCTCCGTACGACATGTCTATATTATGTTATGGTGGCGGCCAGATGCTGACAAGGGCCTTTGTGTAAAAAAAAAAGACAATTTATTTTGGCCGCAGCCGGCCGGGGGAAACGACGTTCATCTCGCATTCTCCGGCCAGTTCGAGGAACTCCTCGGATTCAAGGTCTTCCAGTTCCTTTTTTCTGGAACCAAGCTTTTCGTTGAATTTGATGCACTTTTCCTGCATGGACTTATGGGTTTCGTCGGACCCGCCGACCAGATGGAAGTTTTTCCCTCGGGTGATGCGCAGCTTCTGCTCATCGCAGTCCAGCCCCAGCCCCAGCAGCTTCGCCTTTACGCGTTCTTGAACCAACGGGCACACTCCGTAAATAAATCCTATGTTTTCCTACCTCTCATATTGTAGCGGTTCCGCTGATTGGCTCAAGGGGTCTTTTTTGCCCTGGTCACGTTGAGGCCTCCGCAGACACTTATCCACGGGCTTGGGTTTGCACCGGCCGGCGGAGATTACTTGACAGTTCGGCGGCGGGATTTATGCTGGTATGGCTGTGTATCCGGAAGCGGCCTGACCAGCAAGGACAACGCAAACCATGAAATCGAAGAATGTAACTGTCGTAGGATTACAGTGGGGTGACGAGGGCAAAGGCAAAGTCGTGGACGCCCTCGGGCGTATATGTAAATACGTCGTGCGATTCTGCGGCGGCGCCAACGCCGGGCATACCGTGGTGGTCAACGACGATAAGTTTTCCATGCATCTGATTCCGTGCGGCATTCTCTACAGCCACACGATCAACGTAATAGGCAACGGCGTGGCGTTCGACCCGGCGACTGCGCTGGACGAAATATCGGCCTTGCACGCTCGGGACGTGCACATCGGGGCGGATAACTTTTGCATCTCCGGCGCGGCGCACGTGGTCATGCCCTACCACAAGCTCATGGACCGCCTCAGCGAGCGGAAGCTGGGCGGCGGAAAGATCGGCACCACCGCTCGCGGGATCGGGCCGTGTTACTCCGACAAGGCCAACCGCTCCACCGCAATCCGCGTAGCGGAACTGACCAACCCCCAAAGCCTGTGCGAAAAGGTCCGCCGGATCGTTGCGTTGAAGAATGCTTTTTTCCAGGCTACTTACGAGGCCGAGCCGCTGGACGCCGACGAAATCGCCGCCGAATACGCCGAGTATGGCCAGCAACTTGCACCGATGATTCGCAACACCGGTCCGATGCTTCGTCAGGCCATAGCAGACGGTGAGCGCATCCTGTTTGAAGGCGGCCAGGGCAGCATGCTGGACGTGGACCACGGCACTTATCCGTTCGTAACGAGTTCGTCGGTAACGGCGTGTGGCGTGCCGACAGGTGCGGGCGTTCCCCCCGCCGCTGTCGGGCAGGTAGTCGGGCTGATCAAGGCCTACACGTCCCGCGTCGGGGCCGGGGCCTTTCCAACCGAGCAGGATAACGAGCTGGGCGAACGCCTGCGCGAGCGTGGCCGGGAATACGGCACAACGACAGGCCGACCCAGACGATGCGGATGGTTCGACGCATTCGCCGTCCGTTACGCCGCGGAACTATCCGGCACAAGTGAACTGGCGCTGTCGCTGCTCGACGTACTGACCGGCATTGATGAGCTGAAAATCTGCACCGGCTATCGTGTCGGCGGCAAGAGCCTTGACCCATTCGACCCGGACGTTATGGGCCGGGCCGAATGCGTCTACGAAACCATGCCGGGCTGGCAGGACGATATCTCCTCCTGCCGAAACTTCCAGGACCTGCCCGCCCAGGCCCGCGACTACGTCTCTCGCCTGGAGCAGCTCATAGGCAGGCCGATCGGCTTCATCAGCATCGGCCCGGACCGCGCCCAGAGCATACTGCACAACACCAGTATCGAAAGCCTGGTCCCATGACGGACATCTCTCGTGAGGCGGTGGCGGCTGCGCGAAAGGCCCTGGGCGTACCGCAGCAGCGCATTCCGATGTCCGTTGCGATCATAATGGACGGCAACGGCCGGTGGGCTTGCGCCCGGAACCTGCCGAGATCGGCTGGGCACGAAGAGGGCGCCAGGAACGTCCGCGTAATCGTCACCGAGGCGGCCCGCCTGGGACTGGAGGCATTGACGCTGTACAGCTTCTCCATCGAAAACTGGCGCCGCCCCAAGGACGAAATCAACGCACTGATGCACCTGTACGCCGACTACTTTGTACAGGAACGGCCTACGATCATGGAGCATAACATTCGGCTGCGGCATCTCGGCCGGCGCGACGGGCTGCCGGACATCGTGCTTAAGGAGATGGATGAGTCGCTGCGCATCTCGGCCGGGAACACCGGAATGTACCTTTGCCTTGCGCTGAACTATGGCAGCCGGGCGGAAATTACCGACGCCGTGCGACGCATCGCACGCCGCGTACAAGACAGTAATATCTCGCCGGAACAGATTGACCCGGCCGAAATATCCGACTCGCTCGACACCGCCGGCGTGCCCGACCCGGACATGATCATACGCACAGCCGGTGAAATGAGAATCAGCAACTTCCTTCTGTGGCAACTCTCGTACGCCGAGTTCTACGTTACCGACGTGCACTGGCCCGATTTCAGCATCGCGGAATTTCACAAGGCCATCGGCGCCTTCGCCGGACGGCATCGCCGCTTCGGCGGCCTCGACGACTCGAACACGTAAACGCCGACGTGTAATTTCCGACGGTCTTTTCTAAACTGGTGATATGCTCCGAGTCACCGGCGACATTGTGATCGACGAGCGTGAAATCCACCTGGAGTTCATCCGCGCCTCCGGTCCGGGCGGGCAGAACGTCAACAAGGTCGCCTCGGCCGTGCAGCTCAGATTCGACGTGCGAAACAGCCCCTCACTGCCCGAAGACGTCAGGCGGCGCCTGACCCGGCTGGCCGGCAGACGAATCAGCGACGACGGCATGTTAATAATCGACGCACGCAGGTACCGCACGCAGATGCGAAACCGCCGGGACGCGATCGACCGGCTCGTAGCGTGGGTTTGCAAGGCCGCCCAGCCGCCCAAGATACGACGCAAAACCACCCCCACCTCTGCCTCAAAAGAGCGGCGGCTGGAATCCAAACGCCGACGAAGTCAAAACAAGCAACTCAGGTCAAAAGTGGACCAGGACGAATAGCCCCCATCGAATATTCCCTTTCGTGCGTGAATCGGTTCAACCAGGTACGCCATCGGCTTGCTCGCGTCTTCGAATAATTTCCTGGGAGAGCATTCGGTTCACGGCCCGCAGTTCCAGCAGGCCCACAAGCCGTAAGTTCTCGCCGCCGGTGACAACGGGCAGGCATTCGAGGTCCTGCTCCTGCATTCGCGTAACGGCCTCGGCCAGCAACTCACCTTCGGTGATGGTATCGACCACGGGCTGCTTCAGGTCGTCGGCCAGCAGCCATTCCGAAAGGCCCTCGGTGCTGAAGCCCTGCTTGAGGTCCTGAAGCGTGATAACGCCGGTCAGTTCACCGGCTGCGTCGGTAACAGGATAGGACATGGCGCCGGTCTCGGCGATGGTGTGGAGAATCTCGCCGAGCGTTGCGCCCTCGCTGAAACTCGGCGATGACCGGTCCATAACGTCGCCGACCTTGTATGACTGAAGCAGGTCCTGCTCGGTAACGTTCAGGCCGACTTCGCCGGCTCGCCTGACCGCGAACTTCACGCAAGGCGGGCCTAAAATCTCGGCAATCAACGTCGTAACGGTGATAATCATAATGATGGCCAGGCCTATTTCGCCGGGGAATCGGCTGCCGGCCATAATCGATAGGCCCACCGCCACGCCGCCCTGGCAGAACAGACACAAGCCCAGGTACTTCCGCAGCACCTCAGGCGCCTTGGCCAATCTGGCGCCGAGATTGGCGCCGAGGATCTTGCCCACCGAACGGGCCAGAAGGTAAGGCAGCGTCAAGGCCCATATCCAGCCGGGCATCTCACGAAGTCCAAGGTGCGCCCCTACCACGACAAAGAACAGCACGTACAGCGGCGCAGCGAACCGCTCGACAACCTCGAAGGCCATCCGGCTGCGGCGCGGTGCGAGGTTGGCCACCGTCGCCCCCAACGTCATCGCAGCAAGGATGACATCAACGCTCAGCCACTTGCCCGCCCCGACTACAATCGCCAGCGCGCCGATGATAAACGTCAGCGAATTGCCGCGGTCCCGCACTCTTCGCAGGATAAAGTTCAGACCGATTCCGGCGGCTGCGCCCAGCACCGCCCCGCCGCCAAGCTCATAGGCCGAACGCCCAAGTGCGGCAAACAGTCCGCCACCGTCCCCGAGACCGGTAAGCTGAGCAGCGACGCTCGCCGCGATGCTGAACAGCACCAGCGCCAAGGCGTCGTCCATCGCCACGACCGCATATATCGCCGTGGTCAGCACGCCGCGCGTTTTATACTCCCACAGCACGTTGACCGTCGCGGCCGGAGCCGTCGCGGTCGAGAGCGCCCCCAGTATGATTCCCATGGCGACGGAAACGGCTACGTCCCGCGTGATCAGCATTGCGATGCCGCCGGTAAGGATACTGACCACCACAAACGCCCCGATGCCCTCGGAAAAAAGAATCTCAATGAACTGTCGCCCGTATTTCCTGAACACCTCGCGGCGAAGCTCGCCCCCGATCATGAACCCGATGACGCCCAACGCGAAAAAATTAAACGGGGTCAGGCTCTCCAGGGCCTGCTCGCCGATAAGGCCCAGCCCGGACCGGCCCACAATCAGGCCTATCATGATGTACCCCACGACCTGCGGGATGTGCAAACGCTGAAAGAGCCTTGCGCCGATCGTCCCGAACAGAACGGCAAGGCCGATAATCAGGATAATCGGCATGTGCACGTTCTCGGCGAGTATTGTCGCAGCCGGGGGCATTACTCGTCTCCCGTCAGGATACGGTATATCTCTTCGGGCGAGTCGGATTCCACAATGGACCGGCGAATCTCTTCCAGCTTGAGCACATCCGACGCCTTGGCCAGCAGCCGGATATAGACCTCGTGCTGGCCGGCCGGCGCTGCAATGAGAATGACAATGCGAACGGGTTTATTGTCGAGAGACTCGTAGTCGTCGATCCCGTCGCGGCAGACGCCAATGGCCATCAGCGGGTCTCGCAGGCCCGCCAGCCTAACGTGAGGAATCGCCAAGCCGTGGCCGATCCCCGTGCTCATCAGCTTCTCCCGCTTGTGAATCGCCTCCTGGAGCTGCCCGTGGTTGATGCCTGCATCAGCCCTGACCATCAGATCAGCCAGTTCATCGAGCACTTCAGTCTTCGTCGAACCGGCAAGCAGTATTACTCGCTCGGGCGTCAGGAACTCTCGAATTTCCATCTTACACCTCACCTGCTGGTTCAGCCGGAAAAAACGCCGCACACTCTATTCATCGGCTGCCATCCGCCCGCCAGCCTTATCTGCGGAGACAAATGCGGTAAAACCTTGCATTATAGCCCATCGGAGATAACAGCGAGAAAGATTTCGGAAATTTCGACAGCTCTCTGAGGGGGACGAGTTCCCGGAGACTATACTGGCATTTCAGTTAATCTCAGCGCTTAATATCAGCGTGAAGGTGAGTATGAAAAGGCGAATTCTATTCGGCACGGCCTTGATCGCGGCAACAGCCGGGCTGCTATACCCGGACTGGCGACTAGAGCAGGCCGCGGTACATGGACTTTCCCAGGCCGGCGACGGTGCGGCGATAGTGCTCGGCCTGCCGCTGGCCGTGGCGTGCCTGCTCCTGACGGCGACGGCGTTTGTAGAGCTGGTTCGCCTGGCAGCCGGAGCGGGCACGGAACTGCTGCGGCTCTCCGGGCTGGTCGGTGCGGCGACGCTGGCGACGCTTCCGTTCTGGTGGCAATTCACCGTTCGCAGCCTGAGCGGTGATGTGGTGCTCCTGACTATAGGCCTGACGGTGCTGGCCGTCTTCGCCGAACAGATGATACGCTCAGGCACCGGCGACGCGATGCGGCGGGTGGGCTGCACCTTTCTGGCGGTTTTGTATCTCGGCATCGGCGGCGCGATGATACTGACCATCCGCCTGACCTGGGGCGTGCCGGTGCTGGTGCTGTTCCTGGCGGCGGTCAAGTTTACCGACATCGGCGCGTACTTCACCGGCTCAGCCATAGGCCGGCACAAGCTCATACCGTCGATCTCGCCGGCCAAGAGCTGGGAAGGGCTTATCGGCGGGCTTGTCGCCGGAGCCGCCGTCAGCATGTTGGCCGCCAGTGTTCTCGGTATCGATTCGATGGGGCCGTTACAGGCAGCCGCCTTCGGCGCGGCGGTCGGACTCATCGGCCAGTTCGCCGACCTGTGCGAAAGTGTCTTGAAACGCTCAGCCAGATTGAAAGACTCCGGCACGGTCGTGCCGGAATTCGGCGGAATGCTGGACATACTCGATTCGCCACTGCTGGCTGCGCCGGTGGCATACCTGCTGCTGAGCATCATGGCCTGAGAGTTTCGAATGCTGTCGTTACAACTCGAAGATATCTGTCGGCTCATACCGGCTGGCTGCGTAGAGAGGAAGGCGCCGGCCGAGGATTTTACGGTGCGTCGCCAGGGCAAGTTGGGGATCGTTGTTCTGCTCGGAAAGATGCGCCAGGCACGCCCACTTCAGCCGCCCGCCGGCCGAACTCGATAGCAGCTCCGCAGCCTCCACGTTGGAAATGTGCCCGCCCGGCCCGGAGATGCGATCCTTCAGAAAACGGGGATACACGCCCGTCTCAAGCATATGCGGGTCGTAGTTGCTTTCGAGGAAAACGGCGTCGAGCGAACCGACAGCCGCCCGCAGCTCGTCAAATACACAGCCGAGGTCAGTTAGAATGCCAAGCCGCCTGCCGCCCGCAGCGACCACAAACGCAACGCCGTCGGCACTGTCATGCGGTGTGGGTATCGTTTCGATGGCAACTTTTCCGAACCTTAGCAACTCGCCGGCCGTGAAGCACCGTACATCTCGCAACGTCCCCAGCCCGTTACGGCCCATGGCGGCCTGTAAAGTTTGGGCTGTAACGTAGATGGGAATGCCGTACTTGCGCTGATAGACTCCCGCGCAGCGAACGTGGTCACGATGATCGTGCGATATGATAAGTGCGTCCACGTCGCGGATATCTCGCCCCCGCATCGCCAGGCGGCGTTCGGCCTGGTAGCCGCTGATGCCCGCGTCGAGCAGCAGCTTTACGCCGTCGGCCTCCACGTAAATGCAGTTGCCGTTGCTGCCGGACTGAAGCGAAGCTGCGATCATTGGCGGAACCGAACTCCGAGTTTATTGCCATATTTCCCGCAGCCGCCCCACGGCTGCGTAAGCTGCACCTTATGATATACCGCTTACCGCCCCAGCTTGCAAAAATGATATTTCAGCATGGCGAAGCCGGCTGGAAATTCTCTCTCAATTCTTCCATGCGTCTTGACATTGTCGTCTCGGGGTTTTAGAATGTTCGGCACGATCGCGGGGTAGAGCAGTCTGGTAGCTCGTCGGGCTCATAACCCGGAGGTCGCGGGTTCGAATCCCGCCCCCGCTAGTAAAGTAAGGTCGGCTGATCCCGACACTTCGGGAACCGGCGGAAGCGCCGGAGCGGCCGTAACCTTTGGAAAAGGGAGTAGTACTACTCCCGAAACCGAAAGGATACGGCCATGAAAAGCAGCGCGAAGCACCACCGAACGAGAAGGCACGCGAAGGATTCCAACGGGAAGAGGTCGACTTGGGAGATAAGTCATGTCAGCGGAGATCGAAAGGGAGTTCGACGCGGCGATGATGCAGATCTACCACCGGGCCCTGAAGGAAGCCAAATACAACGCCACTCGCTACCTACAGATGCTCCATGAGCACGGTGGCCTCGCAACAGCTCAGATACTTCTTCATAGCCCGACGGTGTCAGACGGGTACACGGCTCTTTGGGAGAAGAAGCGGCTTGATCTTACGGTAGAGGCATTGATTCTTCAGCCGGACTGGCAGGGTCTATTCACCGATGCCGAACGCGAGATAGCTAGGAAACGCCTGGAGGACTACGGATTCGATTTCCGGTAAAGGGATGTGCCGCAAGGCCCACCGCTGGCACCCGCATCAGCTTCGCCACAACTATGCTACGAACATCCGGCGCGAGTTTGGCCTCGAGGCTGCGCAGGTCCTGCTCGGCCACACCAAGGCCGACGTCACCCAAATCTACGCCGAGCGCGACATGAGTCAAGCAGCAACGGTAGCGGCGAAGATCGGCTGACGGCTAGGGACTGGACCGCCGGTCTTGGCAAAGTCATTCGGCGGCGGGCGGTGCCATATCCCTCAGATGTTGTCTGCTGGCGTTCCCACTTGCGGAAGCAGCCTTAGCAAGTTCTTGCAGTCGGCCTCTACGAGGAAGTCGATCCCAGAGAGTCCATATATTGCGTTCCTCGCCTTTTGAATCCGCCTCATCATCGGCTTTATCTTCTCGTTCTGCGTGTTGAGGAACTCGATGACGTCAGCCATCCGATTCGGGAGTTTGTAGCCCCCGG
>JAXIHJ010000106.1:0-25818 GCA_034189755.1 Planctomycetota bacterium
GCCTGGGTGGGGCTATTATCACATGGGATGACAGGGCTAATCTCAGTGATGACCATGAAAACCCTGCTTATTGGTCCCCTATACCTGTCTACTCCCAGAGGTTCTCCATCAGCGTCTATCCTCTGGGATAGCGTTTCGCGCAGGGGCAACTATCACTGATCCGGAAATGGTGCAGTTCCATCCCACCACGCTTTACGTCGCCGGTGCAACGCGGTCGCTGATCTCCGAGGCTGTACGCGGCGAAGGCGGACAACTACTGGACCGCCTCGGCCATCGCTTTATGGCCGACTATCACGAAATGGGCGAACTGGCCCCGCGCGACATAGTCAGCAGGGCCATTATGGAACAAATGTCCAAAACCAACGCTACGCATGTCTTTCTCGACGTGCGGCATATCGGCTCGACGGCATTCGCGCAAAGGTTCCCACAGATAGACCAGCAGTGCCGGTCGTTTGGCATCAAGCCGGGCGGCGACCTGATTCCTGTGCATCCGGCCGCCCACTACATGATTGGCGGCGCCCGAGTGGACATGGACGGGCGAAGCTCCATTCCCGGCCTGCTGGCCTGCGGTGAGGCGTGCTGTACGGGTCTGCACGGCGCAAACCGCCTGGCGTCCAACAGTCTCATCGAGGCGCTTGTCTGCGGACATCGCTGCGGTCAGGCGGCCGGGCGGCAACTGGCGGAAATGAACGATAAATTCACCGCAAAACCCACCGACTGGGCAAACGCGCCCTCCGACCGGACCGAACTGGACCTGACCGACATACGCAACTCACTGCGGTCGGTCATGTGGCGCAACGTAGGCATCGCGCGCCGCGGCGAAAGGCTCGTCGAAACAAACGAAATCGTGGAGTTCTGGGGGCGATACGTGCTGGATAAGGAGTTTTTCGACCCTGCCGGCTGGGAAGTGCAAAACATGCTCACGGCGGCGTATCTGATTGCCGGCTGCGCACTGCGCCGCACCGAGACACGCGGCGTGCACTTTCGGGAGGACTTCCCCGAAAGCGACCCGGCCTGGGCCAGGCATCAATACATCCGCAGAACCGAAGATCAATTGGTGGCGGAGTAAGCCACGCGTGCTATCTCAACCTGAAGGAAGAAATGTTCGGAACGCCAAAACAGTAGTCAGAGGTCAGAAGTCAGAAAACAGAGATTAGAGAATAGATAAAGGTTTCGGAGGATGGAGATACAATCTGCAAAGGACTTGACCGTTTACGCCAAAGCATACGACCTGGCAATGCGCATCTTTCTAATCAGCAAGAGATTTCCTCCTGAAGAGCGCTATGCACTTACATGTCAGATCCGTCGTTCATCGCGTTCTGTGTGCATGAATCTCCGGGAAGCTTGGGCGAAACGGAGACATGAAGCACACCTTGTCAGTAAGTCGACTGATTGTGACGCAGAGAATAGCGAAACGGACACATCTTTGTGTTTTGCCAAAGAGTGTTCATACATCACGGATCAGGAATATACGGAATTGACTACCCTGTGCAGCGAGGTGGGAAAATGCTGGGATCGATGATTCAACGTCCTGAAAAATTCGTGATTCGCAACTGCTGACTTCTGTTCTCTGACTTCTGGCCTCTGCTGCTCTGGTCTCTGCTGCTCTATTTCTTCCAGGGTGGGACCTCCGGCAGATAGGCCATGAATTCGTCGATGAGTTTCTGCTCGTACTCGCCGGCGTATTCGCCGGCGAAAAACTTGTCCGCCGCTTCCTCGGCGAACCGTTTCCACGAAGCAGCTTCGTCGCCTGGGTTGATGGGGTAAAACAGGACATTGTTGGCTCGTGCTGCTTTCATGTCGCCGGGCGCATCGCCGACCATTAAAATCTTTTCTGGTTCGTACTTGCCCGCCGCGCCGTATTGGAGGTGTTCTTTTTTGGAACCCATTTCCTGGCCGCAGATCATCCGGACGCGGGAGGCGATGCCGTGCTCTTGCCACTCGCGTTTCAGCGCCTCATTCGGCGTAGCCGAGACAACCATGATGTCGGCTGCCTCGGCGAGCCTGTCCAGGCTTCGGCGGACGTGCGGGAAGGGCGGCACGTTGCGGACGATTTTGGCGACCGCCTCGTTGACGGCGGAGGACCACGCCAGCGTCCGTTTCAGCACCGGATCGTTCATCTCGGCGATCTTGGCTTCCAGCGCCGGGTTGCCCAGGCGGCTTTCAGCCTCAATCCACTTCCGCAGCGAGTCGGTCTGCGGCGTCTCATAGCCGCGCTCGACGGCCTCGGGGCGGTCCGCCAGCAGGTCGAAAACCATTATCAGGGCGGGAAAGCGATTAATGCCTCGCCACCGGCTGTAAAGATTGACAAACTCCGCAGCCTCGCGGGCCAGCCTCGAGACCGGCTGAAGGTCCCACGAATTGATGATGTTCGGAATAAAGCACTCCTTGTGCTTTATTTCCATCGTGTCGAACGCACAGCCGTCCGAGTCGATACCGATGAAAAAGTCCTTGTTCTTCTCAAATGTTTTCAGTTGCTCCACGTAATCTGCCATTTATTACTCCTCAATTTCCAATTTCCGATTTCCAATTTCTATCCCTTGCGGATTACCCGGCTATCTTGAGGAACCAATTTATATTACGTAGTTTTCTTTTTGCTTTTCTTTACCAAACGTCTGGCTTTTGCGGTTTTCTGGGAAGCGATGATTATTGCAAGTATCTCCCGACCCTCCACGGTCAGCTCTTCCACCAGGGCGTGTTTTGTCAAGCCGGCGTCCGGAGCGAAATCGATCCAAAAAACGGATTCATCTGCTTCTTCCTCGACAATGCCGAGCTTGTTGACAAAATCGGCATGACTCCGGGCGGAGCACGAATCGCTGTAATTCGATGCGACACTGGTGCTCGATTTGATTAATTGTCTTCCGACAACATCACCAACCGGTCCCCTGGGGAACGAACCGGCGAGTTTTATACATCTAAGAACGAACGCTCTCGTTCTCTTTTTCATTTCATCCGGAGTCAACGTCTTGTCTCTTGATTCGTGTGTCGCCTTTTATCAATTGGAATTTGGAAATCGGAAATTGGAAATTTCAGCGGCTACACCCCGCTGAACGCACTGAACCCGCCGTCTATGGGCACGACTATGCCGGTTACAAACTTTGCCGCATCCGAGATCAGCCAGAGCGTCGCGCCAAGAAGCTCGGCCGATTCGCCAAACCGTCCCATGGGCGTGTGGTCGATAATCTGCCTGCCGCGATCCGTCAGTTCGCCGGTTTTTTCGTCTGTCAGCAGGAAGCGGTTCTGCTCGGTCAGGAAGAAGCCCGGCGCGATTGCATTGACGCGAATCTTCGGCGAATGTCTCTGGGCCATGTAAACGCTCAGCCACTGCGTGAAGTTGCTGATTGCCGCCTTGGCGGCAGAATATGCGGCGATGTTCGTCAGCGGCCTAAACGCGTTCATCGACGAAACATTGATAATTACGCCCTCGCCGCGCTCGGCCAGGTGCCGCCCGAAAACCTGGCTCGGCAGCATCGTGCCGAGGCAGTTCAGGTCGAAGACCCACCTCAGCGCATCGGCCGGCAGGTCGAAGAACGCGGTGGGGGGGGCGCAGGTGGCTTCTTTTTTGTTGCCGCCGGCGCCGTTAATCAGAACGTCCACGCCGCCGAGCTTTTCGACCGTCTCTGCGAAGGCCTTCTCGACGGCGTCTTTCTCCAGCACGTTGCACATGACCGGCACAGCCGTGCCGCCGGCGGCTGCAATCTCCCCGCACAGCGCCTCGGCGCCTTGCATGTTGAAGTCCAGCACAGCCACCTTCGCACCGCAGCCGGCCAGCGCCTTGGCCATCGCGCCGCACAACACGCCCGCACCGCCGGTCAACACGATACACTTGTCCGTAATGTCGAACAAATTCTCCATGTGAGCGTTCATTTTATCTCCCGCGTTCGACAGATACCGCAAATCGAAAATTGGAAATTTTCAGGCGTTGTACGTGCTTGCCGTCGTATCGCCGCCGGTGCCGGTCCAGTTGGTGTGGAAGAACTCGCCTCGCGGCCTGTCCACGCGCTCGTAGGTGTGCGCGCCGAAGTAATCTCGCTGTGCCTGGAGCAGGTTCGCCGGCAGGCGCTCGGCGCGGTAGCCGTCGTAGTAGGCCAACGCGCTGCTGAAGGCCGGGACGGGGATGCCGAGTTTGACCGCCTTCTGCACGGTTCGCCGCCACGCGGTCTGGGCCTTTCGGACGGCCGACTTGAAGTAAGGCCAGAGCAGCAGGTTGACCAGGTCGGGCTTTTTGTCGAAGGCGTCCTTGATTCGGCTCAGAAACTGGCTGCGGATGATGCACCCGCCTCGCCACATAAGGGCGATGCCGCCGTAATTGAGATTCCAGCCGAACTCCTCAGCCGCCGCCCGCATGAGTTGATAGCCCTGGGCATAGCTGACTATTTTGCTGGCGTAGAGTGCGTGGCGAATGTCGGCTACGAACTTGTCGCGGTCGCCCCTGAAGCTCACCTTCGGGCCGCGAAGGAGCTTCGAGGCCGCTACACGCTGGTCTTTCATCGCCGAGAGGCACCTGGCGAATACCGACTCGCCGATGAGCGTCAGCGGCTGGCCCAGCTCCAACGCGGTGATGCCCGTCCATTTGCCGGTGCCTTTCTGCCCGGCGGTGTCGAGAATAACGTCCACCATGGGCTGGTGGGTCTGCTCGTCCATCCTGGCCAGTATGTCGCGCGTAATCTCGATAAGGTAGCTGTCCAGCTCACCGCGGTTCCACTCGGCGAATACGTCGGACATCTCTGCGGGTGTCAGGCCGGCGACCTTCATAAGGTTGTACGCCTCGCAGATGAGCTGCATGTCGCCGTACTCGATGCCGTTGTGGACCATCTTGACGAAATGCCCGGCGCCGTTTTCGCCGACCCAGTCGCAGCAGGGCGCACCGTCGGCCTGGGCGGCGACGGCCTGGAAGATCTCCTTGACGTGAGGCCAGGCGTCGGGCGAGCCGCCCGGCATGATGCTTGGCCCGTGGCGGGCGCCTTCCTCGCCGCCGGAAACGCCCGTGCCGATGTAGAGCAGGCCCCTGGCCTCGACCGACTCGGTCCGGCGGATCGTGTCGTGGAAGTTGCTGTTGCCGCCATCGATGATGATATCGCCGGCCTGAAGGTGCGGCAGAATCTTCTCGATGAACGCGTCTACGGCCTGGCCGGCCTTGACCAGCAGCATTACGCGGCGAGGCCTTTTCAGCGAGCCTGCAAGCTCCTCGATAGAGTGCGCGGCGAGTATGGTGTCCCTGCCCACAGCCGGGCCGTTTACAAAATCGTCCACTTTGCTCACCGTTCGGTTGAATACCGCCACGGCGAAGCCGTGATCATTCATGTTCAGTACAAGATTCTGGCCCATCACAGCCAGGCCCACCAAGCCGATGTCAGCTTTCGCTTCTGTCATTTTTTTTACTCCCTTGAATCCCGCGCTCCGGCAGATCACTTGCCTGAAAGGCATTACAGTAAACCCGTGTATATTGCAAGACAAACCGGCTGCGGCTGGACATTGGAGGCAAATTCCGGTACCTAATGCGTAGAGGCAAATCGGCAGCAGGCCCGGTGGCGGAACTGGCAGACGCAAGGGACTTAAAATCCCTTGGCCCGCAAGGGCCGTGCGGGTTCAACTCCCGCCCGGGCCAGTCATAATCAGTGCACAACGGCCACGGTCCGGGTCGGTGCGCCGTTGCCGCCTCGGATCGCCAGCGGCAGGCATATCAGCTCAAACTCGTCGGATGGAATGCGCTGCGGCCAGGCTATCGCCTCGACGATCGCCACTTTCGCTTCGAGCAGGATGTGGTGAACTTCCAGCCCGTCGTCGGGATGGACCGAGGGCTGCTCCAGACCCAGCAGTACGACGCCCTTATCGACCAGCCAGCGGGCGGCATCGATACTGACGCCGGGGAAATCGACGTAAAACTCTTCCCCGCCGAATTGCGAACTCCAGCCGGTGGCCAAAATCAGCCGCTTGGTCCGGACGATTTTCTCCTCGTAAGGCTTTAGTTCCTCAGGGCTGATATGCTCGCCCCTGCCTTTGGGCAGTGAAACTCGAAATGCCGGTCCGATACATTTGCCCAGGTCCAGCTTTTCCAGTGTCTCGCCGTCCGGAAACACGTGCCAGGGCACGTCAATGTGCGTGCCGGTGTGGCCGTCCATAAGAAACGTGTTAACACGGTAGCCACCCTGGTCGATTTCGTGCAGAGGTGATATCTTGACGTTCTGATTGCCGGGGAAGGCCTCCAGACCGTCGTACATCGGATGTGTCAGGTCGATGATTTTACGCATGTCTTACCTCCGACTATTCTTCGGCCCACTCAGCCGACTGGCCCAGTCCTTCGGAACTGACGGCCAGGAAACCGCCATCGACGTGCAAGTCGGAGGCGGTGATGAAAGACGCCTCGTCCGAGAGCAGAAACAGTATAGGCTGTGCGACTTCTTTAGGCTTGCCGCATCGCCGCAGCGCGTGGAACCTGCCCCATATCGGGTCGTATTTTTCTATGTCGCCGCCGGCCATGTCTATCACCGCCGGCGTCCATATCCAGCCCGGCGAAACGCTGTTTACCCGGATGCCGCAAGCGGCCAGGTCCATGGCCATGCAGCGGGTCATGGTCAGGATGGCGCCCTTCGTGGTGTTATACGTCCACCGCTGCGCCTGGGCGATGTAGCCGGAGATGGATGATAGGTTCACCACCGCGCCGGCCCCGGCCTGCTTCATCGCAGGCACACAGGACTGGACCATGTTGAACATGCCGATTACGTTGACCTCCATACATTTTTGCCAGGTGGCCTTGTCGGCGTCCAGTCCCTTGGCCATGAACGTCGCGGCGGAGTTTACAAGGTAATCGACCCGTCCTAAGGCCTTGGTCGTCTGCTCGACGGCCCGGGCGCAGTCCTTAGGCTCGGACACATCGCAATGGATAAAAACCGCCTTGCCGTCGCGGCCGGCGATATCCTGGGCGACTTTTTGGTTCAGCTCGTCGTTGATGTCCAGCACGGCTACCGATCCGCCCTGATCGACGAACTCCCTTGCCGTAGCCTCGCCTATACCCGACCCTCCGCCCGTTACGATAAGCACTTTGTTCTGAAATCTTGTCATGATGTCCTTTCTCCTTGCAAATGCTGCCGGCCCAGCTTTGCCGCGCCCAGAAGTGAACTGGCCTCAATGCGTTCAAATTTGAATCCGGGAAACATGGCTTGTTTAAGCGATATCGTAGTTTCGTTTACTCCGCCGCCCGTTAACGATATGGTGCCGCTGAGCTTTACGGATCGGCGGCATTTGCTGATGGCCTTTTTCATCGGCGTCATGCCGCCGGTAACAATCGACAGGATACACTGCTCCCGCGTGGTGGCCAGCGTCAGGCCGGCAAAAGAAGCCTGCTTCTGAGCCATGCTGTTGCGGTCGCCGATTAAATACGGCCGAAACTGCACACCGCCTGTGTCCTTTTCCCGGAGAACGGTCGGCAGATACTCTTTGTAGAATTCATCGGCTTCCATCTCGCGGCAGAACTGCTTGCGGAACCATTCGAGGGAGAAGCCGGCCGTCGTGATTACCATAATCAGCCATCGGCCGGGCTTTACGTGTTGGCGGACGTAGTACGACTCGTTGGGAACGGGTTTGTCTGTGCAGATGACGAATATTTCCGAGCTGCCGACGATGTTGAGCATTTGGCCGGTCTCGGTTACGCCTGCTCCGAATGCAGCCGAGGACGTGTCGTTGGCGCCCATCAAAACCGGCACGCCTTCCGGCACCCGCGTCAGCGCCGAGGCTTCGGCTGTAATGTGCCCGACCACCTGCTCGGGCCTAAGGACGGGCGGCATTTTTTCCAGCGGGAGCTCCAGGCCGGAAGCTATCTCCCGGCTCCAACTGTTGCCGCTGACCGTTTCATACAGGCCGGTGAACGAGGCGTTGGTTGGGTCGATTCCCCATCGGCCGGTCAGGCGGCGGGCCAGGTACGTGTTAATGTGCCCGAACACGTGGGCCTTGCAGAATATGTCAGGCTCGTTCTCCTTTAGCCAAAGCATGCCGGTCAGTGATATGCCGCCGGGGTAGGGCAGGTTGCCCGTTATACGAAGGAAGGTCTCCTTGCCGATTCGTTTCAGGGCCTCCTTGGCCTGTCTGGTGGATCGGCGGTCGATGTGAATGATGGCCGGATATAGGGCGTTTCCCGCTTCGTCCATCGCCGTCAGGCCCGGACAGAGCACGCTGGGCACCACCACGCCGATTTTGTCCAGCCAGGGCTTGAACTGCCGGCAGGCTTCCAGAAGCGCCTGCCAGATTTTTTCCACGTCCATCTGGACCGCCATGCCGGCCGAAGTGGTGTATTCGTATGGCTGGTGAGTCTCGGCGACGCTGTTTAAGTCCGCGTCGAAGACCCTGGCCTTCAAAGATGAAGTGCCCGCATCGATAGCCAGGATGCAATCGCCTTTGCTCATCAGGGGTTTTTGCTTTTTAGCGCGTCAGGGTTGTATATGTATTTGGGCCTTTTGCCTGAAAAGACATCGACGACGGCCTGTGCCGCCTCGGCAGCGACCCTGGCCACACACTGGCTGGACAGAGCCGCAGTGTGAGGAGTTGCTATGACGTTGTCGAGTTTGAACAGTGGATTGTCCGGCGACGGCGGCTCGGGGTCGAATACGTCCAGGCCGGCGCCTGCGATCGCGCTGCCTTGCAGGGCAGCCGTCAGCGCCTTTTCATCCACAACCGCACCACGGGCGGTGTTGATGAGGCAGGCGTCGGGTTTCATGCAGGCTAGCAGCTCGGCGCCGACCAGATGGTGGGTTTGCTTGGTGTAAGGCACGTGGATCGAGACGAAGTCGGCCTGCCGGAAGACCTGCTTCAGGTCGGCACACAGATCAATGTCTTCGGCGTCCTCTACGAACGGGTCATAGGCGATTGTCTTCATCTCGAACGCCGTGCGGCACTTGGCTGCTACGAGCATGCCGATCCTGCCGATGCCCACCAGGCCGAGTGTCTTACCGGCAAGGTCAACCGCCTTGTAAGTGTTTCTTATCTTCCAGTTTCCCGCAGCTACGGCCCGGTCCATCGGCTTGAGTTGTTTTGCCAGTGCCAGCAGCAGGGCGACGGCGTGCTCGGCTACGGAAGGAGAATTAACGCCGGGCGTGTGGCAAATGAGTATTCCCTTTTCGCCGGCTGCGGCGACGTCCACGGTATCCACGCCCGCACCGGTGCGCGAGATGACCTTGAGTTTCGGTGCGGCTTCGATGATATCCCGCCCGATTTGCGTGCCGGTCCGCAGCAGGATGCCCTCGACGTCCGCAGCCAGCCGCCGAATAGTCTCGGCGGATGCGTCCGGCGCGACAACCGGCTCGGCCTTGCCGGCCAGAACCTTCATGCCGGCTTCATGAACCGGCTTGTTGAGAAGAACCTTTTTGGCCATGGCGTTTTCCCGCGATCAGCCGTTGTTCAGGATTCCGGCCTGGATAAGCTTGTCTTTCATCTCGGTCTTTTGCGCATCGGTAATGGGTGTCAGGGGCAGTCGCGGCTGGCCTCCGAAAAAGCCGGCCAGCGTCATGGCGGCCTTGACGCCCGCAACGCCGTAGCTGCCTGAGACCGACTTGTTGGCGCTGATTATCTTGCGGTGGACTTCACATGACTGGTCAATTTTGCCGCCTATGGCCAGTTGGTAAAGCTTGTCGCACATCTGCGGAAACGCGTTTGCCAGCGACAGAACGCCACCGGTCGCGCCCAGGATGAGGCTGGGGAAGAAGTCGCTTGCCGAGCCGGCCAGGACGTAGTACTCCTTACCGGCTGCGGCGGCGAGATAGGCGTCCTTATTGCCGGTGGAGGTGTCTTTCATGCCCACGATGTTAGGATGCGCCGCAGCCTCAGCCACCACCTTGGGCGAAAGCGTCAGCCCGGTAAAGCCCGGGGCGTTGTAGAGAAGAACCGGAACTTCTGACGCATCGGCGACCTGGGTGAAATAACCTACCAGCATCGCGTCGGTCATCCTCTTCTTGAAATAGTGAGGCGTCAGCAGGCTGGCGAAGTCCGCGCCCAGCCGGGCCGCCATCTGCGTCAACTCGATGGTTTCCTTCGTCGACTCGGCGGCCGTGCCGGCCATCACGACCTTGCCCTCAGAACGGGCGGCCAGGATCGTCTTGAGGACCTTTTCCTTCTCGGCGTGATTAAGGCTCTTGAACTCACCGTTGCTGCCCAGCGCCAAATACCCCTTCAAGGATGATTGGTTCAGCTTCTCGATATTCTCAGCGAGCTTGTCGTAAACAATCTCGTCGTCGAGAAAAGGGGTAACCACAGGGGCGAAAACGCCCGACAATTTTTCCTTGCTACTCATGCGAAACCTTCTTTCCGTGTAAAATTACGCTCCCCGTCCGGCGACGATCTGCCGCAGGTCCTTAAGCGTAACCTTGACAGCCGGTTCGTCTCCCAGTGCGTCAACGACCAGGTCGGCATTGGTGAAATCTTCCCCAGCCGTGTAGCCGTTGGTGGTAACTACGCAGTTCATATTGGCGGCCTTGGCTGCCAGAAAGCCGTTTCGACTATCCTCGACCACCACGCATTCGGCCGGGTTCAGGTTCAGCCGCTCAGCGGCGAGGTTGTAAATTTCCGGGTCGGGCTTTTTCCTGGAAACGACGTCGCCGGCCAGGATGGCGTCGAACTTCGCCTTGCGGTCGCTGCCCAGCAACTTTTCGACGACCATGTTCACCGACCGCTCATTGGAGGTCGAACACACCGCCAGGGTAACACCTTCCGCGACGGCCTCATCCACCAGCCGGCTGACGCCCGGACGAAGCGGCAGTTGCCCGCTTTCGATAATCTGCATGTACATATCCGTTTTCAGCTTGTGCATCTCCTTGATGAACGCATCCCTGTCGTCGATGCTCTCAGGCCAGCCGTTTTCCTCGAAGTAGGCGCGCATCCGCTCCTTGCCGCCTGCGACCTTCAGCAATTCTCCATACAGCGGAACGTCCCATTCGATGCCGAGCTTCTTCTCGGTAAAGGCCCGGTTAAACGCGACGCGATGCCCGTCCCGTTCGGTGTCCGCCAAAACGCCGTCGCAATCAAATATCAATGCCTTCAATTCAGCCATAGTTCCTTTCCTTATTTCGCCTTTCCGGCACTGCCGAACAGCTTAATCTTTTCGGCGACCTCTTTCTTGATTCTTTCAAACTGGGCGCCAAGCGGTTTTAGCGGCTCGTATTGCTGCTTTTGCTGGTGATACTCAACGAATCCGTCGATGAACGCATACTTAATTTGTGTTGAGATGTTTACCTTCGCGCAGCCCAGAGAGATACATTTTTTGAACACGTCCTCCGCCAAGCCCGTCCCGCCGTGCAGAGCTATGGGCAGGCCGGTGCGTTTTGCGATGGTCTCGATACGATCGAAGTCGACCTTCGGCTCGCCCTTGTAGACGCCGTGCGCCGTGCCTATTGCCGGCGCGAAGACGGCCAGGTCCAGATCCTTGCAGAACGCCTCGGCCTTGTCCGGGTCGGCCAGTTTTGCGTCAGCCTCGGCGACGACGATGTCCTCCTCGACGCCGCCGATTTCGCCCATCTCCGCCTCGACACTGACCGCCGCCCCGGCCAGTTTAACCACCTGCTGCGTGGCGGCGAGGTTCTGCTCGAACGGCTGGGCCGAGGCGTCGATCATTACCGACGACCAGCCCGCCTCGATGCACTGTCTTACGAAATCGACCTCCTTGCAGTGGTCCAGGTGCATGGCAATCGGCACCGGCGAGTCGGCGGCAAGCTGCTTCATCCACGCCACCAGCGGCTTGTGTCCCCAGAAACGCACCGTCTTGACGGATGTCTGGACGATAACCGGTGCTGAAAGCTCCTCAGCCGCACGCACGACGGCCAGCATCGAGTTGTAATCGACGATGTTGAATGCTCCCACGGCGTATTTTTCACGCTTGGCCTTGGCGAGCATGTCTGTCATGTTTACGTAGCTCATCAAACAGACTCCTTTGCTTACAGCTAGGTTTGGTTTTTGGCGATGAGATCAAAGGTTGGCTTCAATGCCTCGTACAGGCCGCTGTAGACACCGTAGCTTTCCTCGTAGACGTTTTTGTTTTCGGGGTTCGGCAGCGTTTCGGTCTGCACTTTCAGAACCTTCACCGCTTCGCGGAGATCTTTCCAGATTCCCGCGCCGACGCCGGCGATAAGCGCCGCCCCGTAGCTGCCGCCCTCGGCGCTGCCGCTTACGGTCTTTACCGGACACTGGAACACGTCGGCCTGTATCTGCCGCCAGAGCGGGCTGAGCGAGCCGCCGCCGGTGGTGCGCAGCTCGCGGACCGAGCTTTCCATGGTCCTGATAAGCTCGACGACGTCACGGAGGCTGAATACCACGCCTTCCAGCAAGGCCCGCGTGATTTCCGCCCGCCCGTGGTGCAGTGTCATGCCTATGAACCCGCCGCGCGCCGCCGGGTCGGTATACGGGCATCGCTCGCCCATCAGGTAAGGCAGGAAGATCAATCCCTTGCTGCCGGCTACAGCTTCAGAGGCGATCTGGTCCAGAACCTGATATACGTCCTTGCCGCTCTGCGAGGCTTGTTCGCTTTGCGATTCACACAGAATGTCGCGGAACCATCGATACGCACCGCCGGAAGTCAGCGTTACGCCCATCACGTGCCACAGGTTGGGGCTGTTGTTGCAGAAGACCTGCAACCGGCCGTCCGGGTTGGGCCTGAAGGCGTCCAGACCCATTGAGATGACGCCTGCGGTGCCGATTGTGGTTCCGAGTATGCCCGGCGCGATCAGGCCCGTCCCCGTCGTCTGGGCTACAGCGTCGCCGCCTCCGCCGGCTACGCCCAGGCCTTCAGGCAGGCCGGTCGCCTCTGCCGCATCGGCGGTTACCTTGCCGCTTATCTGCGTCGACTCGAAGCAGTTCGGCAGATAGTCCGTTGATATCTCCAGTTTATCCAGCAGCGGCCGGCACCACTGGCGACTGCGAACGTCGAACAGGCCGGTACCGGAGGCATCGGAAACTTCCGTGGCGATTTCACCCGTCAGGAGGTATCGGATGTAGTCCTTGGGGTTGAGGATGACGTGTATTTTTTCATATAGGTCCGGCTCTTCCTGCCTCATCCACAAAATTTTACCGCCGGTATAACCCGGCAGCATCTGGTTGTTGGTCAGCTTCAGCAGTCCGGCTATGCCGCCGACGGCTTCGTGTATCTGCCGGCATTGCGGCATGGT
Organism: Planctomycetota bacterium; assembly: GCA_034189755.1. GTDB lineage: Bacteria > Planctomycetota > Phycisphaerae > SM23-33 > SM23-33 > JAXIHJ01. The sequence continues at coordinate 13,143 of JAXIHJ010000106.1, forward strand.
TCGCTGGTCGTTCCACAATATCGCCGGCCGAAGCACCTGGTAATTCTTGTCCAGGGCCACCAGCCCGTGCATTTGGCCGCTCAGGCCCAGGCATCTGATGGCGTTGCGGGATACAGCCGTCTCCTGCAACAGTTGCCGCAGACCGTCACAAACCGCCCGCCACCAGTCGGCGGGGTTCTGCTCGGCCCAGCCGGGGCGGGGCGTATGGAGGGGGTATTCCTTCAGCGTCGAGCCGACAACCTGCCCATTACCATCGATGAGAATCGATTTGCAGCCCGACGTGCCGATATCAATCCCTATGACGTATTCGCCAGCCATGTTTCTTCTCCAGTTTCCTTAACGACCGCTGTGCAGAAACCGCACCCGGACGTGTTTGACCGCGAGATACTCGTAAAGTCCCTCCGGCCCGTGTTCGTGCCCCATGCCGCTTTCGTTCCAGCCGCCGTAGGGTGCGTTTATGACGCCGGCGTCCACGTTGTTAATGGCCACGTTGCCGGCCCGTAGCCGTCGGGCCAGGCGGTCAGCTTCATCAAGATTGTTGGTGAAGGCGTAGCAGGCCAGGCCGTACGGCGTGTCGTTGGCCAAGGCGATGGCCTCGTCTATGTTACCAAACGGCATAATACCGACCACCGGCCCGAAGGTTTCCTCGCGCATCACGAGCATCTCGTGATTCACCTTGGTCAGGACCGTCGGCTCGAAGAAGAAGCCTTTTTGAAAATCCTTGCCTTCAGGCCGCTTGCCGCCACATGCCAGCTTGGCGCCCTTTTCCAGGGCGTTGGCGATGTGAGTCTGTGCCTTTTCCACACCTTCCCGGTTTGCCATGGGGCCTAAATCACAAGGCGCCTTGGCCAGGCCGTTTCCAATCACCAGCTTGCCGGTCGCCTCGACAAATCGCTTCAGGAAGTCGTCGTGGATTTCCTTCTCGACATAAATGCGATTGATGGCGATGCATATCTGGCCCATGTTCCTGAACGATCGCCGCACCGCACCCTGCACTGCCGCATCCAGATCGCAATCGCGGCAGACAATCAGCGGGCAGTGGCCGCCCAGTTCCAAGGAGACTTTTTTCAGCAGTGGGCCGCAGTCGGCCAGTATCTTCCGCCCTATTTCCGTCGAGCCGGTGAAGGCCACTTTCTTAATCAGCGAGCTGGTGATGAGTTTTTGTCCCACGGCTCTTCCCGGCCCCGGCGTAGCGTTCACCACGCCGGCCGGAACGCCGGCATCGACCAAACACTGAAGGAACATTAGGGGCGAGAGGGGGGTCAGCGACGGTGGCTTGGCGACCATTGTGCACCCGGCGGCCAACGCGCCGGCCGCTTTCCATGCAATCAGTTCGACCGGGTAATTCCACGGTGAGATTGCCGCCGTCGGTCCGATAGGCTGATAGATAACACGACTGTCCGTATCGGCTGCGGCGTTGGCTACGATGCGTCCGTAGATGCGCTCACCTTCCTCGGCATAGTAACGCAGGATACCGGCGGCCTTTTGCACTTCGCCCTGGGCCTCAAGCAGCGGCTTGCCCTGCTCTTCTGTCATGGTCCGGCCTATTTCCTCGCAGCGCTGCATCGCAAGCTCGCCGGCGGCTCGAAGGTAGTCGGCTCGTTTAGCCGGAGATAACCGCGACCATCCTTCAAAAGCGGCATCGGCAGCCTGGGCCGCTTTGTCCACGTCCTGCTCCGTGGCCTGGGCAACCTGTGCGAAAACCTCTTCGGTGGCGGGATTCATAACGTCCATAACACCGCCGTCCGCCGCCTCGACCCACCGGCCGTCAATCAGCATGAGTTGCCGTCTCACGCTTCACCTCCTCCGTCGGTAATACGGCATGTTACCCAGACGATGGTCAGGGGAATGTTGCCTCTCTGATAGGTTACATGGTGCTGGCCGGGGGGAACATAGAAGGCGTCGCCGGCTTCGATCGGGAACTCATCGGAGCCGATTCCCATTATTCCTTTGCCGGAAACGACAAAATAGACCTCCTCCATGTCGTCATGCGCATGGCCGGTGGTCTTGCCCGTGGGATAAATGGTCGTATGCCCCATTTTCAACCTTTGCGATGGGCCGCTGTCGGGATCAACCAGGAAGTAGGTGTCCCTCAGAATCTCGCTTTTGCGGTCCTTTACGTTGCCGCGGAGGGAGCGGTCGTCTTCATCGGGCTTCAGGTCCTGAACGTTCAGGGTCTTTTTCATGTTTTCTCCTCATCATATATCACAAACCTTCATTTATGAACTTGCCTGGCCTTGCCCATCGTCGAAAAAGATTGATTGTACTTACCTGGCGGCTTTCGGAAAGAAGAATCTTGAGCAGCCGCCGGCGGAAGAGACCATCGGCACACCTGCCAAAAAAATCGCAAAGACCGCCAAAAGCGACAAAGTGGCACATCTTGCGGTTGCTTTCAAAAGCCCTTAACCTGCTGAAAGTAAAACCTTTATTCGTTGGTGGTATCCGTTTTGCTTGGTAGTTTGTTGCAAAGGTCGGCAGTGTAATAAGCCGGAGAATCGCAAAGAACGGAAAGGAGTACAACAATGGCGACATTTCGATGGCCAGGCAGTTGGGACCCGTTTGCATCGCTGCGCACCATGCAGCGGGAACTTGAACGGCTCGTAGGTCGTGGCCCATTTGGCGAGAGCCAGCGAATCGGTGGGGGGGTCTACCCGCCGGTCAACGTGCTCAACTCGCCCGAAGACATGATCGTCCAGTGCGAGGTTACCGGCGTACAGCGCGGGGACCTGGACATCTCCATCACGGGCGATACGTTGGTAATCAAGGGCACCAAGAAGTCGGTGGTTGATGAAGAGAAAGTCAATTTCCTGCGTCGCGAGCGGGGAATCGGCAACTTCAGCAGGACTATCATCCTGCCTGACAAGGTCGATTCCGACCGCATCGAGGCGAAGTTGGATGCCGGCATACTGACAGTTACGCTGGCGAAGTCCGAGGCCGCCAAGCCCAAGCAAGTGCCGGTGAAGTAATCCGGACAGAATAGCGAGGAGTTGAATCATGGCCGAGAAGAAAGAAAAAATGACCGTTCACGCCGGGCCGGTTTCGCGGCGGCAGGAAGACAGTTTTATGCCGCTGGTGGACATTTACGAAACGGCTGACGGAATGACCGTGCTGGAATCCGAAATTCCCGGCGCTAAACCCGAGTCAGTGGACATACGTGTGGACAGGGGCGTGCTGACCATCAGCGCCAGCGGCGAACTGCCGGAAATGAGCGAAGCGTACAGCCGAACCTATACGGGCTTCGCCAGCGGCGAATACTTCCGGGCGTTCGCACTGAGCGACGAGGTGGACCGCGACAAGATAGAGGCGTCGTTGAGCGACGGGGTGCTAACCGTTCGCCTGCCTAAAGCCGCCGCAGCCCAGACGCGAAAAATCGAAATTAAGGAAGGTTGATCATAGGGCATGTGTTTCGGCGCCTATTGTAGAAATATTCGCGCCATTCTGTCCCCGCAACGGTTGACATCTTGGCCTGGGCTTCCTACGATGCGGCGCGCGAACCAACGGGGCCGTTGTGGAAAATAAGGAGTTCTTGAATGGCATCGGAAAGCGTGTTGCAGTTGACGAATGAAAACTTCGAGCAGGAAGTCGAAGCTTCGGATACGCCGGCACTGGTGGATTTCTGGGCCGAGTGGTGTATGCCCTGCAAGATGATCACCCCGATTATCGAGGAGTTGGCCGAGGAATACGCCGGAAAGCTCAAAGTCGGCAAGGTGGACACCGACGCCAGCCGCAACGTCTCCATGAAGTTCGGCATTAACGCGATCCCGACGCTCATACTTTTCAAGGGCGGCCAGGTCTCAAAGAAATTCGTCGGCCTGCAAAGTAAGGCGGACCTCAAGACGGCCATCGATGAGGTCCTGGCGTAGCTTCAGGCCACAGGCGGCAGCATGGAATCCTTCAGCCGTGATCAAGTGCGCAGCGTGGACCGCTATGCGATCCGGCAGGTTGGTGTGCCCGGCGTAGTGCTGATGGAAAACGCCGGCCGTCGCGCCGCAGACGAAATCGAGCGATTTCTCGGTGAAGCAGCCGGCAAATCCGTCGCAATCGTCGCGGGAGCGGGCAACAACGGCGGCGACGGTTTCGTCATCGCGCGGCACCTGGCCATGCGGGGGATAAAGGTCGTTACGTTTATCGTTGCGTCGCCTGAAAAAATCTCAGGCGACGCCGAAATCAACCTTAACATCCTCCGCAAACTGGACCACGACGTCCGCGATGCAACGACAGAGGCGCTGAAGAACCTGACAGGGGCGATAAAGAGCTTTGACGTGGTCGTGGACGCGGTAGGGGGTACTGGTATTCAAGGGGCGCTTCGTGGTGATATAGCGACAGCCGTCGAGCAGATTAATGCCGCCGGGCTGCCCGTCGTTGCGATTGACATTCCCACCGGCCTGGACTGCGACACCGGCCTGGCCGCAGGGCCAACCGTCAAAGCCGCGTTGACCGTCACCATGCTGGCCTGCAAGAAAGGCTTCGATGCCGAAGGGGCGGCGGCCTACACCGGCGAAGTCCGCGTCGTTGACATCGGCATCCCGGCCGAGGTGGTCCGGGGGATCGCCGAGCAGGAGAAGCGATAGTGCCCGACAAAGCCCGGCCATAGCTATGGCTGGGCTTTAACAGATATCCCTGTCGGGGTAAAACAGAAAACGCTTCTACTTCACCGGCGCGAGCCGTATAATCCCCGGTTCGGTTCAGGACACGAAAAATCATTATTAGGAAAGTGAGAACATCATGCCATTAGTACCGATGCGAATCCTTCTGGATCACGCGGCGGAGAACGATTATGGGCTTGCTGCGTTCAACGTCAACAACATGGAGCAGATACAGGCCATTATGATGGCTGCCGAGCAGACCGAATCGCCGGTTATCGTACAGGCCTCCCGCGGCGCCAGGAGCTACACCAACGACGCCTACCTGCGTCACCTGATGCTGGCGGCCGCCGAGCTGTATCCCAACATCCCCATAGCCATGCACCAGGACCACGGCAACAGCCCTGAGACGTGCTTCAGCGCGATCGACCAGGGATTTACATCCGTAATGATGGACGGATCACTGGAGGCTGACGGCAAGACACCGTCCAGCTACGAATATAACGTCGATGTTACGAAGAAGGTCGTCGACAAGGCCCACTCACTCGGTGTAACGGTCGAGGGCGAGCTGGGCTGCCTGGGCGGCATCGAGGACGGCCACGGCGCCGGGCTGACCGGCGAAGAGGCCATGAAGCACCTGACCGACCCGGCCCAGGCTGAGCAGTTCGTCGCCGACACGGGCGTGGACGCGCTGGCCGTGGCCATCGGGACCAGCCACGGGGCGTACAAGTTTTCCAAAAAACCCACGGGCGACGTGCTGGTGATGAGCGTAATCGAGGAAATCCACAAGCGCCTGCCGAACACGCACCTGGTGATGCACGGCTCGTCTTCGGTGCCGCAGGAATTGCAGGACATCATCAACGCACACGGCGGCAAGCTGAAACAGACCTACGGCGTACCGGTCGAGAACATTCAGCGCGGCATCGCCCACGGCGTTCGCAAGGTCAACGTGGACACCGACAACCGCCTGGCGATGACCGGCGCAATCCGTAAGGTGTTTGCCGAGAAGCCGGAAGAGTTCGACCCTCGAAAGTACCTCGGCCCGGCCCGCGAGGCGATGAAAGAGGTCTGCGTCCATCGCATGACCGCCTTCGGGCAGGCCGGCAACGGGCCGAAAATCAAACCCAAAACCTGCAAGGAAATAATAGAGTTCTATAGGAAGAAATAAACCGCAGGCAAAGTAACCGAAATCCTTCGACGGATAAAACAGCCCGCAGAATACCTTCTGTGGGCTGTTTCTTCTGCCTTGCGAAGCGAGCTTCTCGGCTGATAAGTCTATTACAGCCCGGTGATTTCTTCGATTAGTTCCTCTGCCTTCCGAGCGGCGGCGGTCTCCGGGTAGCGATTGTTCAGGCTTTTGACCTTGGCCTTGATGGCTGAGAACCTGCTGCCGTATTTGCGCTTCCACGTCGCCCGGTCGGATTTTTCCGTCGGCAGGGGCGGGATCAGACTGGCGGCACAGGCGATTGGCAGATAGACCTTCTCGGCCTTTAGCTCGGTCTTAAACTCCTCATCGTCGGCGAGTTCGGCAAGCTCCGCAGCGGCCTGTCGGCCATATTCCGTTTCGGCAAACCGCTTTGTCAGTTCCGTCAGGGCCTGCATGACAGCGACGGGAGAGTCGCCCTGGGCCTTGCTTTTCAGCCGGTCGGCGTAGCGTTGAAGGTTGGCAAGTAGAAAAGCCGCTTCCTTGCCGAGTTGGCCTTCGGCGTCCTTGTTTTTCTTACACTCGTTGTAGGCCTGGCCGAGCTTGCCGGCCTTAACCATGCCGGCCGTTGCTGACATCTTTTGATATTTTATGTCACCCAGCAGCGGATGCGGCCTAAGCTTCAGGGCGGCAATAATTGCCTTGTCCATCTTCGAGCCTGGATAGCCCTCATAGACGACCTTGCCGTTGTGATTGAATACAAAAACGCGGGGTATGCCGCGGCCGGTGTCGTTTGGGACGGTCGCCGAGGAAAGAATGATATAGTTTGCGCCCCGCTCGAGAGCGACGGAAAGCGCCTTTCCCTTGTACGGGCCTTGTGCGTGCGCTGCGATTACCACCAGGCCGCGCCGGCCGTAGCGGCTGTGCAGCTTTGCCAGGTGGGGGATGGAGGCGATACACGGTGGGCAGCGAAAGCCCCATTTTTCCAGCAGCACGACCTGGCCGCGAAGGTCTTCTTTCTCCAGCGGCGGGCCAAACCATACTTCGCCCAGCTCCGTCATGCCGAGACGTGAATTGGCCCAGGGATCATCGGTTGTGTCGACTCCCGCGTCGGCCTCAGGCTCATCTGCGAGCAAAACCGGCGAAAAACCAAACACGAACAGGACCAACGACAGGTAAATGACAAATTTTTCAAATTCAAACATGATATATAACCCCTTCAAATAGTGCCACGCCGTTAAATCGCTGACTCTTATCGATGCTTACGAGACGGAAATGTTTCCGAACCGCCGTTTGCCTACCTTCAGGACGCAGCCGGTTTGTAACTCTACCTCGGCGTCGATGTCGGTAATTTTCCTGTTGTCGATGCTGACGGCGTTCTGCATAACCAGCCTGCGTGCCTGGCCCTTGCTCTTGGCGAACCCGGCCAACGTAATCAGCTCGATGATGTTCATTCTTGCGGCTGAAACCTTGACCTGCGGCATATCAGTCGGCTTTTGCTTTTTCGCAAAGATGCGGTCGAATTCTTCGGCGGCGGCCTGGGCGGCTGCGGAATCGTGGTACGTTTCGACGATGGTTTTGCCAAGCAGGACTTTGGCCTCGCGAGGATGGGTCTTGTCCGCATCCGTAAGTTCGGCGATTTGCTCGGCCGGCAGGGTGGTCAGCAGCGTGAAGTAGTTAGCCATCAACGAATCGGGAATCGACATCACCTTGCCGAACATCTCGTCGGGGTTATCGGTAACGCCGATGTAGTTGCCCTTGGACTTGCTCATTTTTTCTACGCCGTCGAGCCCGACGAGGATCGGCATAATCATGACGATCTGCGGCTGGCAGCCCGCATTCTCCTGCAACTGGCGGCCAACCAGATTGTTGAACGTCTGGTCCGTGCCGCCGAGTTCGACGTCGGCCTCGATGCAGATGCTGTCATAGCCCTGCATCAGCGGATAGAGCAGTTCGTGCACGCCGATTGGCACGCCGGCCTTATAGCGGCGTTCGAACGTGTCCCGCTCCATTATTCTCGCGACCGTCATCTGGGCGGCGAGCTTTTGGATGTCGGCCAGGTTCAGCTTTTCCAGCCACTCGCTGTTGCGGCGGATTTCCAGTTTCCCCGGCGCGGTGTCCAGCACCTTGCCGGCCTGGTCGATGTAGGTGGCGGCGTTGGCCTCAATCTCAGAAGGTGAGAGCACCGGGCGGGTTTTGTTAACGCCGCTGGGGTCGCCGATGCGGGCGGTGTAGTCGCCGATAACAAGCACGGCCTTGTGGCCGAGGTCCTGGAACTGGCGCACCTTGCGGAGCACGACGGTGTGGCCGAGATGAATGTCCGGAGCGGTGGGGTCCAGGCCGAGCTTGATCCGAAGCTGCCGGCCTTCTTTCGCCGCAGCTTTCAGCCGCTGGGCCAGCTCCTGTTCCGTGTAGACAGCCTCACAGTTCTGCGCCAGCAGCAGTGCCTGGTCTTTATCGGTCCGCTTACCCATACCGGCAAGCGAGTCTACCCGCCGGCGAGGCGTTTTGCAATTTGCAATCCGGCAGGCTTGCCTAGAGGCGGTCCGTCCGATTAGAATCCAGGCCGTTCTATTGAAAAGACCAGCAAGACGGCACTCAGGGCCTAAACGGGAAAGAACATAATGACATGTAAAACCAGCTTCCTGGCGATTCTGCTTGCGGCTGTGCTGTTGTCATGCGGCTGTACGTCGTCGGTGCCGCGTCCGCCGCAGAACATGGCTGAGTACGAGCGGATGAGGCAGGACACATCCAACGCCTACCCCAACCAGACCATTGTCCTGCACAATCTTCAGCGGGTGCTGGATGAAGAAGTGGAGGTATCGCAACGGATCGAGTCGCTGCGGCTGGCGGGCGCACTCGGCGGAGAAAACCCCGAGACCTACGCGCGGATGGCAGAATTGCTGCGCAGGAACGAAACCCCGGTCGAATTGAAGACAGCGGTGATGGAATTCCTGCTCAAGAAGGACTATCCCACCCTTGCCAGCCACGTTACTGCGGCGCTGCCGGACGTCGAGCCAGGCAGCGGCCTGCGGGAGACGATGCTGGACTGGCTGATCCGCCACCCGGCCCCGGACGTGCTGGCGGAAGTCGTGAAGCTCTGGGCCAAGGAGACTTCAACCACGGGCACAAATGAAACTCGCTTTCGCCGACTTACCGAACGGATGACCGGCAAGACGTGGGAGGAGGCGCTGCTGACGCTGATTAACGCTCCGGCTACTTCCGGGCGCGGCTCGGCCATTAAGGTTCTGTCCCAGCGCGTTCCCACTTATCGTCTTCGCAATAACATTGAGCGCACTACAGCCAAGACCGAAGCCTTCGTCGCACTGCAAACCTTCCTGAAGTGGTTCAACTACATGCCGACCAGCGGCGCCGAGTTCGTAACCGCTGTTACCCTCTACAAGATGCAGAATGAAATGCTCGACGATGCCGCCGCTTTGTACCGGCGCTGGTTCGGGGATTACGACTACCGATTCAACATTCGTGACTTTCACCTGCTGAGCCGGCTCTCACGCGACCCGCTTAGGCCGATGCTGCGGCGGACGCAGTTAGTCATGGAACTGACGCAGGCCTTCTCCATGCGCGAACATGTATATCGTAACGGCGAGTCGAGGCTCAGGGCACATGACGTCGCTTCGCAGCTTGAGCAGCTTAACATGAGCGACCTGTGGAACCTGTACCTGCTTGACGAAATGCTTTCACGGCCGCGTGTGCAGTTGCAATTGCGTCAGACATCGCAATGCGACAGGGCCGACCGAGGCAGTGTATGGGGCGGCTTGGTTTTTTACCGGAACGGCCAGGCCGAGGCGCTGCTGTACCCGGCCTCACAACAGCCTCCCACCAACGACCTGAGCTATAATCCCAGCCATAAATTACTGTTCGACGGCAGAGATGCCATTTGCAGGTTCGTGGGACACTTCGAGCAGGTCGAGAACGCCGGCCGGGCCGGGCCGGAACCAGACGAACTCAGCCGGGCTCGCAACCAGAACATCTACCTGTTGATTTTCACCAGCATCAGTGATGAGGTCTTTTGCGCTCACTACGTCAATCCAGACGGAACGGTAATCTCACTGGGAACCTTCCCGTTCAGCAAGTAGGCCCCTGAAATAAGGCAGGCAAAGAGAACTCGGATTGTGCCGTCAGCCGATTTTTCCGAGTACACGCTCGATGGCGCTGTATTCACTCTGCATTTCGCTGAGTTGTTTGCGGCGGTCGGCAACGGTGGTGGGGGAGGTTTTAGCGAGAAAGTCATCGTTATTAAGCTGGGTCTCCAGGTCGGCGATTCGTCTGCGCAGCACCTCCAGGCGCTTTTGAAGCAGCAGCACGCGAACCTGCTTGCTGTCCGGCGCCTGATTCAGACCGTCAAAAACGCGCTCGGCCACGAAAATAGGCGTATCTGTCGCAACGCCCAGCGCAATGGCGTCGGAGGGGCGGGAATCGACCTCGAGCAGCTTGTGGTCCAGCCGAAGGGTCAGCGTGGCGATAAAGACGTGGTCTCGTATGTCGCTGATTACAATCTTCTCGAGCGACCCGCCCATGGCCTCGATTACGCTGCTCAGCAGTTCGTGCGTCATTGGCCGCGGCGGCTTGACGCCCTTAAGCCGACGGTCGATCGCCAGGGCCTCGGCGATGCCGATACGAATCGGGAAACTCCGCTTACCGTCCTTCTCCTTCAAATAGATAAGCTGCTCGTCGCCGAGTTCGGTAATCACGATTCGTGAAAGCTCTACCGGGACGTTCATGGGTGAAACTCCAAACTAACTGCGAAAGTCCACGTCATTCTACGCCGGGCTGCCTGGAATGTGCAATACAACGGCGCGTTTTGCGCAGGGCTATCTCTGCGCCTCCAATGACTTTTCCACGGCGGCCAGGTCGGCCTTGAGCGCATCCAGCCGCTCGCGCTCGCGCTGGACAACTTCGGTGGGGGCCTTGCTGAGAAATTTCGCGTTTCCAAGCTTGGCCTCGATGCCCTTGATGCCCTTGTTGAGCGTATCGGCCTGCCTGCTCAGCCGTGCGATTTCAGCGTCGCGGTCGATTATGCCTTCGACGTAGGTATTTATCCCTTCAACCGTGTAGAAAGCGGAGTCCGGGGGCACCGTCCAACCTGCCGGGACAATCGTTATGTTACTGTTCGTCTGCGATTCTATCAGTTCCTTGTTGTCGAGGAACAATCGTGTGTAATCGGACTCCTGAATCTTGACCACAAGAACGTCCCTTGGCGGTGCGTTGTGTTCCTTCCGGACGTTGCGATTGTTGCGCATCCACTCTTGCAGCAGGTCGAAGTTCTTTTCAGCCGTCGGGTCGATCCACCCGGCATCCGCACGCGGCCACTCGGCCTGCACCAGCATTTCCTCCGCCTGCTGGTCGCCCGGTGAGCGGACGGGCGCAGCTTCGTTTAGCCGGCTCCAGATGGCCTCGGTGATAAACGGCGCCACCGGGTGCAGCAGCCGAAGCAAAACGTCCAGGCAGTGTGCCAGAATCGCCTTCGGCGTAGCCTTGCCGGCGTTGATGCGGACCTTGGCAATTTCCAGATACCAGTCGCAGAAGTCGTCCCACATGAAGTGGTAAATCGTATCGACCAGCTCGTTGAAGTGATAATTTTCCAGTGCCTCCGTGGCGTCTCGAACCGTCGTGTTGAGCCGGCTTAGTATCCACCTGTCGGGCAAGTGCTTTCTCGGTTCGATATCGCTCCATGCGGGGCAGCCTTCGAGGTTCATCAGTGCGAACCGGGCCGCGTTCCACAGCTTGTTGCAGAAGTTTCGGCCGATGTCGAACTTCTCGCTGGTATTGGCCTGCCGGCCGTCAGGCAGCGCCATGTGCCGGACGGGCATGCGGACGTCCTGCGTCTGCGTGGTCATGCTCACCAGCGTGAAACGCATCGCGTCGGCGCCGTGAGAGTCGATGATGTCCAGCGGGTCAATGCCGTTGCCGAGGCTCTTGGACATCTTTCTGCCCTCGCCGTCCTGGATCATCGCGTGGATGAACACGTCGGAAAATGGGATGTCCCCGACGCAGTACTGGCCCATCATTACCATGCGGGTTACCCAAAGCGTGATAATCTCGCGGGCCGTGCACAGCACGTCGCCGGGGTAGAACGTCTTCAACAACTTCAACCACTCCGGCTTTGCAGCAGGCCAACCCATAGTCGAAAACGGCCACAACGCCGACGAAAACCAGGTATCCAGAACGTCTTCGTTTTGCTGGAAGCCTACATCCTCCAAGGCCTTGACGAACTTAGGATCATCATCAAGCAGACAGACTGACATAGTGTTGCCCGTCGCCATGCCAGTGACTTGACCTGTTGCTGAGTCTAGGCGAAATCCCTGTGATGAGCCTTGTTGTATCGCAACCCGGTCTGGGTACTGCGTCGCAAGGTCTGCCGCAATCCTTGATGCGTCCCAATCCTTTTTCGTGAAAATTTCACTCGCATCCACTTGTTCCGTTTGTTCCGTCCCGGAACCTTGCAACCTTTCCATCTGCAAAATTGTTTTAGCTGAGAGAGAATAAGACCAAATGGGTATCCGATGTCCCCACCAGAGTTGGCGGCTGATAGGCCAGTCGCGGAGGTTCTCCAGCCAGGACTGGTACGTCTTTGCGTAGCGTTCGGGGATGAAACGGAGTCTGCCTTCCAGCAGCGGCGCCAGGGCCAAACCGGCAAGCGAATTGACCGGAACATCCGTACCTTCGGCGCAGGTAACACCATCCCTCTCTTCGACGTCAAATTCGCAATTCGAAATTGGGAGATTGGAAATTGGTTTCTTCACCCAGATGTACCATTGGTCCGACAGGTACGGCTCGATGGGCACGTGAGAGCGATAGCTGTGTCCGACCTGGTGGACGTACTCGCGGACGTCTTCCAGGAGGTTCTCTTTTCGTAACCATTCGACGACGGCCTGGCGTGCCTCGAAGCGGTCCATGCCGATGAGATTCTGAGCCTCCGGCGACGTTG
>JAXIHJ010000107.1:0-4764 GCA_034189755.1 Planctomycetota bacterium
TTACCGTGGAAAATCACAGCATAATCGGCGGCGTGGGTTCGGCGGCGGCGGAGGTTCTCGTCGAGCAATGCCCCGTGCCGATGCACCGCGTCGGGATCAACGACTCGTTCGGCAAGTCCGGTTTGTTGGATAACATACTGAAAAATTTCGGCCTGACGCCGGACAACATCGCTTCCCGATGCGAACAATTTTTAGCCGGCGTTCGGTCTTAGGTGGAGGGTTAAAGCTCACCCGAGGCATAGAGTTTGTTCTGCTCGGTGAAGTACTTGAAGGCCGGCCACGAAATATCCGGTGAAATAGACCCGTCGAGCACCGGCATGAATCCGAGTTGTTCCCTCGCCACCGTCCACGCCTTTTTAAGCTCCTCGTCGATGGCCTTTTCACCTTCGGTCAGCGCGGTTTTTCGGATGCCTCCTATCAGTCGCATCTCCGGGAATTTTTTCCGCAGCAGTGCCGGGGCCATGTTGGGTTCCGTCTGCTGGGTCGGCACGAGGCTGTCCAGTCCGGCGTCGATAAATTCCGGCATAAGCAGCGCCACGCTGCCGTCGGAGTCGAGCAAAAAGTGCTTAACGCCGAACTGCTTGAAGAAGTCTATCATTTTGCGGTAGACGGGTACGCAGAATTCGCGGAACACAGCCGGCGAGATAATCGGGCCTGCGGAGGAGCCGATGTCTTCGTAAAACTGGAGCACGTCAACCGGCACGTCCCGAAGCACCCGTGCCATCACAGCCGTGTAAAACTCCGCCAGGTCGTCGAGTATCTTTCGGATCAGGGCCGGGTCGTCGTAGAACATCAGCGACAGGTTTTCGATGCCGAGCAGTTCCCTGAGCGGGCCGAACGTGCCGGGGCCGCTTATCGCGGACGGGTAACGTATCAGCTTTGTTTCAGCTTCGGCGCGAAGCTCTTTTACGACTTCGTCGTAATCGGCGGCGAATCGCCCGGGGCTGTCCGGCTGTAGGCGCTCTTGTTTAAGTTTTTCCCAGTCTTTAAGCGTCTTGACCGGATAATCGACGAACGTGGGCATCTGGTCGCTGTCGTAGGTCAGGATCATCTCGTAGTTCTCTTTCGTAAGAACCTTTGTGATCCCGTCGCGATCCACGAACGTATATTTTCCGTCCTTTTCGCTCAGGATGACCCTCTCGAACGGCGGGTCGAATACCATTGTCGCGGCGTATCTACATACCATGGACCCGTCGTCGGCCTCCAGCAGCTCGTTGGGGTCCACGTCCTTCGACAGGACACCCTGGCTGTCCCAAAGCTCGCGGGTTTGAGGCCAGATAGCGCTTCCTATATCAGGCCAGCGGTCGTCGGGCTTTTGCCCGTTAAAAATCGCAAGCCATCGTTCCCTGCCTGTCATCAGCTTATAATCCTCCGGCCGATTCATCAGTGGTGGTAGCTAACTTGATATTATCAAAGCAGGCCTGGCCGTTTTCGACGAACATGCCTAAAGACCCGTCGTGGTAATCGTAAAGGCGCGTCGTCAGGGCGGCCGAGTCGTTCAGGAATATCTCAAGGATGTTGTCCGCAAGCGACAGGACACATTTGATTGGTTTCTTCGGGTCGGGCCTGAAAGATTGCTCGTACAGCCAGGTCTCAGGCCAGCATGGCGGCAGGCGGTCTGTGGTTATTCGCCCGGCCGACAGGTCTATTCGCGCGCGGTAGAAGCAGGACATATCCTGCTCCGACTGCACGAGAAAGCCCACCGCCGACGTGCCGGCCTGGACCGTCAGGTCGCATTCGAGCAGATAATCCCGGCAGATCGGCCCGGTGATGGCATAGGCGGCAGCCGTTGGGCTGGCTGCGGCGATGCGGGCCGGGGCGATGTCCCAGTTGCCCCACTTTGAAGCAATCTCAAACGGCAGCTCCCGGCTGAACTGCCCCAGCCACTCGGGCGCGCAGCGAACATCGATGCCACCGGCGTCGGAAAGGGCGAACTCCCTCGGAGCCGTCAAATGCCCGCCCCACGTCGGCGAGCCGGAATCCAGAAAGTCGCTGTGAGACGTTACCCATCCAAAGGCGACCCGCCTGGAGCCGTCGCTTACCGTTCTGAAGGCATAGGCATCGTGGCTGTCCAGCGTGTTCGGATAAGGCCTTTGCCACGGCCCGCCCGGCGCATCGGCGGTGCAATAGAAGGTGCCACCGGGATGAATCCAGTTGGCCAGCACGAACCACTTGCCCGACAGTTCGAACATCTCAGGGCATTCCGGAACCACGTAGGTCCCCGGCGCCCACAGGGGCGGACGAACGCGCCAACTGGCAAGGTCGTCCGAAACGGCAAGCCCGACACAGCCTTTCAAGTAGCCCGGGCCGTCCTTCTCAAGACAGGTCAGCAGCATCCAATAGCACTGCTCCTGCTCGTTCCAGAAGACGAAAGGATCCCGCCAGTCGGGAGCGGCATACAACTTTTCGTCGCGCAGAACGACCGAACCGGGTTGTTTTGTCCAGGATATCAGGTCGCTGCTGGTGGCCAGGGCAATGCTGTCGTGCGGGTCGGCCCGGTCGTTGCGGGCGTAATAGAAGTAATAGAACGTCCCGTCGCGCTCTATCACGGAGCCCGTGCCGCACAGGTGATAATCCTTTTCGTCGCGCCCGCCGGGCCGGACCGCCGTCGGAAGCTCCCGCCAATGGACCAGGTCCGTCGAGACGATGTGCTCTATCGTCTGATGAACGGTAAACCTGTGCGGCAGGCGCCTCATGTAGAACAGGTGGAACTCGCCGTTCCAGTAAAACGGTATCGTATCGCCCACCGTTCCGTTAAGCGGGCAGTAATGCATTGATCTGGCCTGAGTCATAGTTTGTCCCTTTAGACGATTAGCTTTGCGGCAAATTTGCCCCTGAACTGCCTGGGAGTACTCCGGCCTGCAGGAGATACCTGTTTATTTTTCAAGCTGCCGGCTGCAGTCCTGGAGTATTTCAACGGTTCTAGTTGCGCCGATGCGTGTTACGCCCGCCTGCCGGACGCGAATCACGTCGTCGAGCGTGCGGACGCCGCCGGCTGCCTTGACCTGCACGGCGGGCGGCGAGTGCTTGCGCATCAGCTTAAGGTCATCTATCTTCGCTCCGCCGTCCCCATAGCCGGTCGAGGTCTTTACAAAATCGGCGCCCACTTCGCCGCAAATCCCGCAGAGCCTGATCTTGTGTTCGTCTTTCAGAAAGCAGTTTTCAAAGATGACTTTGATTACGGCCCCGCCGGCGTGCGCCGCCGAGACACAGGCTTCGATGTCTTTCCTGACGTAGTCCCAGTCGCCGGTCAGCACCTTTCCGATGTTTACCACCATGTCGACTTCTTCCGCGCCGTCGGCAAGCGCTCGTTCGACCTCGGCCACTTTTATTTCAACTACATGGCCGCCGTGAGGAAAGCCTATTGTCGTTCCCGTCTTCACGCCGCTGCCGCGGAGCATCTTGGCCGCCTGCGCGACGAAATAGGGCTTGATGCAGACACTGGCCACGCCGTATTGAGCGGCAATTTGGCAGCCCTCGGCCAGTTCGCCGTCAGTCAGAACGGGGTTAAGCAGCGAGTGGTCGATCATCTTTGCAATGTCTTGATAGGTGTATTCCATCAGTGTACGTCCTTTTTCAGTGATTTTCCTGTTGGTCCGGGTCAATCGAAGTTCAGCACGACCTTGAGCGCCTTGTTCTGTCGAATCAGCTCAAAACCCTCGGCGATCCGGTCGAAGGGCAGTTCGTGCGTGATGAATTCTTCGGAAGACAAATCTCCCTGGCGTACGAACCGGCAGATAGGTTCCGTCGCGGCGGCCTCTGCCGGATAATCCGGCCACATGTGCATTCTGATGACCCAATTCAGCGGAGCGCCTTTTCTGGTGATGGATAAGGTGTCCTCTGCAACCACGCCGTAGACGCCCACCGTTGCTCCGAACTTCAGCATTTGAAGCGCCTGGCTAATTACCGATCCGCTGCCGACGGCGTCTATCACGAAGTCGAAGCCATCGGGATACGCATCCTTGACGCTGCGGGTTATCTGCTTGTCCGCCGGAAACACGGCGTCGGCCCCCAGCGCCAGTGCCTTGTCGAGTTTCCACTTGGATCGTGTTGCCAGGCAGACGGGCTTCATGCCGAATATCTTGGCCAGGCGGACAAAGCTCAGGCCTACCGGCCCGCCGCCGATGACCATCAGGCTGCAGCCGGGGCTGAACCCAAATGCGGCAAAGGAGGAGTATATCTCGCGCCAGGTTATCATCAGGATGGCCTGGCGGGTCGAAATCTCCGGCGGAATCACCTGTTGGACCTCGAAAATTCCGTCGTAGCCGTGTTCGGCGTCGCAGACGCCGTCGGCCTGCATACTTGCGAAGTCGCCCACCACGGCGTATTGAGCCATTGCCCCCCAACCGCTTGCCAGGCCCTCGATTCCGGTGTACATCGTGGTCGCCTTCCAGATGCGGTCGCCCACCTTGTATGCCGTCGCCTTCCGGCCGACCTCGACGACCGTGCCTATGCCCTCATGGCCCAGTGTCGTCGGATAGGTATCGAAACCGGGGAAGTGGCCGTCCTTAATCTTGCTGTCGGTCCCGTTGCAAATGGAAGCCATCTCCATCTTGACAATGGCGGTGTACGGCGTCAGTTTCGGCGGCTCGATTTGCCGTATGACTAACTGTCCCGGTTTTTCCACTACGACGCCATGCATGGAGGTTCCTTTACTGTTTGGCTGAAGGCTTATGGTTCAACCTGTCGATGCGACTTCGCGGAGACCTTAGGAAACGGATTTCAAAATCCGGCTCATATACTGGAAAGATTCGTCGGCCCAGG
>JAXIHJ010000108.1:0-12877 GCA_034189755.1 Planctomycetota bacterium
GCCACCGTTTTCGATGAACGCCGCCAGCGTGTTAGCCAGTGAGCCCGTCAGCTCGCCGTCTCGTATGGTCGTGTAGATGACCACAGCCTGGAAATCTCCAGCCGCCAATTTGGCCAGATCGCTGACGTTCTCCGTTTGGACCACATTGAACCGCTCATCCAATGTCCCCTGGATGAGCTGGATACTCTCACGGCCATCGTGATACGGTCCACCGGTCAGCAACAAAACCTTCGGCCTGACATTACTCATTTGCAAATCTCCATAATGAAAAGGCATGGCTGCATGGCTATGAATTCTTTACTCCGGGCGCTCCGTGTAAAGCGCTGTACTTATTTATGAGAGCAGAAATACCGCTAAAAGGCAAGTGGGTTCTTGGAGAAAACCGAATACTCCCGTGGCGGCCACCCTTGCATGGGCCGGCATTGCTTTTTTTAACCCCATTATGGACAAGCTGTTAGAAGGACAGGCGGTTTTTGTAGCAGAAAAAGGGGAGAAGGTGGTTGACAAATCCAAAAAAGGCGTTTAAGATACGTTTATTCAAGTGCAGCGCTGGACCTATTGTAGAGAAAGCAGGGGCAATGGCAGCCACACTGGAAACTGTTGCGAAAAAGGCGGGGGTGAGCGTTTCAGCCGTCTCCAAGGCATTGCGCGGCAGGTCCAACATTGGTGAAGCAACAAAACGCAAAATCGATCAGGTCGCCCGGCAACTGCGTTACCGGCCGAACGCTTCAGCCAGGGCGCTTGCCTCCGGCCGGACGGAGACGATTGGGGTGGTTATTCGGGAACTGAATTATCTCTCCGATTCGTATTTCGGCACAATCTTGAGCGGCATCGCCAAGGTAAGCGACCAGAACGACATGGGGCTGATCTTCGGGCGCAGCCTGCCTGAAAAAAGACAGGAGCCGGAGTTTCTCCGCATGGCCATGGAGGCCCGCGTGGACGGGATGATTATCATCGACCAGGTCATCCCGAAGAAGCATTTGTCGCGGCTGGCTGATATGCGATTCCCGGTTGTGTTGGTCGATCAGCAGATACCCGGCCTGTCTCTGCCGGTGGTGAGGATCAACTATCAGAAAGTCGCCCGCCAGGCCGCTTCTCACCTGATCGGCCTGGGCCATCGACGGATTGCGGTCTTTTCGGGCGTGCAGGGCAAATACAAGTTCAGGGCTGAAATCGAGGGCGTCAAAGAGGCCTTCGGACGGGGCGGGCTGGGGTTCGATGAGACTCTTCTGGTAACCGGCGAAGATGGATTTATGTATGCCGGCGCCTACCAACACGTCGAGCGGATGCTTCGGACGGCCGAGCCGCCGACGGCGTTTTTGACGTTTACCAACGGCGCCACCGCCGCTGTGCACCATTACGCCAGGCTGGCGGGCCTGCGCGTGCCCGAGGATATCAGCATTGCCGGTTTCTACTCCGGCGGGCCGGAAATGACGGATATCCGCCCTGATTTTCAGGTCCCGACACATGAGGCGGGCGTGCGGTCCTGCCAGTTGGTAATGGATTTAGTAGCCGGGCAGGTAAGCACAAGTGAAATAGTGCTGGAGGCGAGCTTCGACCCACGAAACGGCTGCGGCCGATCGGCCGGGCTTTGAAGCAGGCAAAGTGTTCGGACTCGATGAAAACATAAATATGAGGCCCCATTCAAAAGGAAGGAGTGTGAAATGCAGTGGAGTTGTCAGATGGAAGGAAGAGTGTTTGTAAACAATGCAGTGGAGGCATTGAAAATGGAAAGGACGAAGAAAATGAACATGGCAGGAAAAGGTTTAGGATTGTTAGTTGCGATGGTGACGGGATTGATGCTGGCGGCGACGCCGGCAACAGCGAGCATCATCCAGACTGAGGTTAACCCGGCAAACGGCCATACGTATTACCTGCTGGAAGATGCCGATTGGTCGGCTGCCGAAGCCGAGGCCGTAACGCTGGGTGGCCATCTCGTTACCGTCAACGATGCTGCTGAAAACACGTGGCTATGGGACACGTTCAAAGAGGACATCGGGACGGTCGGCACGAATTACGCCTGGATAGGCCTGACCGGTGTAATCGCTGATGGAACCGTAGGCTGGGTAAGTGGTGAGCCGTATAACTACGACAATTTCTATAGTTGGGCTGCAGGACATAATAGCGCGGAGAAAAACCGTGCCCGAATAAATGTTTCCTATCAGGGCGGTTATCTGGAAGGCAAATGGACGTGGGGCAGGGACAACCGTCAAGACGACGGCGGTCATGTCGATTCGCATTATGGAATTGTCGAGGTCCCCGAGCCGATGACAGTAACACTGCTATTGGTTGGCCTGGTCCCGCTGGCTGTAAAGAAACGACGGCGCTAACCTTGCGATGAAACCGCATCTTGCCGTCAGGGGGGAACGGAAGATTTTTGTCTGCGCTTTTTGAGGTGGAGTTTGACGGAAGCAGGGACGAACATGGCTGGTGTGAGAATGTACGCCTTTTCGTCGACTGAGTTGCCCTTCGCCGGATTGGTGGAAAACCGGAGTAACCGTCTGTCTCGGTCAAGTGGGCCGCGGGCGGGATTCACGTTAATAGAGCTACTGGTGGTCATCGCCATCATCTCGCTGCTCGTGTCGATTTTGCTGCCGTCTCTAAGCACAGCCAAGGAGCTGGCCTACCGCGTGGTCTGCGGCAGCAACGTCAGGCACTCGGTCATGGCGAGTCTGATGTACGGCAACGATCACGACGACCTGGTTCCGCCTTCTCCGCGGGTCGGCGACGACGATACCGACTTCCTGAACAGTCTTTGGTTGTATCCCTGCTACATCGAGGACGCGGCGTTCTTCTCTTGTCCGGCATGGCAGCGCAAGCAAAACGCCTGGCCGTGGCGTGATTACACTCGCCCCGACTGGTGGGAAGATCGCCGGCCGGGCGTGGACTGGCCCTTCCCGCAAGACGGGCAGAAAGTGGAGAGGGCCTATAGCCTGAGGGTATGGCATCCGGATTGGGCATCACGCAAAGTATACAGGGACTTTGAACCGGACAGCGTGTTGATCTGGGAAGTAATCTGGCGGGGCGATCATGCGGACGACCCGGCTGGATGGGAGTATGGAATGGAGATCGATTCGCCTTTTGCTCACAACGTCGGGCACCTGGCGGGCGACGTTGTCTGGGTCGAGGCTACCCCTGTAACCAACCCCGATGACTGGAACGGGTGGGAATGGCTGGGCGGTTAGGTTTACCTTCAACACCGTTTACAGAAAAGTAATACCTAGCGCACGAAGTTTATGCGCTGGTGGCGAGATAAACGAGCCGCGACCGTGAGGGAGCGGCCAGACCGGTGCGAAAGTCTTAATGACCGCTCCCTCACGGTCGCGGCTCGTAGGGTGTTCCCCACATCGGGCGCTTTAATTTTGTGCGCCGGGTATAAATAGAATATGTCAGCATAAATTGTAAAAACGCAAACAGAGGCATACCCATGAAAAAGGCATTAAGGTTAATTTGTATTTTGTTTCAGATAGTTATGTTTATGGCCGCGATAAAGCCTCAAGACGTTCAGGCTTTTTCCAGTGAGATAGAGATAAGAGAGGCTAAGAATATAGCTGTAGTTTGCGGCTCTCAAGATATCTGGTTAAATGAATATGCGGCTAAGGAAATCGGGAAATACCTAAGCCGGATGTCTGGTGAGGATGTCAAAATCCTGTCCGATGATTCTGCTGCTTTAAGTGCCGAGAAAAACATAATCATCGTTGGTAATTCTTCTGTCAACAAAACATCCGGGGGCCTTGAGAAACGAAAGCTGCTTACGTTTCCTTCCGAAAGCCTCGGCAGCGATGGATTTTTAATTAAAAGTATACAGGACGGAGACAAGAAATATCTGCTGCTGGCAGGGAACAACGACAGGGCTACCTTATATGCAGTTTACCATTATCTGGACAAATTCTGCGAAGTAGGTTTTTTTGAAGATGGAGATAGAATCCCCAAAAGAAAAGCAGTGCCTTTTGTTAATATCAATATTATTGAAAAACCAAAATTTGAGATGAGGGCGGCATTTACCTGGCAAGGTTGGGAGATACCAAAAAAATTCCAGTCTAATTTCTGGACAGTTAAAGAGTGGCGGCAATATATAGATTGGGCAGTCAAGAAGAAATTCAACGTTTTGAGATTTGGCTTGAATCCCTGCTTTATGAATACGATGGGGGACATTCTTGCTCAAGCCTTGCCGCAATACAAGGAAAAAGGCCCCAATAGCTGGCCGTCCCGGTATCGCCGGGAGCGAAATCAAAAGATATTCGCCTATGCCAGAAAACGCGGATTAAAGATAATGTACGCCCCCGCTTACGGTCTGTGGCCTAAGGACTTTGAGGAACTGAAGCCGTTTATAGTCGATGAGTATTTTTTGCCCGCGGATAATCCCCTTTGCAAGAAGTACATGGGGAAGATTATGGCTAAAATAGTGGAGGTGTACGGTACGGATCACTTGTACTCTATTAGCTATGCTTCGGAAACACATGGTTTGAAACATCTCTTCGCACAGGGGCTTAAAGAAGCATGCGAGGTCGTTAAGTCGGCGGACCCCCAGGCAAAGATACTGATAGATGGATGGTTCTTTTTCTTCACAGGTTATACCCGTGAGGAGACGCTGGCCCTGCTTGAAGTGTTACCGAAGGAAGATGTAGCCATATCAGACCTTCTTGGCTATAACGATTACAAATCGCCGGATATACGTGGGGGGCTGTATCATAAGTACAATTACTATAGTGGAAGAGAATGGTATCTGGGTTTCATTCCTTATTTTGCCGGCGAGGATATCCTCCATGTTGAGCCTGGTCTGAAATATTACATTCAGTTATTGAAAGAGTTACTTAACGACCCCAAGGCGAAAAATTGTCGCGGAGTTGGTCTCTATCCGGAGAATAGCGGCAATAATCTTATGCTTACGGATTTATTCGCTCGAGGATTCTGGGATCCGACAGAAATAACGCTGGATAGCTTTATTAGCGACTATACAGTGAGGAGATATGGGCGTAAAGGGCAGGAAAAATTGTTAAGGAGTCTCCATTGTACTGCCAAGGGAATGGAACTTGCCAAACATAGCAACCAGGCCCAGAAACGGGAGTGTGGCGTTTATCTTCCTGTCATCAACGTAATTCTCCAGCCGTATCAGAAACATAATGACCCTCGTAAGATAAGTGAATTAGGCGTTAAGCCCTTAAGAGACGCCCTTGAGCATGCCCTTTCAGTCAGGCATGTTCAAAGCAAAAACAGGTTCTATGAAAGCGACCTTGTGGAACTATTCAAGACCTACGCAAATGAGCTTTACCATCTTCCTCTGCTTCGCTTATCCGACGCATACTTTCAGGCGACATTAGCCTGCGGGGAAAATAGCGACGCTGATATAAGCAAACATCTTGATGTTTTCGATGAAGAAGCAGCGAAAATGTCCGGAATATTGGATGAACTTGAGAAAGTGCTTTCGACCAGGGAAGATTATTCCCTCGCCGCGGACTTTAGTGAGATAATGTCAGTTCCAGGAACACGGGAAGACCTCATCCAGCATCTGAAACGAAAGCATTTAGAGAATGTAGACGGGTATTGCAGAAATATGACTTTTGAGACCTTGCACTTTGTGTACATACCTGAGAAAAAAGCCCTCATGGATACCTTGCGGGGAAAACTGAAAAATAAAGAACGTACACTGATTGAAGCTGAAGATAAACAACTGAAAGAAAGGCTGAGCATAATAAGTGATAATTTTGTTAACAATGACATAACAGTCAAAGATAAATATAAAGGCTCCACAGTGGAAGCCGTTTGGGAGGCTTATCAGGCATTGACGGAAGCAAATTGTACTATAGAAGATTATTCAGACCTGTTCGCCTCACCAGACAGAAAAAGGTATGTTCTCTTTGCTGATATGGCCAAACTTCTATCCGTTGATGTTGATGCTGCCGGTCAAGCAAGCGATGAAGTTAAGACATACCAGGCCCATTATGCACAGCAGTTTCAACCCACCCGTTCCCCAATTCTTCAGATTATGTTGTGGGTTATAAAAGAGGGAGTTCCCGAACCGATCAGGGTAGAAATTCGCAGTGATGATAATAATAAACCAGGCAAGAAAATACTGGGTAGTTTTATTATTAAGAGCGAAGATATGGGCAATAAATGGCCTGGTGCAACTCGTAACTTCAAATGTACTGTCAAATTGAACCTTCGCCGGAAATATTGGATATATATACCCAAATCAGGCAATAAATCCAACTGCTTCAGCTTTTCCTGTGATACAAAAAAGCTTAAAGAAATGAATTATATGACTTCTGTAGATGGTGTGAATTGGGCATTAGACAATATGCGTCATTTAAATTTTAAGCTTTTAGTAAGGTAATCCGGAGAGTGGGGCTACGTTAGAGGGTTCGCCCGAAGGGCAGGGCGAAACACGCCTGCGGCTGACAAACCAAAAATTTGCGTTCATCTGCGGCTATCTCTGCTATCCTGTTACGAAACAACGGAACGGCATCTTCATATAAGCCGCATTGGCCGGTTCGAGGAGACCCAATATGAAGAACATCGTCTACAGCTTGTTGCTCGTGGCTTGTGCCGCCAGTTGCGGCTGCGTGCCCGAGCAGCTCGGTGACGCCCAACTAACCGCCGCTGGCGCACAGCCGCCGGTGATTCTTCTCTCGCCCAAGGCTACGGACGCCGAGCGATGGTCGGCCAAGGAGCTGGCTGCGGCCATCGAGCAGATGGTCAGCCCGGCCGGCAGAGTGAAAATCACCACCAATTACAAGACCGTGCCGAAGGGGGCTTTTTGTTTCCTGCTGGGCGTGCTGGACCAGTCGCCCACGCTACAGGAACTCATCGACACGGGCGCCCTGTCGGTTCCCAAAGATAGGCCTAAGTTTGACGGGTTCGTTCTGAAGGCCATCAAAAAAGACGATCGCAACATCATGATTATTGCCAGCCGCCACCCCCGAGGCGTTATGAACGGTGTCTTCCATCTGCTGGAGCGGGTCTGGGGCTGCGGTTTCTTCGAAGATGCGTTCGAGACGGTAAGGTACCCGAAATACGAAACGCTCCTCGTGCCATGGGTAGATGAGATTATCGAGCCGGCCTTCGAGCACCGCGAAGTAATCTACCTGCCCAACTACGCAAGCCCGCGATGGTCGATGCCCAGGCGCCGCCGGAACATGGATTACCTCTGCCGGCTTCGCTACAACCGGTTCCAACCCAAGTGGTACATCTGCCCCGCCGCGTTCGCAGAGGAGCTGCGCGACAGAAAACTGCTCAAAACCGACCGGCAACTCAAGGACTGCAGCTATCCGGTAAAATATTCGGCCATTTACACCGAAGAGGTAAAACTCCTGAAACACTGGCACTCGCGCGGCGGGCGGGTTACGCTCAGAAAACCCAGCGGCGGATACAACTACCTTACCGTAGCCCTTCTCAATAAAGTACGCGACGGTTTTCTCGGGTTCGGGCCGGAGCAGGCCAACCAGTATTTCAATCCCAACCTGCCGTTGATCCTCGACATCGATCTCCAAAGCAGCAAGAAGCTCAAGTCGCAAATCGGCATCAAGAGCACTGACAACTGGATTGAAATAGGCCTGCCGTCCGAGAATTCATCCTGGTCCGACGAGAAGGACCGCTTAGTGTATCTGTTGAATTACGCCAAGGCCGGCCTACAGACCCTAAAGAGCCTCGATCCCGACGGCAAGCTCGTCCTGAACAGTTGGTCGCTGCTTTTCTCGCCCTGGACCAAGGGAAACTACCGGGAATTTTTCAAGACGATTTCCGCCGGCGGCAGAGAAATCGTGATTTGCGACATAATGGCCCTGGACGGGGTGCCAACGTACAAGGCACATAATTACTACTATGGCCATCCCTGGCTGGTCGGTGCGATTCCGCAGATAGCCACCGTGGACGAACCCCGCCTGAACATGCCATACGCGCTAAAGATGGCACAGGATTTGGTGAAGGATTCGCGGGAAAACCCCAAGAACAATCTGATTGGCTTCTGCTATCAGACCGAAGGCAGCGGCGGCATGCCCATGACGATGGATTTCCTCCACCTTATCGCGTGGGACCCGATGGAGTGGACAATAGAGAAGTTCGTCGCCGACTATGCCGCGCGGCGTTACGGCCGTAAAAATGCCTCGGCCATGATACCGGCGCTGAACAAACTGATGGAAAGCGTCCACGGGCCTAAGACGAAATTGAATTGGGGCCGCTACTATCCGGCATCTCCGCACAAGGAGCTTCGCGTAACGGACGCCCTGAACGACTCGACGGGCGCGTACCGGGCAAGGGCGTCGCTGGTGCCGATTGTGCGCGAGGCGCTGGTCGAGGCATTGGCCGCCGCACCGGTTCTGAAGAACAACCCGTACTACGTACGCGACCTTATCGACATCGCGCGTATGTACTGCTATTTCAGCGAGGAGATATGGCTGGCGAAGGCATGGAAGGCGGTAAAAAAACGTGACGCCGCCGGAGCAAAACGGGCCGGCGACGCCATGGACGTTATCCTCGAAAGCCTGACGAGGCTGCTGGCTACGCATCCGCGATACTGGAACAAGTCAAGGCCGTACGGCTATGAAGGCAATGACTACTACACCAACGACACCTATGAACAACTCAAACACCTCTATTCGATACGCATCCGCGGGCAGCTTGAGTTTTTCAGGGACTTAATAGTAAAGGGGCAAAACGACTGGCCTCTCACAAAAGCAATCGCCTGGCGGAAGAAGCTTTATAAGGATACTCGCCAGGCCTATAACGACGGCCCGCCGGAATGGCGTAACATACCGAAAAGCGATCAGTTTCCGATGTCGCCCGCCCAGGCTGCCGCAAAGCTCCTGGTCGATGTTTCAAGGGTCAACAGCCTGACGGACAAATAAGCGCCACGCCGCCGGAGCGGTTGACGATTAACCGCGGAGCGAGAGCTTTTCCTTAAAAACCTCCGCCGCAAAAAGTGGCAGGGCAAGTTGCCTGCGCCACCTTTTAGGCTCCTTCAGCAAACGATACAGAAACTCCGTACCCGTCCTGCGAAACAGGCCAGGCGCCCACATCGCCTTGCCGCTGACGACGTCAAAGGCGCCCCCGACACCCATGCAGAATGGAACAGCCAGCGCATCTCTATGTTCGATAATCCAGGCTTCCTGCCTGGGCGAGCCCATGGCCACAAACAGTATCTCCGGCCTGGCGAGGTTAATCTCGTTCACCACGGCGGCGGAATCCTCAAAGTATCCGTTAAGCCGCCCGACGATTCGCAGGCCCGGATATCTTTCAAGCAGGTTTCGACAGGCCAGCTCGTTCGACTCCTGCGACGCACCGAGCAGGAAAATGTTCCATTTTCTTACAGACGCCTCGGCGACCAGATCGAAAAACAATTGGATACCGGTGCAGCGGACGATACGCCGCCTGCAAAGGACTCTGGCGGCAAGGGCGACTCCGACGCCGTCGCAGATACGGATATCGGCGCGTCCAAGCAGGCCGGCTGCTTCTTCGCTGCGCCCGGCCCGGTAGACCTTCTCCGGATTAATCGCCAGGCAGAAGGTTTTGACGCCGGCTGCGATCCGCTCGGCGATGCAATCGACCGCATGACGATAAGATTCAAAGGGGTGGACCGATACCCCCATGATCGACAGCGGCTCTGGTAGTGCATTAGTATCAGGCATTTGCTTCAGTCCTGTTGCCGCCGGTAGCCGTCGGCAATCTCCCAACGGATTCTTGTTATGCAACGGCCCTCGGCGTGGGGCGTGCGGATGCGTATTCCGGATGTCCTGCACTTGTGATACAGCCTTTGTGAACACCATGCCTGTTGCTCTTCGATGTCGCCCCCTTCGGTGCAAAGGGTGATGCTTGCTCCTTCGCCGTCGGCTATGAGCCGGTCGCCTTCGCGTCTGAGGCCGATTCCCGGCGCCAGGCAAAATCGAAGAACCGGCGCCGTGCGTCCTCGCCAGGAATCTTCGATAACTATTGTGCTTTCGCGCGGCGACCAACGAATGGTGCGTTCATGAATTTCGCCGCTGCACCAGACGACCCGACCCTTGGCGCATGCGGCGTCGCCCTGCCGGCTGAATTGCAGCCGCTCAACCGAGGGCTTGCCGCCCCACAGGAACGGCCCCTTATACTCGGCCTGGCTTTGCTCGCCGAAACAAAGCGTATTGTGCTGCGCCGTCGCCTTGAAGTAAGGCCGCCATCGCTCGTCGGCGTAGTTGAACGTTCCCGGATCAATCAGAAACGGCTTGCCTGCGACGTGGAGCGTCAGGCTCAAGGCGTCGGCGTGCCCGTGTGCCGCCAGAGGCTCCAGGCCGAGCGGCCCGCAATCAAACAGCAGAACCGCCTCGTCCCTGTCCGTGTCGCCGGAGCGGAAAACATAATATCCGCCGTCATCGAACGCCCGCGTCTGCCGCAGCGGCGGGCCGGACCTCAGGGGCCAAAGGCTGCGTCGCAGCTTCTGGCCCTGCGCACCAAAAAGCCACAAGCTCTTTTCGCCAAGGCTATTATCGGCCAACGCCTGAAAATCACGCCTCATAAAGGCCGTCAAAGCCGTATCCAGCAACGACTGCGCCCGCGACCCGCCGCGGGCATCGAGCCTTATTGCAAAGCCGTCGTCTCCGTCTCCGACGTTCGGCGTGTTGCCGTTGCAATCGCTGACGCAGGCGATAAACTCGGCCATCTTCTCAAGCCGGTCCCAGTAGCGCCTGGGGAACGCCTCGCCGTTGGCCCGGCCCAGCACAGCCGGAAGCAGCAGCAGATCGAACACAAAAAACTGATATCCCAGCGCCTGCTCCCTGTTGACGCCGTCGGGCGAGTTTTGGCGGAGGCACTCGCGTATCAGTATCTGCCTTGCCCGCTGCCACCAGCGGTCGGCGCATTTCAGTTCCGGCCAGTACGCC
This sequence comes from Planctomycetota bacterium, assembly GCA_034189755.1. Taxonomy (GTDB): domain Bacteria; phylum Planctomycetota; class Phycisphaerae; order SM23-33; family SM23-33; genus JAXIHJ01. Next base: position 10,848 of record JAXIHJ010000108.1, read on the forward strand.
GCAGCAACGTAGGCGCCGGAGGCCTGGCCTATAAGATGATTGTTGGCCGAGCTGTGTAACGAGTAATTCCTGTCTATGAACGCCAGTTGCTGATGAACGCTCCGGCTAAGCAGTTGCACAAACCCGTCCGTCATGCCACGCCAGCGCCGAATCAGCTCAAAGGTCCACGCCCAACTAATCAGCCGCAGCGCCGCCTCCAGCGGGCAGGTCCAGTTTATTCCGCGCATGTGCGGGCACTGATCTATCCAGTCGGTTATCTGGCGGGCCGCTTCGCCGGCGTATCGCTCGTCGCCGCTCAGCACGTAAGCCTGGCCCAGGCGCACCAGGTGCTGATGGCGGTTTAATTCCCAGACGTACTTCACGTCGCCGACGACGGCCTTATCCCGATAGTCCAGCCGGGGCGCGTAGACCAGCGGAATCGACTTGCGGTTGCGGTAGTCGTAGTTCCAGTCTATCCGGTCGCCGAGCGGCTCGTTTGCGAACCGGAAAAACTCAAAACGATGGGCGAGCAGGTTGTCGGCCTCTTCGATGCAGCCTTTTAGCTGCCGGGGCGTAACATCCTCCGGCCGAAGTCTAGCCGGGTCATGCCCGAGCAGTGCCCTGCGATTGCGAAAGTACTCGGCGGTGCACGGGCCCGACCAGACATTACCGACTGACAGCCACTTGGCTGGCGTCCACGGGCGGAAGCGCCCGACAAGCGTCCGGCCCAGCCGACGGCATCGATGAAGCACCTCCGGCGCAGATACGTGGGAAACCCGTCGATAGTACCAAGCCAACGACTGCATACGAGAATCTTTCTGACTTTGAGGGTTTAGACCGGCGGCGTCAAATTCGCTGCGCGGCGCCGGTTTTGAGGGCTTGGGCGGCGCAGAACGTCGCGCGCGTCGTAGCCAGCATCGATTCCAGCGGAATCGGCATCGGCTCGCCGTTCGAAACGGCGTCGCAAAAAGCCTTCAATTGGGCCTGCTGGCCCTTGTCCTGGGCGCCGGCGCCGAGCTTTTTTTTCCTCGTGCCGTAAAGGGTTGCCCGTCGAAAATCGTCCAGCACCGCGGTCTGCCCGCCGCGATGCACCTCGATGTACTCCTTGGCCAGCCGGCCGGAGCCTGATGTGACGTACGCAATGGTCGCCACAGAGCCGTTTGGATACCGCAGGAGCAGCGAGAGGTTATCGGCGTCATCTGCGGCACCGGCCGCCTGGACCTCGGCCGGGTTCTCGCCCACGAAGAAACCGGCCAAATCGATAAAATGGCAGCCTTCCCCGATAAGTCGGCCGCCGGAAATCTCTGGATCGCCGACCCAGCTGCCTGCGGCAACCTTGCCGGCGTTGACGCGAATAAGCACCCGGCACGGCCCGCCGAGCGGCGCAATCGCTTCAGCTACACGGCCGCTCAGCGGCGCGAAGCGACGATTAAAGCCCACCTGAAGCCGGTCGTTGCCCGTCTGCCGAATCGCAGAACGTATCTGCTCCAACTGCCCGGCGTCTATCGCCAGCGGCTTCTCGGCGAAGACGGCCTTGCCGGCGCGCAGCGACTGGCAGATCAACGCAGCATGCGAGTTATGCGGCGTGGCGATTATGACTGTGTTGATTTCGTCGTCCTGAAATGCCCTCAGGCAGTCCGTGGCGGCCTGCTCGAACCCCAGCCGCAACGCAACGGACTTGGCCGAGGCGCCGCTTGTGGTTACGACGGTCTTCAGGCGGACCATTTCCAGCCTGCTTAAGACCGGAAGCAGCTTGGTATTGGCATAGTTGCCGGCGCCGATGCAGCCTATGACAATTTCCGACCGCTTGCCCGCCGGACGAACCGTTACCACGCGGTCGTCGGGTGTAATCTCGGTTTCATCTGCCCGTGGGTACTCAAAAAGTATTCCCACACCGGCCCGGCCGCTGCGAAGCTTATCATAGGCATCCGGCGCGTCGGCGAACGGCACGGGCTGGCCCACGATGGCCGGCAGGTCGATTTTGCCCTTGGCCAGCAGCTCCAGAAACGCCGACATGTTCCGCTGCTCGGTCCACTTGACGTAGCCGGGCG
>JAXIHJ010000109.1:0-5940 GCA_034189755.1 Planctomycetota bacterium
ATGTGAAGTGTTTCTTTCAGTAAAATACCCTATTAAAACACCTGAAACCAATCCTATAACCGTTGCCAAGAATATCCCTAAATATATTTCTGGAGGGAGTAAATATTTTGTAATAAAATATGCGGCAACTACTATTAATAAAGAACTACCATAAACACTTTTATTTAAGGCAAACATCAAATCTTTTACTTTTGCCTGCTCATTATTTATTGAAACAAAGTAAATTCCTAATATAGAAAGCAAAGCACCCGCACTTGCTAAAATCATGGGGGCAGTTAAGAAATTCATTGCCCAGCTACTATCAATAAAAGATAAATGAGTTACTGCTGCTAATCCTAAGGCTGCTGTTGCCATTATTGAGCCCACAAAAGATTCATAAAGATCTGCTCCCATGCCAGCAACATCACCCACATTATCGCCTACATTATCTGCTTGCCACCCGCGTCATCCTGGAAGACGGCACGGAGCAGCCTTTTCCGCGTCAGGGGCCCGCCCGGCTCGTCGAGCAAATCCGGGTATTTCGCATCGCCGCTGCGCACCGCGCCGACGCCTTAGTCCTGGAGTGCATGGCCCTGCAACCGCACCTTCAACATCTCAGCCAGCGCCGGATAGTACAAGCCCATATCGCGGTCATCACCAACGTGCGACCCGACCATCTGGACGTGATGGGGCCGGATATGGACGACGTGGCGCTGGCCCTGGCCGCTGTGGCGCCGCCGAATGGTATCCTGATTACCCGCCAGTCTTACTACGACGCCTTCTTCCGGCATATCTGCGCCGAAGAAAACTGCGAACTCCGTCTGGTAAGCGACGATGATGTCCGCCGGATTCCGGATGCGCTTCTTGCGCGGTTTTGCTACCTTGAGCACGCGGAAAACGTCGCGATGGCTTTGGCGGTTTGTCAGGCCGCCGGCGTGCCACGTGAGATTGCGATGGAGGGCATGGTTTGCGCCCGCCCCGATCCAGGCGCCCTTCGGGTCTACCGCGGTCAAACCGACCAGGGCCGATGGAACTTCGCTGCCGCCTTTGCGGCCAACGACCCCTTGTCCAGCATGATGTTGTGGGACCTGCTCATGCAGCGATATCCGGACCACACCAGGCGAATTCTGGTGGTCAACTGTCGAGCCGATCGGCTCGACCGCTCCAAGCAGCTCGGGCAGATGATGGCCCAGCATATCCAGGCCGACCTCTACGTGCTGGTCGGCATGGAAACACACACGGCGATGCGGCAGGCGCAACTGTCGGGCCTTGCACCGGAGCGCATAGTCGATATGGAAAAAGCAACGGCCCCGCAGGTATACGAGTATCTGATGAAGTCGATCAAGGGAAACACCCTCTTAGTCGGCATTGGCAACATCCGGGGCCTTGGCGTGGAACTGTCCGAACGGTTTCAGAAAGCGGGGTCAGCCACATGATGATTGTTGAAGTAGCATTGGGTTTGGGGCTGTTCGTCAGCATCGCCTTCAGCGAACTGCTGGGTCTGGCCGCCGGCGGGATGGTGGTTCCGGGCTATCTTGCGATGGAGATCCAGTATCCGGGGCGGCTTATGATGACGTTTTTGTGCGCGATGCTGACCTATGTGCTCGTCCAGGCCGGTTCGCGATTTGCGCTGATTTACGGGCGACGGAGAACGGCGGCAACGATTCTGGTGGGATTTATCCTTCGCTATTTCATGCAAAACGCGGCCGCAGCGTATCTGCCGGTCGTCCCGGGTTCATTCGACATCATCGGTCACATCATACCGGGGCTAATCGCCATCTGGATGGCCAGGCAGGGAATCATCGAAACCATTTCCACGAGCGTCATGGCGGCGGTGGTTGTCCGCCTGTGCCTGATCCTGCTGGTTGGATGGGAGTGGATCTCATGAAATGGAGCCCCACACGTTCTTCCAAGGTTACGATGATGTTTCTGACGATTTTGTCGCTTGGCGCCCTGGTCGTCTGCGAAGCGGTCAAGCATAAACAGACCCAGCCGCACCTGGACGAAAAGCTGGCCGCTGCCACAAAGATGCAGCAGGCAATCGACATCATCTCCCAGACGCGGGCCGCCGAAAGCTACGGGTTCGACCCGGAAACGGATCCGCGCCGGACGGGCCTGATCGGCCAGGAGTTCACCCCCATCACAAGCGACCGCGGCACCCTTAAGGCCAAACAGGTAGTCACCAATCCCAATTTCGCCGCCTTGGTCGTCCAAATGTTCAAGTCGGCCAAGCTGAAGAAAGGCGACACGGTAGCCGTTGCGTGGACCGGCTCGCTGCCGGGGGCGAACCTGGCGGTTCTTTCGGCTATTGAGACGCTCGAACTCAAACCGATCATCATCACGTCCGTCGCGGCCAGCATTCACGGAGCCAACGACCCGTATATGACTTGGCTGGACATCGAAAGGCTCCTGGTGGATCACGGCGTTTTTACGGCGCAGAGCGTGGCGGCGTCTTACGGCGCAGGCGAGGACACGGGCAAGGGGCTGGGCCAGACGGGCCGGAGTCTTATTAGGCTGGCCGTCCAGCGCGCCGGCATTACCTTCATCGACAAAGGAAAATTCTCCCGCCAGGTAGCCGAACGCATGAAAATCTACACCCAGCACGCACAAGGAGCACCAATCAAGCTTTATGTCAACGTCGGGGGAGGATTGGGTTCGCTCGGGGCCAGGATCAACGGTTACCTCGCGCGCCCCGGATTCAACCGCTCCCTGCAGAAAGAGCGTTTCGGCCGTAACGGCACGATGACGATAATGGCCAAGAAAGGCGTGCCCGTCGTCCATATCAATTACATCGATCGGCTTTGCAAAAGGTACAAAATACCGTTCGACCCGGCGGAGGACGTTACGCCGGGCCGGGGAGCGATGTTTCGCAGGTTGACATACAGACTCGATCTTGTAGCCGGCATCCTGGTCGGGCTGCTGATAACCTTCTTCATCACCATCCGCATCGACGTGCGACACTACACCCGCCGACGCCGGGATGCGTGGGAAAAAAGGACGTCTACCCTGTTCGCAAAATCCTGAAAAGGGCGAAGGCTGAGATACCGCCCCCGAAAAATACGCCGAAATCTCCACCGGAAAGGTACACCACGCATGGGCAGGTCGCGAGCCAAAAAAGCGCTGAGATTCGAGCCGACGGACATGATCCCGTCCATGGAGTTTATCACCGGCCTGTCGGCCGAGAATCTGCTGGCCGTTACCGGCGTCGACCCGCGGGCCGAGTTCCACGGCTGCATGTTGAAACTAATCGAACGGATGCAGCTGGACATCAACGGCCCGCTTCCCGGCCTGGACGAACTGGCCGGCCCGTTAGAGGCCGCTGAGACTTCCGGCCAGGAAGACTGGGGACTGACCAAAGGCGACCAGGTCGCAGACGGAGCGCGGCAGTCGCTGCGGTTCGACGGGCCTGAAGACGTGCTGAAGTTCGAGCCGCTGGCCTGGGACAGCCGCAGCGAGGCCGAGCTCTTGGAGCAGTTCAAGGCCGACCACCGCCGCAACGTCGAGATGTTCGGCCGGCGGTGCGTAGCAGAAGAAGACATCTACACGACGCTTTTCCACTGGTGCATCGACACGTTCGGCTGGGAGAACTTCATGCTCGCCGCCGGCGACGACGAGAAGCGATTCGAGGAGATTCTGCTCCAGTTCAAGGAGCTTTCCATCCGGCGGACGCGGGCCTGGGCGAAGGTGGACGAGTTGGAATTTTTCATCTGCCACGACGACTTGTGCATGACCAGCGGGCCGGTGTTCAGGCCCGACTGGTATCGCAAATACATCTTCCCGCACTACGCGGACATCTGGTCGCCGGTCAAGGCCGCGGGCGTACCGGTCGTCTTCGCATCGGACGGCAATTACATGCCGCTGGCCGACGATATCGCCGCCTGCGGGCCGGACGGGCTGTTTTTTGACCACACGATGGACCTCTCGGCAATGGTGAAAAAGTTCGGTGGCGGCAAGCTGCTGTTCGGCGGCCCGGACGTCCGTGTGCTTACATTCGGCAGCACCGACGACGTCGCCGCTGAGCTTCGCCGCGTATTCGAGGCGACCGCCGGCGTGAAGGGTTATTTCTTTTGCACGGCCGGCAGCCTGACGCATAATATCCCTCTGGCCAATCTGGAAACTTACATCAGACTCAGCGGCGAGCTGCGCGCCGGCTAAAACGCCGGATGCCAGCCACGAAAACGACGCCGAAATCTTCGCCGGAAAGGAGTATCGACATGAGCGTGCTTCGATTCTTTGTGATTATTCTGATTTTCGCCGTCGTAAGTCTTGCGTGGATGATTCTAGGCGGGTCTATATGGGCGCGGACGGAGATGCTGGACAGCTCGCTTTCACGAGAGATGAACAGTCTGATCGGGCCGAAAGTGCTGGTCCAGCCTTCGCCCTACTGGTCGCCAAAACCCAACACCCGGCGCAGCCAGTCCGGAGCGGTCGCGCCGGCGGCCGGCACCGTCGCAGCCGACATCAAACACGCCGACAGATACAAGGGGCTGCTCTGGTTCAGCACCTTCACGGTGGACTTTTCAGCCAGCTACACCATCCCCGCCGACCCGACGCTGCGCAGGCCGCGAGGCCTGTTCGCCCCGGCCCCGAAAGCCGAGGGTTTTTTCATATTCCCGCTGCCGGCCGGCGTAACGTCCTATAACGATTTGACAATCGCCGTCAACGGCAAGGCCGTGCCCGTTGCCGCTGCGGAAATCGCCGCCGGCAAAATTTCCGTGCCGCTGGAACGGACCGCCGAGCAGGTCGTAACCGTCCGCTACGTTACCAGCGGGCAGGAAGTTTGGCTCTATTCGCCGGCCGAGGCTCCCTATTCCTCGTCATGCCGCTACGACGACGTTGTGCCGTCGGGCAACGTGTTAAGCGAGCTGAAAAACTTCTCGCTGACCGTAACGACGGACTTTGTTGACATAGACTACCCCAGGGGCACGCGCAGCCCCAACGCCCCGGCCAAACGCCACAAGAACGGAATGAGCGCCGCGTGGCAATACGCCAACGCCCTGACCAGCCAGTCAATGGGCATCGTCATGCCCAGGCGAACCAACGCCGGGCCGATTACCGCGAGGATGAGTTTCTTCGCGCCGGTCAGCCTGTTTCTTTTCTTTATCGTGCTGTTCGTCGTGGTGGTGCGCAGAAAGATCGCCCTGCACCCGATGCACTATTTGTTCATCGCGGCGGGATTTTTCGCGTTCCACATCCTGATGGCGTACCTGGCTGACCTGGTCATCATCCATGTGGCGTTCTGGATCGCCGCCGCCGTTAGTGTCTTTCTGGTCGTCAGCTACCTGCGCCTGGTCGCCGGCGTGAAGTTCGCGGTCTTCCAGGCGAGCCTGGCGCAGTTGGTATATCTGGTGGGCTTCTCGTACGCGTTTTTCTGGGTCGGGCGAACCGGTCTGACCGTCACCATCGGCGCAGTGGTAACTTTGTTCATACTTATGCAGGCGACCGGGCGGCTGAATTGGGGCGAGGCCTTCAAACGGCCCGACCGGCCTGCCCCAACGCCCCCACCGCCACAGAACTCATAGCGCCGAGGACATCGCAGTGCCGCAATGGTTTGGAAAAGCATATAAAGGATTGCATCTGGACTTCCACACGCCGGAGTTTCTGCCGGATGCGATTGTGAACTTCGATCCGGACCGCTGGGCGGCTAACATCGTCCGCAGCGGCGCCGACTACGCGAACATCTTCGCCAAGTGCCATTACGGCATCAGCTATTACCGCACCGCCGTCGGCCACATTCACTCAGGCCTGAAGGCGGACCTGCTCGGCGAGCTGACCAGCCGGCTGAAGGCCGCAGGGGTCGGCGTGGTGGCGTACTACTCGGTCAACACCGACCTGCGGGCATCGCTGGAGCATCCCGACTGGACGCAGGTCGATGCCGCCGGCAAGCCCCTGCTGACCGAAGGCCGCTGGCGCGACGTCTGCTTCAATTCGCCGTACTTCCGGCAACTGATGCTGCCGCAG
>JAXIHJ010000011.1:0-11225 GCA_034189755.1 Planctomycetota bacterium
TTTTTCAGCAGGCTGGAAATCTCTCGGAGCGTGGTCTGTGTGCTTTCCAGCGTGCCGGTAAGTTCCTTCACGACCTTGGCGTAGTCCGGCAGCCCGGTCCCGCTCAGCGCATCGCGGACCTTGGCGGCGGTTTTTTCGACTTCCGCAGCGCGGGTTTCCAGGTGCCTGGCGAACTCAGCCGGCAGGGACCATATGTTAGGGTAGGCGTTTTCATCGACCTGCATCCACCGCTGCTGGTGGCGGCGAAGTTTCCGGATAAGTTTATCGCTTGAGGCCTGGAAGTCCTTGAGGCATTCGATCTGCGGCTCGGCCCTGCTGCCAAGCTGCCGTCGGAGTCGGCCCACCAGGCGGGCCTTTTCGGCGTCGGTGGTAACGCTGAATACCTCAAGAAGGTCGTTTTGTTCCTGCATTTCCTGTAGCAGTTCCATGACACGCGGGCGGTAGTCGGCGGGGCTTTTGTCCTGCTGCACCGAGGTATATACGCACGTCAGGCGGACCGGCGTCTCCAGGCTGCGAATGATTGTTTTAGTACGGTCGCTGAGGCCGAATCGTCCCAGTGTCTGGACGTCCCGGCGCCAGTAGTCGGCCTGGGCGATTATGTTCACAACGACCGTCAGCGCAACGGCTGCAACGATTGACACCATCACCAGCGAGGCGTATCGCAGGCGGGACCTGTCGGCCGGGACGCGGACACAGGCAGCCGCCAGTATCGCGCGGATAACAATCCGGGGCAGGGTCTGGACGGCTTCGGACCAGGGTGATTCTTTCCAAACCGCAGCCGCCAGTGCAATGGCGATGGCGCCGGCCAGGTCGAGCAGGTTAATCAGGAGCAAGACCGACAAGGCCCCACTGTGCTTCCGGAGCAGTTGAACGCCCGCCACTACCATGACGGCTGAAAGAACACCGAGTATCACCGGAAGGGCCGGGTAGGGCAGTTGCGCCGGCCCGAAGTAGCCGGCCAGAGATTCCACGGGCTTCACCAAAAACGCCAGCATCACCGCGACCGCGACGCCCAGCAGGCCCAGCGTAACATGGACGGCGCCGACGCTTCTTGCCACAGGTGCATTCAGTTGGCCGGTGGTAAGTTTGGAATTTTTTGTTGTCGTTGTCATTGTCATTTTCACACCTGGGTCGGCATAGCCGGTATCAAACCTCTTTTATTTGACGATTATCGCCATCGCCGTGACTCAAGCGTCTTTACGCTCAGGAACAGGAACATCGCCGTGATGCTCGCGAAGAACACCAACCCGCGCGTATCCAGCACGCCGCGGGAGAAGTCGTTGAAATAGGTCATCGCGTTGAGCTTGGCCGCCATGATGTTCCACGGCGCCGGACCGTGGACGGCAACAAGCCGCATCAGTATCGCAAAGGTCGACAAAATGGCGATTGCAAGGATAGCCGCCAGGAGCTGGTGCCTCGTAAGGGCCGACGTGAACAATCCCACAGCCACGAAGGCCGAGCCCAGCAGCACCATGCCGAGATAGCCCGCAGCGGCGACACCCGCGTCAGGCTCGGCGTAGATGATCATGACACCCAGAAGCAGCACCGTGCCGGCCAGCAGCACCAGGTAAAACGCCATCACGCCCAAAAACTTGCCCAGGACAACCTGTGTGTCGGTAACAGGGGCGGTCATCAAGGTCTCGATAGTGCCGCTGTTCAGTTCCTCGCTGATAAGCCTCATCGTCAGCAGCGGCACGGCGAATACCATGATGTAGGCCATCGCCTCGAACAAGGGCCTGAGCGACGCCTCGTTGCCCGGCAGGAAGATCCGGTAAAAAAACCACAGCCCGCTGGCCAGCAGCAGCAGGGAGGCGGTAACGTAAGCCATCGGCGAAATGAAATAGCCGGTCAGCTCCCTGCGAGCCAGAACAAGTGTTTTTCGCATGACGGTCTCCACTCAAATTTCAAAGAGACTTAGCAGGGATGCACAGGATGCAAGGGATAAAGCCGTTTTTATTTCTTAATCCCGTGCATCCCTCGAATCCCTGCGAATGTTTCATGCCGGCGTGCTGAGTCGTTCGCCGGCGCGGACGTTCTGTTCGTAAGTAATCTGGACGAAGAAGTCTTCCAACGAGCCAACTTCGCGCTTGAGTTCGCGGAGCTGGAAGCCTTTTTCAGCCGCGAGCCGAAATACATCATTGCGTACGTCGGCGCCGGTGTCGCCGTGGATATTCAGCCTGGTCCAGTTTCCGATGCGCGAGGTCTGGACCTTGCCGACGTGCTTGATGGCCTTGACGGCCTGGGCCAGGGCGGCCGGCTCGGCGCCGCGCATTTCGGCTATCAGGCGGCTGGGGCCGGTAACTCGCCGGCGAAGCTCTTCGGGCGTACCTGTTGCTGCAATCCGGCCGGCGGCGATGATAATCAGCCGGTCGCACACCTGCTCCACCTCGGCCAGAATGTGGCTGGAGAGAATCACGGTGTGGTCCTGGGCGAAACCGCGGATCAGCTCGCGCATCGCGCGGATTTGTGCGGGGTCCAGCCCGATGGTCGGTTCGTCCAGGATCAGCACGGCCGGGTCGTGCAGCAGCACCTCCGCCAGACCTACACGCTGCTTGTACCCGCGAGAAAGCTCGCCCAGCCGCCGATGCATCATGTCTTCCGGCTTACTCAGCCAGCATCGCTCTGCCGCCTGTTCCACGGCCTGTCTGCGCCGCCGGCGTGGAATTTCACGCAACACCGCGCGGAACATCAGGTACTCCCGTACGCGCATCTCCGGATATACCGGGACCGACTCGGGCATGTAGCCGACGTTCCGCCGAACCTGAAGCGACTCGCTCAGGATGTCCTTGCCCGCGACAGTCGCCGTGCCGCTGGTAGCTGGCAGAAAACAGGTCAGAATCTTCAGTGTCGTGCTCTTGCCGGCGCCGTTGGGGCCGAGAAAGCCGACAATCTGCCCCTTGGCTACGTTGAACGAAATGTTATCGACGGCGAGCACGCGGCCATACCACTTTGTCAGCTTCTGTACGTCGATCATAAGGTCGGTCCTTATTGCGAAGGTCGGTTTAACTAGCCGCGACCTACCTACCGGAGGTGGGCAGGTCGCGGCTAGCAGGAACCAATCGATAGGGGAATATCAGTAGCAACGACGTTCAGCCTTGTCAAGGTTCAAACGCAGGGCGGACGGCGTCGGGCGCCACTTTGGTCTTTTGTCTTGTCACGACCCCGGCCCGGCCCGTAGTATGACGGCCCTAACATACATGCGGGAGTACATAAATGAAGGGCCGTTTTGTCTATCTTATGTGTTTCGTCCAGCTTGTCGTGACGAGTTTTGCTTGCGCGGCGGCTGCGCCGAAGCACAAAGCCGCCGAAACCCACCTTCAAGCCGCTGAGAAGTTTGTCGAGGCGTCCGACCGTTACCTGCATCACAGCAAGCTCGGCCGCGGGATGAAAGGCTATGGCCTGACGGTGATGGCCGGAACGGAAATCGTCCGCTTCGACGTGGAGATAGTTTCGGTCATGACCAAATGGGGGCCGCACCAGGATGTCATCCTGGCCAGGCTTTCGGGGCTGGAGTTTGAGACCACCAGCATCATTTCAGGCATGAGCGGCTCACCGGTGTACGTTCGGCACGAGGGCACAGACAAGCTGATCGGCGCGGTGGCGTATGGCTGGTCGATGCAAAAGGAGGCGCAGTGCGGCATCCAACCGATTACGCAGATGCTGGCGGTCGGTGGGTTTGTTCCGGGCCGAACGGTTAAGGCTGCCAAACGCACGGCAACCCAAGCCGGCCCGTGTGGCGGCCTGGCGCCGGCGGAGTTTATCGCCGCCGTGCTGAATCCGAAGAAATCGGACTTTTCCACCTTTGCCTGGCCTCGCCAACCGGCTGCGGGCAAGGCGTCGGCCCATTCGCCGCGGCTGAGCAGGTTGACGACGCCGCTGATGGTCTCATCGATAGATGAACGGGCCTTCGCAACCCTGGGCGACTACCTCCGGCCTATGGGTATTGTGCCGGTCCGGTCCGGCGGCCTGGGTTCGGGCCAGGAGGCCCAGGGCGTCAAGGACGCCAGGCTCCAACCGGGATCGGGCATATCCGTTCCACTGGTCAGCGGCGACGTGGATTTCGCCGGCGTCGGTACCGTTACCGAGGTGGTCGGCCGGAAGGTCCTGGCGTTTGGGCATCCGTTCTTCGCCGAGGGCGAGATCAACTTCCCGATGGGGCCGGCATACGTTCACACCGTGATCGCCAGCGTACAACGCAGCTTCAAAATTGGCTCGACGCTCAAGGTTACCGGCTCGCTGAATCGTGACGAGTCGGCCGCCGTCGCCGGCGTGATAGGTCCGAAGGTTTCCATGATACCAATGACCGTTCGCGTCCGGTCGGTTCAGGACGATTGCAGCGAGGTCTTCCGCTATCGGCTTGTGAGCCATCGCTGGCTGACGCCGATGCTGACAAGCGTTATGGTTCGCGTTTCGGCGTGGACGCGGCACCGGCTTCCGCCGCTGCACACTGTCCGGTACGTCGTCGAGATTGATTTCGGCGAGCTGGGTCTATACCGCTCGTCGAACGTCTTCAGCGGTGATGATGTAGGTCCGGCTGCATCGGATGCAGCCAGGCCGCTGGCGGCAATGCTGAATAACCCGTTAGGCCCGCCGCCTGAGGTGCGAAGCATCAGCGCGGACATCACCATCGAGCCGGTGCAAAAAACGGCTGAGATTGTCGGCTTTCACCTGGACGGCAGGATATATCGTCCGGGCGAGACCGTTACAGGCAGGGTAACACTGCGGCCGTTCCGCAAACCTAAAATCGAGCTGCCGGTGCAGTTTGACCTGCCGCAGCGCCTGCCGGACGGCACGTACAAGCTGACCGCCTGCGACTACACCGCGAACCTGAGGTTTTATCAGAGGGAAATGCCTCAGCGATTCAGGCCTCGCACCGTTCAGGAGCTGTTCCGGTCGATACAGCGTGTCGTAGCCCCGGCTGCCGACAGGCTTTACCTGCGCCTGCCGCTTGGACGAAGCGGGCTGGCAGTGGGCAGTCGCGAAATGCCGGACCTGCCAGAGAGCAAGGCCCGCATACTTAGCGAGGCAGACCTGTCCGACATGCACAAGTTCACCCAGACACTGGTTCGCTCTTTGCCGAGCGACTACGTATTAAGAGGTACGGTCATGGCCGAATTCCAGGTCCGCCGCCAACCGAAAGAAACCAGACTCCGTGAAGGAACGAAACCACAATGAGACATTGGATATTATCTGGACTGATCATGTCGCTGGCCGTAGCGGCCTTTGCGGTCGTGCCGGCTCAATGGCAACAGGGCACCGAAGCTGATTTCACCAAGGGGCAGTTCGACAAAACCGCCGTTACATCGCTTGGCGAGGTCGTGCTCTCGCGGGATATCGACGTGCTGCTGCCGGCTGAGCAGGCGCCGGCGGTTGTTTCGGCACTGGCTTCGGCCGGAAAGACACTCTACGTCGCCGCCGGCAGCGAGAATGTTATCTATAAGGTGAAAGGCGACAAGGCGGAAAAGTTCACCGAGACGCCGGGTGCCATGGTGGTCTCGCTGCTGTGGACGGGCAAAAAACTGTTGGCCGGGACCGGCGGCGAGGATGCGGGCATCTACAGCGTGGACAAAAAGGGCGACGTCAAACCGCTCTGGACGGACCAGAAGGTCAAGTACGTCTGGGCTATGGCGCCGGGCAAAAAGGGCGATATTTACGCCGCGACCGGTCCTGAGGCGAAGGTCTTCCTCGTAAGTTCCAAGGGTAAGGCTGAGATGATTTACGAGGCGGGCGAACTAGCCAAGAACATTTTGTCCCTGGCAGTAGGCCGCGATGGCCTGCTCTACGCCGGCACGGACGAAAACGGCCTGGTGGTCGAAATCAACCCCAAGACCAAGGCCAGCCGGATACTCCTCGACGCCAACGAGAAGGAAATCGCCGCGCTTCTGACCGATGAAGCCGGCGGGCTGTACGCCGCTACGTCCGATTCAGCCAAGGCCTCGACCGACGGCGCCGCCCGGCCAAACAACATCAAGACAGGCAAGGCGGCTACATCGACCAGGCCGGCAGGGGGCAAACCGACGACATCGCCGGCTTCACGTCCGGCCAAGGCCGAAAAGGCCGGTGTCGTTATCACACCCGCCACTCGCGCAGCGGTAATGAAGGCTATCGCCGCCAAGCGTGCGGCGGTGTCCCGGGCCAAGCCTGCCCGGCCGGGCAAAGGAAACGCCGTCTATTACATCGCGCCCGACGGCTTGGTGAAGACCGTCTTCCGCAGGCCGGTAACCATCCTGGCCATGATGATGCACGAAGACCGGCTGCTGCTGGGAACGGGCAACGGGGGCGTTATATATGCCGTTACGACCGATGGTGATGAAATCGTCCAACTTGCCGATACCGACGCCAAGCAGATTACCGCATTGGTCGCCGGGCCTGACCAGGCCATATACTTCGGCGCCGCCAACAAAGGCTCTGTCGGCTCGCTCAGTCGGGAATTCGCAAAGGAAGGCACATTCACCAGCCAGGTTCTGGACGCCAAGCAGATATCCGCCTGGGGCACGATGCAGATTGACTGCGACACCCCGGCCGGCGCCAAGCTTGCCGTCTCTACGCGCAGCGGAAACGTGGCCAAGCCCGACGAGAAAACCTGGAGCGACTTTTCAGATGCTCGGGCGGCAACCGATGAATTTCTGAAGATTGCCAGTCCGGCGGGGCGGTTCCTTCAGGTCCGCTTCAAGCTGACCTCCGACGGAGAGGTCTCGCCGGTGGTCCGGCAAGTGAAGGTTGTCTATCAAATGGGCAACCTGGCCCCGGTGGTTCATGCCGTCGTCGTCAAGCCCGCCGACAAGGTTCCCGGCAAGCCCGGCGCTCCGGCAGGCGGCCCGCAGCTATACAGAATGCTGGCCATCCAGGCCAGCGACCCAAACGCCGACAAGCTGACCTTTACCGTTCATTTCCGCCAGGTCGGCACGGAAAACTGGATCGAGATTGCCGATAAGCTGACCGTCCCGAAGTACGTCTGGGATACGCGGACCGTCGGCGACGGCGTGTACGAGCTGCGTGTTACGGCTTCGGATTCGCCGTCGAATCCGCCGGCGGCGGCGCTTAGCACCGTACGAATCTCTGAATCACTGGTGGTGGATAACACCCCGCCACGGATAGAAGGCCTTGCCGCCGAGCCGGAGGCGAACAAAGTAATGATTACCGGCTCAGCCGTGGACGCCGCCAGCAGGATTGTCTCCATCCACTACGCCGTAGACAGCGCCAAAGACTGGACGGCCGTCCTGCCCGCAGACGGCATCTGCGACGCGGCCGAAGAGACATTCGTCTTCGACATAGAAGACCTCGAACCAGGCTCGCACCGCATAGCCGTCCGCGCCCGTGACGTATTCGGCAACGTCGGATACGCCGCTATGACGGTAACGGTTGAATAGGTTAGAGGTTAGAAAGCAGGAAACGGTCAATAACCAGGCTTTCTTGTCTGCGCAGGTTGCGCCTTTCTCAAAACCCGAGAGCAACAAACGCTCTTTTACCTCTACCTCTGACTTATCGCCTGTATTGAACTTCCCACGTTATCTTGGTAGCATGTTCCGCTTTCTTTACAGGAAGGGCGCTGTACATGGCGAAGCACACGGTTACATTGATTACGGGTGACGGCTGCGGCCCGGAGCTTGCTACGGCGGCCAGGCGGTGCATCGACGCGGCGATAGAAACCGCCGGCGGTGCGATTGAATGGAAAATCTGCCCGGCCGGCCTGGACGTGATGGCCGAGGCCGGAACACCCATGCCCGATGAAACCATCGAATCGGTGCGGAACACCGACGCGACGCTGAAGGCCCCGATTACCACGCCGGTCGGCGAGGGCTTTCGCTCGGTCAACGTGCTGCTGAGGCAGAAGCTCGATTTGTACGCATGCCTCAGGCCTTGCAAAAGCTACGCCGGTGTCCGCAGCCGATATGAAGGCATCGACCTGGTCGTGGTTCGCGAAAACACCGAAGACCTCTACGCCGGCGTGGAGTTCGAGATGGGCCGGCCCGCTACGGCTGAGCTTATCGAGACCGTCAACCGCCTCTCGAATGACAAGAAGGTTCGCACCGCGCCCGATGCCACCGGTGTTTCAATCAAGCCGATAAGCCGGGCCAACACCGAACGGATAGTTCGCTTCGCGTTTGAGTACGCCCGCGCCAACGGACGAAAGAAAGTTACCTACGTCCACAAGGCCAACATCATGAAGTTCTCCGACGGGCTGTTCAAGGCCGTCGCCGAGCAGGTCGCCGCAGACTACGCCGACATCGAGGCCGAGGAGCGGCTGATCGACAACATGTGCATGCAACTGGTCCAGAAGCCCGAGCTGTACGACGTTCTGGTTTTGCCCAACCTCTACGGCGACATCGTATCGGACCTCTGCGCCGGCCTGGTGGGGGGGCTGGGCGTGGCGCCCGGCGCGAACATAGGCGACAGCGGCGCCGTATTCGAGGCTACGCACGGCTCGGCGCCGAAATACAAGGGTCTCAACAAGGTCAACCCGACGGCGATGATTCTCTCCGGCAAGTTGATGCTGGAATATCTCAACGAGCGAGAAGCCGCCGAAACACTTGAAAGCGCAGTCGCAGCCGTAATCGCGGAAGGCGAAAACGTTACATACGACATGAAACCGAACCGCGACGACCCGGCCGCCGTCGGCACGAGCGAGATGGCCGACGCGATTATTGCGAAGATAAAGACCGGGGACCAGGAACCAGGATAGTTTATCAGTTGCGGCCCGCGGAAAGCTTTCCGTGGGCTTTTGTTTAACTACGGAAAGCTTTTCGTGGGCTTTTGTTTGCAATCGCGGGGCGTTACCATATCTGATGTCCATGAACCAGCGTGAGATGGTCGACATTCTCAGCGGCCGCAGGCGAGGCGTGACTGCGGCGATACTGCGCACCGGGCTGCTCGCGGCGAGCTGGCCGTACTCGGCGGCGATGCGATTGCGGCGATGGGCGTACAGCCGGGGATTGAAAAAATCATACGCCGCGGACGTGCCGGTCGTCTGCGTCGGCAACATCACAACCGGCGGAACGGGCAAGACGCCGATGGTCGCGTGGGTCGTCGATAAGCTCAGGCACATGGGCTGCAAACCGGCTATCCTGACTCGCGGCTACAAAAAATCCGACGCCGGCGAGTCCGACGAGGCGGAACTTCTGAAGCGTCTTTGCGGCGTACCGGTCGTGGTCAACGCCGATCGCGTCGCCGGCGCACGCCAGGCGGTCCGGCTGGGCGCCGAGGCGTGCATAATGGACGACGGCTTTCAGCACCGTCGCCTGCGGCGCGGGCTGGACATCGTCCTGGTCGATGCGACTTGCCCTTTCGGCTTTGGCCACTGCCTGCCGCGAGGCCTGCTGCGGGAGCCGCCTGCGGCGTTAAAAGACGCCGGCGCGATCGTCATCACGCACGCCGACCTGGCCGGTTCGGAGGCTGTTGCCAAGCTGCGCAGCCGGCTGGAGCGCCTGGCGCCGGCTGCGAGCTTTCACCAGGCCGTGCACAAACCAACTTATCTCATCGACCAGCAGGGCGACCGGCTGCCCACGGAAGCACTGGCTGGGCGCAAGATATTCGCCTTTTGCGGCATAGGTAATCCGGACGGTTTTTTGACGATGCTCAGCGCCTTGCACGCCAGGCCTCTCGCCGTCCGCACGTTTAACGACCACGTGAACTACACGCCGCAAATTGTCGAATCGCTGCGGGATGAGATTCGTCAATGCCGGGCCGACGTTTTGGTAACGACACAGAAAGACGCCGTCAAACTCACCGGCGTTTCGCTCGGACCGGCTGTCTGGCGGCTCGCGGTGGAGATTCAAATCACCGACGGCGAAAAGGAACTACTGGAAAAGGTGCAAGAGGCACTGCCGCCCAAATAACGAAAATCGAATTTCGTTATTCGTCATTAGACATTAGGCATTTATCCCGGATAGAATCGCATCCATCATGCAACGGTTAATTGAACTGCTTGAAGGTTTCGGCTCAGCCCGCGTGGCCCTGCTGGGCGACTTTATGCTGGATGAGTACGTTTACGGCAACGCCGAGCGTCTCAGCCCGGAAGCGCCCGTGCCCGTATTGAGTATTGTAGACCGCCAGAAGCGCGCCGGCGGTGCAGCCGGCGTGGCGACCGCCATTTTGGCCCTCGGTGCGAAAGTCGCCTGCATCACGGTCGTAGGCGCCGATTCAGCCGGCGACGAGCTGGTCCGCATGATGTCGTCCGCCGGGGCCGAAACGTCCACTATTGTCCGCCTGAACGCCCGAAGCACGATCGTCAAGACGCGGTTCGTAGGCTTGGCTCAGCACCGCCACGCCCAGCAGATGATCCGCGTGGACCACGACGTACCGGCTCCCCTGGCTAAGAAAGTGCTGGCTTCACTGCGCGCCGCCGTTCGCAGCCTCATAGACCGCTGCGACGTGCTGGCCGTCGAGGACTACAACAAGGGCGTTCTGACCGATACTTCCCTGCCGCAGATCATCGCCGATGCCCGCAAGGCCGGCATACCGGTCGTGGCGGACCCTGCCAGAATAAGCGACTACCGCAGATACCGCGGCGCGACCGTACTCACACCCAACCGCACCGAGGCGGAGCTTGCCAGCGGGATTAACATTACCGACGACGAATCGCTTCACCGGGCGGCCGGACAGATATTGCATACGGCCGCTGCGGACGCCGTCGTCGTTACGCTCGACAGGGAAGGGGCCTACCTGCTGAAACGCGACGGCGAGGGTAGTCGGATTCCGCACGCCCGGCCTCGGTCGGTCTACGACATTACCGGCGCGGGCGACGAGGTGTTGGCGATGCTCGCCGTGGCGACGGCGGAAGGCTGCCAGGCTGACGAGGCCGTCGCCCTGGCCAATGTCGCAGGCGGACTGGAGGTCGAGCAGTTCGGCGTCGTGCCGATTGCACGCCGGGAAGTGCTTAATGAGCTGCGCCGGACTGTCGGGCTTCGCAGCGGGAAGGTAATGGAGCGAAAGCCCCTGCTTGCAGAACTCAAATTCCGACGCGCACGCGGCGAGAAGATCGTTTTCACCAACGGCTGCTTCGACCTGCTCCATGTAGGCCATGTCCGCTATCTTCGCCAGGCCCGCCAGTTGGGCGACTGCCTGGTGGTGGCGATCAATTCCGATGACAGCACCCGCCGCCTCAAGGGCCCTGCACGCCCCGTCATCGGCCAGGACGAACGCGCTGAAATGCTCGGCGCACTGGAATCCGTGGATTACGTAACCGTCTTCCGGGAAGATACGCCCGTCCCGCTGCTGAAGCTGCT
>JAXIHJ010000110.1:0-19201 GCA_034189755.1 Planctomycetota bacterium
GACGCCGCCGACCTGGCCACCATACCGAAGGTGCCCGCCTCGCTGGGCGAGTCCGTCAGCGCGCTCGAGGCCGACCATGAGTTCCTGACCGCCGGCGGCGTATTCACCGAGGACTTGGTCAACTCCTGGATATCCTGGAAGCGTCAGGAAGAGCTTGAGCCGATGGCCCTGCGGCCTCATCCGCACGAGTTCAACCTGTATTACGACAGTTGATTATGGGAGCTGTCGCAGGTGCGATGTAAATGTGCCCGCGATGATAGTTCCTTTTCCCCGGCGGCCGGGAAGGTTTCTTCACGGACCTTCGCGGCCGCTCTTTCATCTCTTCGCATACGCCGCCTGCTGCGAAACGGACCAGGTGCCTATAAGCAAAGCTACTAATTACTATTATAATATTAAGCTTATCTTATTGCTCCGCATTTGCGATTCTATACGTATACTACTTGGTAGACATCTATGCCCAGGCCGGTAACGCCGCCGGACCACAGTGGGCCAAGGCTGCCGCGAAAATCCGCAAAGACTGAAACGTTTGAAGGATAACCGAGAAAAATGACGTACTTGCCGCCGAAATCACAGGGCTTGTATGAGGCCCGGCGCGAGCATGACGCTTGTGGAATAGGTGCTGTGGTCAATATCACTGGAACCCGCAGCCACCAGATACTCGAACTCGGCAACCAGGTACTGTTGAATCTGCAGCATCGCGGCGCCGCCGGCAGTGATGAGACCACCGGCGACGGCGCCGGCATACTGTTTCAGATACCCCACGATTTTCTCGCCGCCGAAGCAGGCGGGGACGGCCTGGACCTGCCCAAGCCCGGAAGCTACGGCGTGGGCATGGTGTTCGGCCCCAGTGATAGCACCCTTCGCCGAAAGTGTGACGAAATTCTGGCCCGGGCAATTGCGCACTATGGCTTGAAGGTGCTGGGCTGGCGCGACGTGCCGGGCGACAGCTCCTGTCTGGGTGATCTCGCCCGCGTAGCCGAGCCGTCCATCAAGCAGGTGTTCATTGACGGTCAGGGGCGACAGCCAGATGCCCTGGAGCGGGCACTATACCTGGCCCGCAAGCGAGCCGAGAACCTCGCCCATGCGGAATTCGGCGAACGGGCGGCGGATTTCTACATTGCCTCCATGTCCTGCCGCACTATCTGTTACAAGGGCATGTTCCTGGCGCCGCAGTTGTTCGGGTACTATCCGGACCTGTCCGACCCGCGTGTTGTTTCGTCGCTTGCGCTGGTGCATCAGCGTTACAGCACCAACACGTTCCCGAACTGGCGGCTGGCCCAGCCGTTTCGTTATGTCGCCCACAACGGCGAAATTAACACCATCAGCGGCAATGCCAACCGTATGCGCGGCCGGCAGCACATGTTGAAGTGCGAGCTGCTGGGCGATGACCTGAGCGACCTGATGCCGATTTTGAATCCCGCCGGCAGCGACAGTGCCCGGTTCGACAACGCCCTGGAACTGCTCGTGCAGGCCGGCCGCTCTCTTCCGCACGCGATTATGATGATGGTGCCCGAGGCCTTCGGTTCGAGCTATCACATCAGCACCGACAAGCGGGCATTCTATGAGTATCACGCGGCGGTAATGGAGCCGTGGGACGGCCCGGCGGCGATGGTGTTCACCGACGGCCGACGTATCGGCGGAACGCTGGACCGCAACGGGCTTCGCCCGGCGAGGTACGCGGTAACCACCGACGGCCTGGTCGTGCTGGCCAGCGAGGCCGGCGTGATTGACTTCCCACCCGAAAAAATTCGTTCCAAGGGACGACTTAAGCCGGGACACATGTTCCTGGTGGACACACAGGACGGCCGAATCATACCGGATAGCGAGATCAAGGGACGAGTCGCACGACATAAACCGTACCGCCGCTGGCTCATGCAGAAACGTATCGAACTGCGAGGATTATTCGCCACCGCCAAGGGCGAGCCAATTGATCCACGAGTCCTTCGGAAGCAATTGCAGGCTTTTGGATATACCCGGGAAGAGCAGCAAATGATCCTCATCCCGATGGCCGTCAACGCCCAGGAGCCTGTCGGGTCGATGGGAACCGACACGCCGCTTGCGGTGCTTTCGGATCGGCCGAAATTGCTGTTCAGCTACTTCAAGCAGCTCTTTGCGCAGGTAACCAACCCGCCGATTGACCCCTTGCGGGAAGGGCTGGTTATGTCGCTGATGAGCTTCGTGGGAAAGCAGCGCAACCTTCTGGCTGAGACGCCTGAACACTGCCGGCAGCTTAAGATACCCCACCCTGTACTGACCAACGAGGACGTATCGCGGCTGCGGTCCGCCAAGCGGGATGATTTCAAGGTAGCGACCGTGGATGCCCTGTTCGACGTTAACAACGATGCCCCCGGCAAGGCCCTCGAGCGCGGCCTGGATGATCTGGTCGATGCATGCGTGGCAGCCATCGCTGACGGCGCGTCGCTAATCATCATCTCCGACCGCAATTTCAGCGACAACCGCGCGGCGATTCCGAGCCTGCTGGCGACGGCTGCGGTACATCACGGACTGCTGAACCGCAAACTGTGCGGTGAAGCCGGACTTGTCATCGAGACCGGCGAGGTGCGCGAGGTAATGCACTTTTGCCTGCTGTGCGGTTACGGCGCCAACGCGATCAACCCGTATTTGGCCTTCGAGGCACTCAGCAGCCTCCACTCCAACGGCGAGATGCCGGAAGAACTTGATGGCGAGCAGATTGTCGACAACTATATCGCGGCGGTCAAGAAAGGCATCCTCAAGACGATGTCCAAGATGGGCATCTCGACGCTGCGGAGCTATCATTCGGCTCAACTGTTCGAGGCAATCGGGCTGGACCGCGACATTGTGCAGAAGTACTTCACGGGTACATCATCGCGGATTGGCGGTGCAAGTCTGAACACCATCGCCGCCGAAGTCCTGTTGCGCCACAGCCGGGCCTATGCCGACCACAGGCCGGGTGAGTTGGAGCTTGAATTCGGCGGTGAGTACCACTTTCGCTGCGACGGCGAAGAACACTTATGGAACTCCCGGACCGTATCCCTGCTCCAGCACGCCGTCAGGCAGGATAACGCCGAGGCCTACGCGGAGTACGCCGGGCTCATCAACGATCAGACCAAACGGCTGTACACGTTGCGCGGGTTGTTTGAGTTTGCCCCCGCCGAGACCGTGCCGATCGAGGAGGTAGAGCCGGCCGGGGAAATCGTCAAGCGATTCTGCACCGGCGCAATGTCGCACGGCTCGATTAGCAGGGAGGCCCACGAGACGCTTGCTGTCGCCATGAATCGTCTTGGAGCCATGAGCAATACCGGCGAGGGCGGCGAGGACCCGGCCCGCTACAAGGCCCAGCCGGGCGGAGACTGCCTTAACAGCGCCATCAAGCAGGTAGCCAGCGGCCGATTTGGAGTAACGATAGAGTACCTGTCGCACGCGGACATGCTGCAAATCAAAATGGCCCAGGGCGCCAAGCCCGGCGAGGGCGGGCAACTGCCCGGGTACAAGGTTACCGACGAGATCGCCCGCATGAGACATTCGACGCCGGGCGTAACATTGATATCACCGCCCCCGCACCACGACATCTATTCCATCGAGGACCTGGCGCAGTTGATATACGATCTGAAGTGCTCCAATCCCGGCGTGAAGGTCTCTGTAAAACTCGTTTCCGAAGTCGGCGTGGGCACCATTGCCGCCGGCGTGGCCAAGGGCAACGCCGACGAAGTGCTTATCTCCGGATACGACGGCGGCACGGGCGCAAGCCCCCTTTCGTCCATAAAACACGCGGGCATTCCGTGGGAGCTGGGCCTGGCCGAAACTCAACAGACACTGGTGCTCAACGGCTTGCGGGACCGTATCCGCGTGCAGGTTGACGGGCAGCTAAAGACCGGGCGCGACGTGGTAATCGGCGCTTTGCTGGGCGCCGAGCAGTTCGGTTTCGGCACGGCCTCGCTTGTAAGCCTGGGCTGCGTGCTGATGCGAAAGTGCCATTTGGGCACGTGTCCGGTCGGTATCGGCACGCAGGACCCTGAACTTCGCAAACGTTTCGCCGGCAAACCCGAGCATCTTCAGCGCTTCATGCTGTTTGTGGCCGAAGAGGTCCGCCGGATTATGGCCCAGTTGGGTTTTCGTAAATTTCAGGACATGATCGGGCGGGTTGAGAAGCTCAGTTGCCGCCGGGCTACCGACCATTGGAAGCGCAAAGGGCTGGACTTCTCGGCCATGTTCGCCCGGCCGGATACGTCTGGCCTACCTGCCTGCGGCGGGCAGGCGGGCGGGTGCGCGATCCGCCAGATGCGAAAGCAAGGCGACGTGCTCAAGACGCACCTGGACTGGCGGATATTGGAGAAGGTCGGCAAGAGTATCGACAGCGGCAACAAAATCTCGATCGACATACCGATTCGCAACATCGATCGCACCGTCGGGACGATCCTGAGCAATCGTATCGTCAGCGCCCGCGGCGCCGGCGGCCTGCCGGACGGAACAATCGACATCACGCTGCGGGGTTCGGCCGGACAGAGCTTCGGGGCGTTCCTGGCGCCGGGCGTAACGCTTCGGCTGGTCGGCGACAGCAACGACTATCTGGGCAAGGGGCTTTCCGGCGGACGGATTGTGGTGCAGACCCCGCCGGAGGCATCGTTCGCATCGCACGAAAACATTATTGTCGGCAACGTTGTGTTGTACGGTGCGACCGGCGGCGAGGTGTTTATCAACGGGCTGGCCGGCGAACGCTTCGCCGTGCGCAACAGCGGCGCCGTGGCCGTCGTCGAAGGCGTCGGCGATCACGGCTGCGAGTACATGACCGGCGGCACGGTTGTAGTCATCGGGCGGACAGGCCGGAATTTCGCAGCCGGCATGAGCGGCGGCATCGCCTACGTACTGGATGAACATCAACTTTTCGACACCCTCTGCAACCTGGACACGGTGGACGTGGAACCTCTCTGGCGGGACGAAGACACCACGCTGCTGCACGAGTTGATCTTACGCCACCACCAGTGGACCGGCAGCCGGCTCGCAAAACAAATCCTCACCGGGTGGCGCGACATGCTGGGCAAATTCGTAAAGGTCATGCCGATCGATTATCGCCGGGCAATGCAGCGCCTCAAAGAACGCGAACAGAGACAGACGGACACCACCCCCGCGACCGAGGAGGTGTTTTATGTCTAAGCCGACGGGATTCATGGAATATCCTCGCCAGGAGGCTCCGCATCGGCCGATTGCCGAACGTGTAAAGGACTATTTAGAGATCGGCCTGCCGCTTCCGAAGCACATGCTGCACCGCCAGGCCGCCAGGTGCATGGATTGCGGCATCCCGTTTTGCCACGCCGCAGGCTGCCCGCTGGAAAACCGCATCCCGGAGTTCAACGACCTGGCGTACCGAGGCCGGTGGCGCGAGGCGTGCGAGAATCTCCAGGCCACCAACAACTTCCCCGAAATAACGGGGCGGCTCTGCCCCGCACCGTGCGAAGCCGCCTGCACGCTCAACATCGATCAGACGCCGGTGCTGATAAAGCAGATCGAGCGGGAAATAGCTGATCGCGGCTTCGCCGAGGGCTGGATCCGACCCATGCCGGCGGCAAAGAAAACAGGCAAGCACGTTGCGGTGGTTGGTTCCGGCCCGGCGGGTCTGGCCGCCGCGCAACAACTGGCACGCGCCGGCCACGATGCGGTCGTATTCGAAAAGGACAAACGCATCGGCGGGTTACTCAGATATGGAATTCCCGACTTCAAGCTGGACAAGAAAATTATCGACCGGCGCATCAAACAGATGCAGGCCGAAGGTGTCGAATTCCAGCCAAACGTAAATATAGGCGAGGATATCTCGCTGCAGTATCTGCGCGGGCGATTCGACGCCGTCTGCCTGGCATTAGGCGCCGGACAACCGCGCGACCTGGCCGTTCCCGGCCGGGGCCTGGAGAACATCCACTTCGCGATGGACTATCTCACTCAACAGAACCGGATCAATGCCGGTGAGGACCAGGCCCGCGAGAAACAAATCGACGCCGCCGGCAAGATTGTCGTCGTTATTGGCGGCGGGGATACGGGCAGTGACTGCATCGGCACGGCCAGGCGTCAGGGCGCAAAGGAAATTTACCAGTTTGAGATTCTGCCTAAACCGCCGGAGAAGGCCAACCCCCAAACCCCCTGGCCGCTGTGGCCTAATATCCTGCGGACGTCCAGTTCACACGAAGAAGGCTGCACGCGCCGCTGGAGTGTGCTGACGAAGAAGTTCACGGGCGCCGGTGTGCGGGTCAGCGAGCTTCGCGGCTGCGAGGTCGAGTGGACGCCGGCCGGCGGCGAATGGCAGATGAAGGAAATCCCCGGCACCGAATTCAGCATGAAGGTTGACCTGGTCCTGCTGGCGATGGGCTTTGTGCACGTCGAGCACAGCGGCCTGGTTGAGAAATTCGGTTTGCAACTGGATCGGAACGGGAACATAGCGACGGATGGTCATTGCCATAGTTCCGAACCCGGCATTTTCGCAGCCGGAGACTCGGTCTTGGGGGCATCGCTGATTGTTCGCGCCATCGCCTCAGGCAGATGTGTCGCTGCTGCAATCGACCGCCGGCTTCAGGGCCGGTGAATCATGCCGAGCACAGGTACGCCGTCGATACTTAAAGACCCCCAGACAGGAGGTTACGCGCCGTCACTTCCTACATGTTCGAGGTAGCAGACGACCTTTTGGTCTATGGTGTTTGCATTGAGTTTGACCGTAACGCCGCCACCCAGGTCGGCGGCATCTATGATGCGGACAGTATCGGCCCACTCGGCTGCGCCCGGGAGCAATTCGGTCAGCTTGTTGGGGGCCTTCTCGAAAAAGTCACTGTTTAGAAAGTTGCTTTCCCGGGCCGGGAACAGGGCAAGGTAGAGTATGTCCAGCTCCACCATTTCGCTGAACAGGTGCGTTCCCAGCGACACCTCCGGGACCAAGCCCTCGCGCATGGCCACTATTTCACAGAGCGCCGATACGGTATTGATGTCGGAAAAGCTGATCGGCACGCCGAGCGATGGCGTGGTCGTCCCCCATCGTCCCGGCCCGAGCAGCATCGTGGTCGCAGGCTTGTTTGCCTCCTCGACGTGTGTGATTTGACCGATCAGCCGGGCAATACGATGTCTGTCGCTTATAGGCAACCGGCCGTACGCAGAAGGCACCACGTAGATCAGCCGGTCAATTTTGGCTTCCCTGCTCTGGCCTATGACAGCCCCGTGCGCCTCCAGCACAAGATTATTCTTTGATATTTTCCTCGGCGGTTCCGGAACGGTTCCGCCGCCTTTGCCTTGGAAAGGCCGGCACTGTAAGAGGTTGATCTTGTATTGACGGTCGCCGAGAAAGTTCGCCGTGAATTCCACGTCGACGGGAGAGTCGTAGGCCGCCTGAAGAGTCTTCAGTATTTCGCACATGTCTGCGACGAATTGAGTCTCGCTCAACAGCTTCTCAAAAGTCAGCGAGGGAGAAAAGACGTCTTTCCTGCCGGACTCAGCCGCTCTGCGGGCCAGTTCTTCGTCCTGCGATGCGAACATTTCCATCGGCAGGTCCGGGCTGCGCTCGGCTACGTCGGAAAAGCTCCTTGACAGCAGTTGATTCGCCGCAAGGTCCAGCACGTCAACCTTTCTCTGGGTGTACTGTCTGGCCTCGTCAAAGTTTGACTCCGGCCTTTTCTCCGGAGCGTTCAGGGCTACGACCCTTGTGTAATCGTCATCGTGTCTGTCAACCGCTCGTGTGCCCAGGGCGAAGACCAGCCTGAGCACGCCTGCTTCCGGATCGATGTCCCTGCTCCAGACGTATGGGTTGAACGAAAGCCCAACTCCGGCGACCTGTGGGTAGAAAAGCTCGTCGTGCACGGCGCCGGAGACCCTCTGGACCAGCAGGGCCATTTGCTCGTCATGGTCGAGCATCCCACGCTGTGCGCGGTAAGTCAGGGCCTTTTGACTCATCGTACTGGCGTAGATTGTTCGCACGGCTGAGAGGAAGTCCTCCAGCCGCTTGTGTCTTGGCCCCTGGTTTACGCAGAAGACGCTTTCGTACTTGCCGGCGAAGGCGTTTCCGAAGTTATCCTCCAGGAGGCTGCTGGAACGGACGATAATGGGCGACTGCCCGAAGTAGTCCAGCATGTCGGCGAACTGCTTTTCTATGTATTCCGGGAAGGCCCCGACCAGTATTCGACGACGCGCGGCTTCGGCCCCTTCCATGAAGCTCGCCAGGTCCTGCTTCCGCTGCCGGATCCACCATATGCCGTTGGTTACGAAAAATGTATAGAACACATCCGAACCTATGAAGAACGAATCGTGTGGTTCCAGCACCTCGGTCCACCGTGTGTCGGCCTGTTCCAGTATCGCTCTGGCGAGCAGCATGCCGACGGATTTCCCGCCGATCAGCCCGGTGCCGACCATCCGCCTGCCGATATCCAACAAGTCCAGGAGTGTCAGGTGTTTTTCCGCCAAGCCAAGCATTCGTCCGTGGCGGGATATCGCCATTCGAAGGAGTCGTTGGAAGCATTCGTCGGTCTTTTCCGGGGGGGCCTCGCCACGCTGTATTGCAGCCAGGGTTTCCTCAGCCTGAAGGAACGTCCGGCTCCATACGTCCAGGCGGTAACTTGGCGATTCCAGCCCATGCCGGGGTGCAGCCTGTAGAATCTCCGATATCCTGGCGCTCTGCGTAACCAGCACAAAATCATTTCCCTGCCAGGCGTGGAGCATGTACATCGTCGGGGAATATCGTTGCTGGACCTTCATTGGGTGCACGTGCAGCGTTCCGGCATGGCGACGAATATCGAGCAACACCTGGGTGGTTTCAGTGATAGGCGAGGTGGCGTAGAAGGAATGGTGGTTCCGCAGAAGGGGAAAGCAGGCTATTGCCTCCGCATCGTAGAGATACGGGCAGGTGAGCATAAAGAAATTACCCAGCATCTGGTCGCTGTACCAGTCCACAGCAAGGTCCGAAAGGCAGTCGAACAGGTAGTACCCGCCCTTTCCGACATCTTTGATCACCTTGTGGACTTCCGTTATGAATTGCTCGAAGCCGGCCTCGGGGTGGAGGTGGTGTATATCTGCGCCTGTATCGGCATCCACCAGGGGGCGGTGCCTGGCAAAGCGAAAGTAAATCAGCCTCTGGTCGCATTCCAGGGCGTTGCGACAGTACGGCTCGGCAAACGGCAGGTAATCCTCGATCGAATCGACCTGCCAGACAATGTTGTCGCCCGGAATAAGGCCTTTCAGCACCCGGTCAAGACCGGGAAGACCCGTGCTAAGCTGTGCATCAACCTGTGCCATTAAGCACTCTTCGATATTCCCCGTCCGCCCAGCCAATCCACGCATTTGCCTCACTCTGGAGCGGACAGGCTTTTGAGATAGCCTTAATACCATCCGTAAACCTGGATTTCACGTGGAAACTCATTGGGTTCGGCACGAAATGCTGATAAATGTATGTCTTCAGCTAAAATAGCAGTTTGGGCAGCTTAGATTAAGTCACAGTTCTCGGCTCAAATACTGGTTGGGATTAACCTATCGGATCGCCGCGCGGCGAACCGGTTTTTCTTTTTGCGTCGCCCGAGCGTCCTGACCTTCAGGGCTCGACGACTCGCCACTATTCTATCTCGCCGTCCGAAGTTGTTCAAAGTCTGCGACTTTGGCAGTGGAGGCATTGGAAAGTTAAGTCACACGTTGCTGTTGGCTGCGTTCGCTACGCTCACTTCGCCAACAGCAACGATCTCGGCTCTGGATACTTGGTTCGGGAGCAGGTAAAAGGAGCTGATCATGGCAAAGAACATCGTACAAGAGATCCGTAAAGCAACCCGACGTAAGTTCTCCGCTAAAGAGAAGATTCGCATCGTTCTGGAGGGCCTGAGAGGGGAGATCCCCATCTCCGAACTGGCCCGTCGCGGCGGTCGATCGTCCGCACGATTGTCATATCCAACCTGTTCGCAGCCGCCGTCGCCGGCGCGAACGTGCTGCTCGATGCGAACTACATGTTTCTGTGCCGCCCGCCCGATGCGCCAAGTCCGTTTTTCTTCCTGCCCTGGCCGTGGTACATCGTGTTTCTGGAAGGCGTGGGCGTGGTTTTCGTCGTCCTTGCCTATCTGCCCTTGCCGCTATCCGCCCGGCTTAGCCGCCGCAAGAAGTGAAGCTGGAGCCATTAACGCTTATTTGCAGCGTCTGGCCTGGCTTACCTCATCAGAGATGATTCAGTCCTGCTTGAGATAGAGCGTCTGTGTCGGGAAGGCAAACTTTATGGCCTCTTCGTTGAACCGCCGCAGAAGTTCCGTATTGAAATCGTGGTTGAACGCCAGATATTCCCACCAGTCCGGGGGCGTAAACCAGTAATAGACCACGATGTTCAGGCTCGCGGCGCCAAAATCGCCGAAGTATACACGCGGCGGGAAGCCCTCGGCGAAGTGGTCCTTGCGGGCATCGAGCATTTGGCGAATTATCTCGACCCCGCGCTGGAGTTTTTCAGGTGCGGTGTCGTAGGTAACGGTTATCTCCAGGGTCCGCTTGATGTAAGGCCGGCGGGAAATGTTTTCAACCGTTTCGTTTGCAATTACCGAGTTCGGCACCGTTACCAGATGGCCGTTGAGCAGACGGATCCGCGTGGAGCGGAAGCCGACTTCTTCGACCGTGCCGTCGTAGCCCTTGACGACGATGCGCTCGCCCATCTGGAACGGCCGGTCGGTGAAGATGGTTACCGAGCCGAAGAAATTGGCCAGCGTATCCTTGGCGGCCAATGCAAACGCCAAACCGCCGATGCCCAGCCCGGCGAGCATCGCGCCGATTTGCCAGTGGAAGATATTCTGTGCGATGAACAGGCCGGCGACAACCACCACGAAGATTCGCAACGTCTTGCGGATAATCGGCACGAGCTGATCGTCCAGCAGCGTGTTGGTCTTGGAGGTCCACCGCAGCAGGAAGAATTCGATGGCATCCACCAGCTTGTAGATGAACCAGCCGGTTGCCAGGACGGCAATCGTGCTGCAGGCATTAAGCCAGAGACTTTTTAAGTCTGTTACGACCGGCACGCCGCCTTCGGCCGGGGGGCTGCTTTCGTACCGCAGGTTCATGAAGCCGGCGGCGATGTAAAGTCCCACCGCCAGTGCCAGCATCGTCACCGGGCCGGAAAGGCTGCGCAACAGTCTGCCGAGCAGCCAGGACTTCTGGCGATCGCACAGCACCTGCCCGTGCTTTTGAAGCAGCAGCGAGACCACCTTGCCGACGAGCAAGCCGACCAGCAACACGCCCAGCAGGGCCAGCCACCGCCAAAGCTCGTTGTTAAGAAACTTTGTTTCTATCAGCCAGTCCGTCCAGGCCCAGGCCAATGGGGTGATATTTATCATCTGTCCGGCCTCGTGTTTTTCGCGGTTATCGCAGGCATCAATATAACTTACGGACGCTTCTCTGTCACGTCCTGAGGCGTGAAAAGAAGTCGTCTCATTTCTACTTGACCGAACCAAATCGGCCGAAGTAGAGTATATATAGTGAATAGTTGGAATTCTGGCCGATTCGTGTGTTCGGCCAAGGTTTTATGTATCAGGTAGCGACGGCCGAGGTTGCACAACAGACAGGCCGTCCGGCAAGCGGTGTTCATGGCCTGCCGCATTGGCGTTTTGCCAGCGGCGGGCATATGTGTTGGCGGCGTCGCCTTACCGAAAGGCCAAGGAGACTTCTGACAAAAAGGACGCCACAGCGACGAACACCGATTATTCGCCCCTGCACAGTTGCGGGGACGAGGCCTCCGGGTCATAGAATTCACATGAGCCAACGTCGCATAAAGTTTGGGGCGGCTATAGAGCTTTCAAGCTCTCGGTGTGCAGCAAGCGCAGGTATCAAGGTTGATCCGGTGTTCCCGGAGCCTACTGCTCAAATGCACGGGGCGCCATGGATGTGCAAACTCCCCTTGCCCGTGGTGCCCGGCTGCGAAACGTGAAAGCCCGGCTTAAGTGAATTGGACCCGACCGGACGTAGCACATGTTACGTCCGCCAGGTCGTCGGCGCGTCTGTCTGACCAAATGCTTCCTCGTTACGTCACCTGTTCAGAAAGGAATGCGCCATGTTTGTATCTCAGCTTGCCGCCGCCGGCCAATCGGACCCCTTGCAGGTGATGTGGATTTTAATTTCCGGTCTGGTGCTTGTGGGAATTACGGTATTGTCGCTCAAGATGATTGAGCGCGGCAAGCGTGCCCAGGCGGAGAAGGGGCTTGCCGTCAGTCGGGCCGCCGCCGAGGCCGAAGCACAAAAGATCATCGCTCAGGCTGAAGCCCAGGCCAAAAGCGATTCCCTCCGTCGCAGAGAGCAGTTCGACACCGATACCAAATCCGCACGCCAGGAACTCCGCGCAGAGGAAAAACGCCTCTCAAAACGGGAGGACCTGATCGACCAGAAGCTTGAAACCCTCCATTCCAAGGAGCGCATGCTTGAAACGGCCGACCAAGCCGTCGCCGAACGGGAGAAATCCCTGGCTAACAAGGATCGGCATCTTAACGAACTAATCGCCCAGCAAAAAACCCAGCTTCTGAAGGTGGCGAACCTCTCGATGGAAGAGGCCAAGAACACACTGCTGGACCGGGTCGAAAAGGACATGGAGCGTGAAACGGCCCAGTTGATCGAGCGGCGCCTGGAAGAGGCCCGCGAACAGGCCGAAGGCCAGGCCCGCGAGATTATCGTCGCCTCACTTCAGCGGTACGCCGCTGAGCACACGTCCAACGCGACCGTTTCGACGGTGGATATTCCATCCGACGACATGAAGGGGCGAGTCATAGGCCGGGAAGGCCGAAATATCCGAGCCTTCGAGAAGGCCACCGGCGTGGATGTAATCGTGGACGATACGCCGGGCGTGGTGGTTGTATCGGCGTTTGACCCTGTCAGGCGCGAGGTGGCCAGGCGGTCGCTGGAAAAACTCATCCAGGACGGGCGAATTCACCCGACGCGCATTGAAGAAATCGTCGCCAACACCGAGAAGAGCCTCACCAAGGAGATTACCGAATACGGCAAGCAGGCAGTGGTGGAGGCCAACGTGCGCGGCCTGCATAATAAACTTGTTCAACTTCTGGGCCGGCTGCATTTCCGCACGAGCTACGGCCAAAACGTCCTGAAGCATTCGATGGAGGTGGCGTTCCTGTCTCAGGCCATCGCCGAGGAGCTTGGCCTGAACGGGCGGCTCGCCCGTCGGTGTGGGCTGCTGCATGACATCGGCAAGGCCGTCGACCATGAAGTCGAGGGCACACACCCGCAGATAGGCGCCGACCTGGCAAAGCGCTACGGCGAGCGGGACGAGGTCATCAATGCCGTCGGCGCTCATCACGGCGATATCGAAGTCCGGAGTATATATGCCCCGATCGTCTCAGCCGCCGACGCCATCAGCGCCGCCCGCCCGGGCGCCCGCCGTGAAAGTCTGGAGCGATACGTCCAGCGGCTGCAAAAGCTCGAAGAGGTCGCCATGGCCTTCGAGGGCGTCAAGCAAGCCTACGCCATCCAGGCCGGCCGCGAGGTCCGCGTAATCGTAGACGCCGAAAACGTCGATGACAGGCTCTCGGCAAAGATCGCCCGCGACATCGCCAGGCGCGTCGAGGATGAGATGGAATACCCCGGCGAGGTTAAAGTTACGCTCGTCCGCGAGGTCCGATGCGTCGAATACGCACGATAGCCTAAAGCCGATACGGAACGACGCAGATGCAGAATTTCAGCCTCAAGACGCCCAGCCCGGCCGAACTCCAGCCCGGCCGGTGCGTGGCCATTAAAAGGCTTGCCTGGATTTCCCTGGCGGTCAACTTCCTCCTGTCGGCCATGAAGTTCCTCGCTGGAATCATGGGCCATAGCCAGGTGATCGTCGCCGACGCCATTCATAGCCTCTCCGACAGCGCCACGGACATCGCACTGTTGGTGGGTGTGAGGTTCTGGTCTAGGCCGCCCGACGCCGACCACCCGCACGGCCACCAGCGGATCGAGACGATGGTGGCGGTGTCAATCGCCGCCGTTCTGGCGGCTGTCGGCGTTGGCCTGACCTACCGGGCGCTGGCGACGTTGCAGGAGCATCATGCCGACCGGCCCGGATGGATCGCCTTCATAGCCGCGGCCGTCTCGATCGTGAGCAAGGAGTGGCTTTATCGCTGGTCGGCGGGCGTCGGCAGGCGGATCAGGTCGTCGGCTGTCATCGCCAACGCCTGGCACCACCGCTCGGACGCGCTTAGTTCGGTGCCGGCTGCGGCCGCCGTGGCGACCGCGGCGGCGGCGCCGGGCCTGGCGTTCCTGGACCACGTGGGGGCGGTGCTGGTCTCGCTGTTCATTCTGCACGCGGCCTGGCGGATCGGTTGGCCGGGGCTGAAGCAACTGGCCGACACCGGGGCTTCGGCTAGGCAGCGAGAGCAAATCTGCAACCTCGCCCTGCAAACCGACGGCGTGCGCCAGGTCCACGCCATACGAACCCGCTTCATTGGGCCGGGCATGCAGGCGGACCTGCATATCCTGGTCGATCCGGAGATAACGGTCCGGCAAGGCCACGAAATCGCTGGGGCCGTCAAGCACCGCCTGCTGCAAGCCGGGCCGAACCTGATGGACGTGGTTGTCCACACCGAGCCGTACGAACCGGCGCAACAGCATCGGCAGTGAATCCGTGCGCCTGGTACAAAAAGTCGTTCATCTCATGCCCGGCGTTTTTGGCCAAAATGCGACACAGCCGCACGCACGCCGGCGATGAACAGGTACAGCGTGATAAGCATAATCACGATGTCGGCCGTCAGGAGCGTGGCGTTGGCGGCAGGCTTTTGAAGGAACTTTTTCAGCATCAGCACGAGGTTCGTTGCGGTAGTTACAAGCATCGCAACCGCCGGCAGGAAGACAAACCACACTCGTTTGCCCTGCCGCAGCAGCCACAGCGCCGCCAGAGACAGGACCATCGCCGCCAGAAGCTGGTTCGCCGTGGCGAAGATTCCCCACAGCGCCTTTACGCCGCCGGTCAGTGCGAACGCCAGCGTCAGCGCCACGGCCAGTGACGAGTTGAACCAGTACTGCCGCAGCAGTTTCCACAGCCAGCGGCCCGGCCCGGCCGAGGCGGCGGGGTTGTCATATGCGGCGAAGAACGTCCGCCAGATTTCCTCAATCAGATACCTTGTCAGTCGGATGGCCGTATCCAGTGTGGTTACCAGGAATCCTTCCAGCAGCACCATTCCGGCCAGCGCCCCGACCGCCACGGGCACGCCGAACGCCAGCTTGGCCGCATTACCTACGGCCATCGCAAAGCCCAGAACGGCGTTGGATTTATTCGCCACGCCGACCAGCGACGGATGAACGTCGCGAATGTAGTCGCTCTTCACCACGCCGATGACGAGCACGGAGATAACGCACACGGCCAGGAAGCCCTCCAGCAACATGCCATAGTAGCCAACCTGCCTGGCGGCGCGCTCGGAGGTAATCTGTTTGCAGGTGGTGCCGCCGGCACAGAGGCTGTGGAAGCCGCTGACCGCCCCGCAGGCTATTACGATGAACAGCGTCGGCCAGAACACGCCCAGCGCGGTGGTACCTTCGGCGATGTTGAGCGGCGGAATCGGCTCGGCCGGCGGCGGCGCGCGGAAGCCCGCCACCAACAGCGTTACAAACAACACGCCCATACCCACGTAGAGGATGTGCACGTTGATGAAGTCGCGGCTTTGGAGAAAAATCCATACCGGCACACCCGCCGCCACCAGAACGTAAGCGCTCAGCAGGAACATCCAGATATGCCTGCCTGTCAGCGTCAGGCCGAGAATGTGAACCTGTTCGGGAAATGCAACCGGGTAAAAGACGCCGATTGTGATGCTGACCGTGCAGATGGCGATTGCCAGAAGTGAGCACTTCCAGACGGCGACCTTTTTTCGGATGTACAGCCAGCCCAGAAGCGGTGCGACGGCCGTGATGACGATGACGCTCATCGAGGCGATACCGCCGATGACCACCTTTTCGCCGACGACGCGAAACAGTGTCTGAGATGCCGGCAGCTCCAGGCGGTCGAACGGCAGCATGCTCGTCAGTGCTGCGGCGGAAAGGTTCAAGAAGGTCGCACACACCAGCGCCAGCATGACGACCAGGAAGATTGTCATCGCTACGAACACTTCCCCGCCGAGCATTCGGCGGGCGATGGTGGCGACCGACTGCCCGCCGGACCGCGCGGACATGTAAGTTGCAAGATAATCGTGCACCGCCCCAATCAGCACGCTGCCGAAGACCACCCAGACAAGCGCAGGCAGCCAGCCGTAGATGATCGCGATGACCGGCCCGACAATCGGCCCGGCGCCGGCGATCGAGGCGAAGTGATGCGCAAAGACCACCGGCGTGGGCGTCGGCACGTAATCGCAGCCGTCGCTGTTTTGAATCGCGGGCGTGATACGGGAAACATCCTCGCCCACGCTGCGGGCTAAAAAACGAGAATAAAAACGACCGGCTAAAACAAAGACCGCCGCAGACAGGACCAATACACACAGAATCGTCATCGTCGGAGTTTATACATCCGCTCCACCGCCTGTGTCCAGGCGCGGGCGAGGCCTGCGTGAGTGGTGCGGTAGCTTTTTTTCAGGGCCTCGGCTTCCGACTCGCCTTCCTTGATGAGCTTGACGAACTTGACGAACGCTTTACGGTCCCGGGCTATCATGAATCGCACCAGGCTCTGTGCCAACCCGTAGTCCAGCTCGGTTGGTTCCATGTCTTGGAATATCCGCATCACATCGGCTCTGCCTTTAGCAGCAACGCGGGCGGCGTAGATGTGCCGCTGCGACGCCCACGAGCCGGGCACCTGCATGGCGGCCATGTACTCGGCCAAGCCCTCGTTGACCCACGTTGAAACGGGGCGGTTGGTCAGATATCGCCCGAGAAAGGCATGTGTAGCCTCGTGCACCAGTATCCCGTAGAACTGTATCTTGTTGCGAACAGCGTTTATCACGATGTAGCAAAAACCGTTGGAATACTGCCGTTGATAGCCCGCTGCTTCCGGGCGATCGGCCTGGTCCACCTCTGTCGTGAAACGCCTAAAGTGCCCGATGTTCCGGAAGAGATATATCGGGCACTTGCCGGCCCAGATGTTCTGCTTGGCCGGGATGCCGAACTGCCTGCACATCGCCGCGTACATCTTCTCGCAGACGTCCGCCAGCGATTTGTCGTCGTCGAGCGCCCACTCGCTGAAAATTAGGAAGTGCTCCGTTTCAACCAGGTGCATTTTGGGCGCGATGTCTTGGCGCACCTTTTCGGCCCATTGTTTGGCCAGCTTGTGGTTGGCCTCAATCTGCTTGGGGGTCGCCGGGCGATACTTGACGATTTTCTGGTCTTCAGGCGGGCGGACGGTCGGCGGTATCTTCGGCCGCTCATTGGCCGACTCGTCGGCCTTGTGATCGCCGGCGGCAAAAACGCCGCCCGCAACCACCGCCCACGCAAGCACCGCCGTAAGTGCGAGCTTATTCATCCAACTCAGCTCCCCGTTTGGCAAAGTATTTCCACGTCGTCGCCGAACGCGCGTAGCCGGTCCAGGCAGTCGGCGGCCATGACCGCTTCGATTTCAGCGGTGGCGTCTGCGAAGCTCTGGTCGCGCATATCGGCGTGCTGGGCGATATACTGCATCAGCCGGCCGTTTCGGCAGTTGGCCCGGAGTGTTACGCAAACCGGCTCGCCGCCGGCGCGGCGTGCTACCGCGTCAACAAGTTCGTCGATGCCCTCGCCCGTAGCCGCCGAGCCGAACAAGGCATCGGGAAATTGCTGCGACAGGACCGTCCGCACCGTCGGATCGTTGACCTTGTCGGTCTTGTTCAGCAGAAGCAGCCTTCGCTGGTCTGCGCAGCCAAGCTCAGCCAGCACGCGCTCCACGGCAATTATCTCCTGCTGGACACGTTCGTGCAAGGCGTCGGCTACGTGAATCAGCAGGTCGGCCCATATCGCCTCCTCCAGCGTCGCGCGGAAGCTGGCTACCAGGTGGTGCGGCAGGTCGCGGACGAAGCCGACCGTATCCGAAAGCAGTACGCACCGGCCGTCGCCGAGCCGCCAGCGGCGGGTCTTGGTCTCCAAAGTGGCAAACAGCATGTCGGCCACTACGGCGTCGGCGTCGGTCAGCCGGTTCATAAGCGTGCTCTTGCCGGCGTTGGTATAGCCCACCAGGCAGATGCAGAACGTGCCCTTTCTCGCCCGCACCTGGCGAACCTTGCGCTTGTCGATTGCGGCGATGCGCCGCTTGAGATAGCTGACTCGCTTCTGGACGAGCCGGCGGTCGGTTTCTATCTGCTTTTCGCCCGGCCCGCGCGTGCCGATGCCGCCGACGGCGGCTGCGGCGGTGCTTGCCCCGCCGGCCAGACGCTCCAGGTGCGACCACATGTGACGCAGACGCGGATAGGTATACTCCAACTGCGCCAGCTCGACCTGGAGGCGGCTTTCGGCCGTCCGGGCGTGCGAGGCGAAGATATCCAGTATCAGTTCGCTGCGGTCGAGCACCTTTCGGCCGACAACTTCCTCCAGGTCGCGTATCTGTGCCGGCGAAAGGTCGTTGTCGAAGATAATCGTCTCGGCGCTGTTCTGCCCGGCCCGTTCGGCGATTTGAGCGGCCTTGCCCGAGCCGACGTACAGGCCCGGATGCACGCTTCGCCGGCGGGCGACGATCTCATCGACGACTTGCGCCCCGGCCGTCCGGGCCAGGCTGCGCAGCTCCCCCAGCGGGTCCGCAGGGTCGGCGCTGCTTTCCGGCAGTATGACCGCCACCAGCAGCGCCCGCTCCCGCCGTACGGACAAATTAGTACGTTTCAACTCGGCCATGCCTTCTCGAACCGCCCTCCTTTGCTTGCCCAAATTATACCGCGCACGCAGTCTCGGAGGATAATCCTTTTAGCCGGGCGCCGTCGCGTGCCGCGTGCCGCAAATAAACCCGGAACCAAGGCCTGTCTTGCGCATCCAATAAGAAGTACCATATCCGCCGGATGTGCCGAAAGGCGGCATGGGGTCAGGAAGACTTCTATATAGGAGACACACCATGAGACACGCATTGATTGCAATGGCGGCCGTCCTGCTGGCGGTCTCGGCGCCCGGCGTGGCGCAACAGGTCGACCTGCCGGTAACAAGAATCGTGCTGTTTTCCAGCGGCGTGGGCTACTTCGAGCACAACGGCACGGTCGAAGGCAATGCGGCCGTCAAGCTGATGTTCAAGACCGGCCAGATTAACGATGTGCTGAAGTCGATGGTTGTCATGGACACTTCGGGCAAGGTTACCGGCGTCAACTACGCCGCGAGCGACCCGCTGATCCGT
>JAXIHJ010000111.1:0-12675 GCA_034189755.1 Planctomycetota bacterium
ATCAATGCAAGAAGTGTGGTCACGTGAGTTCGTTTCTGGAAAGGGTCTGGAGCAAGAAAACTCACACCTGCGAGAAGTGCGGGTCAAAGAACACAGAAAAGGTCTTCTCGACGTTCGCCGCAAAGTCCGGCGGTTCTTCGTCGAGCAGTTCGAGTTGTCCAACGGGAACGTGCCCACTTGCGTAATCTACGGTAAGGATGGGTATGTGAAGCATGGCTGGGAAAAAGAAACTATCGGACGATTTCTACGAGAAAATCAAATCCCGCCTGCATCAGCGGATCGGTCGGGAGCTGCGCCTTGCCGGACGTATCCTTGACCTTGGCTGCGGAGCGTGCGATCTCGTGCAATACCTGGCACGAGCCTATCGCCAGAAGGTTACCGGAATAGATATTTCGGACCACACTTTCCCAAAACGCCGCCACACGTCCGACGGTCGACGCTTTCAGTGCATTCGTAAAAACGCCAAGCAGTTAAGTTTTGTCAAGAGCGCGAGCGTAGATGCGGTGGTCTCAATGTGGGCCTTTCACGAAATGGAGCATCCTGAAACGATTTTGGCCGAAGCTCGTCGGAGTCTTCGCCCTGGGGGCGAGTTGTTGATTGTGGATTTCCCCAAGAACTCGCTCGCCCAGAAGCTCTGGGACGAAAGGTACTATCAACCTGAGGAACTTGGAAGGCTGCTGAAGAAAATAGAATTCAAGGCTATCAGGGTCCGTCTTATTGAACAGAAGCAGATCATTTGGGCCAGGGGCTTTCGTCCGCCAGCGACAAGTCCAAGTGAGCCTAAATAAATATAGGAAAGAGGAAGTATGCTTAAAGAACTAGTGGTTATCAGCGGCAAGGGCGGGACGGGCAAGACTTCCATTGTCGCCTCTTTCGCTGCATTGGCCGACAAGGCCGTCCTGGCCGACTGCGACGTGGATGCGGCCGACCTGCATCTCGTCCTCGAGCCGACGGTCATAAAACGTGATTCCTTCTCCGGCGGCAGCCGGGCGAAAATAATATCCGAAAAGTGCGTCGCATGCGGCAAGTGCGCCGAACTGTGCCGCTTCGAGGCTATCGCATTCGACGCTCCGGGCAACGACACCGTCGACAAGACCTACCGCGTTGACCCGATCGCCTGCGAGGGCTGCGGCGTCTGCGCCTGGTTCTGCCCCGCCGACGCCGTCGAATTCGGCCCGGTCGTCAACGGCGAGTGGTTCGTCTCCGATACCCGCTGCGGGCCTATGGTTCATGCCAAGCTCGGCGTGGCCGAGGAAAATTCCGGCAAACTCGTCAGCATCGTCCGTACGCAGGCGAAAAAAATCGCCGAGCAGCGGCGGTTTGACATGGTCCTTATCGACGGTGCGCCGGGCATCGGCTGTCCGGTAATCGCGTCAATCACCGGTGCTGAGCTGGTTCTTATTGTTACTGAACCTACGCTGAGCGGCCTGCACGATCTTCAGCGCGTGGCGGATTTGACGAAGCACTTCGGCATCCGGACACTCATCTGCATCAATAAGTGGGACCTGAACGGTGATTGCACCCGCGAGATAGAAGACTTCGCTCGCAGCCGCTCACTGACGGTCGCTGGAAAGGTCCGCTATGATTCGGCCGTAACGAAAGCACAAATCGAAAAACTGTCCGTTGTCGAATACGCCTCCGACGGTGTGGCAACGGACGTCAAACAACTTTGGCAGAAGATATCAGCGGCAATCCACGAGCAGCCGGAATGATTAAAAATGATCATAAGGAGAAATACAGGATGAAGATTGCGATTCCACTGGCGGAAGGTCGGCTGGCTATGCACTTCGGCCACTGCGAGACATTTGCGATTCTCGACGTGGATGAACAGGCGAAGAAGATTCTCAGCACGGCGAATCTGGCGCCCCCTGCTCATCAGCCGGGCGTTCTGCCGGCCTGGCTGGGCGAGCAAGGCACCGACGTAATCATCGCAGGCGGCATGGGCCAACGGGCGCAACAGCTGTTCGCGCAAAATGGCATCACCGTTGTCGTCGGCGCGCCGGCCGAGGAGCCTGAACAGCTCGTTACCGCGTATCTAAACGGCACACTCCAGGCCGGAGACAACATCTGCGATCACTGAAGCCGCTAGCTCAGAAACTCCGACGCAATTTCCTGGAACTGTTCGACTGTCAGCAGCTGCTTTTGATCAAAGGCCTTTTCCTTGATCTTGGCCACCATGCCCAGCAGCTTGTCTTTGTCGGAGCAGCTTAGCCCGGTGCGTTCGAGGTATTCCACCACGGACGGCAGTCCGCTGTTTTTGCCCAGGACAATCCGGGCGGGTTGCTGACCGACCAGTTGCGGCCGGTACGGCGTAAGCTCCAGGGCGTTCTCTTCGCCGCAGTTTCGCACCCAGTCGGCGATGATGCCGCTCTCGACGTCGAACGTGGTAGGCCCGACGACCGCACGATTGGACGGTATGACTGCGCCGGTCAGCTCGCAGACCAGAGCCGACAGCTCGAAGAACTGCTTCGTATCGACGCCGATGTCCTGGCCATACATGGTCAGCAGCGTCATGACGAGGTCTTCCAGCGGCACGTTGCCGGCCCGCTCGCCGATACCGCTGACGGTTACGTGGGCCACCTCCGCCCCGGCAGCCAGCGCCAAGGCCGTATTGGCCGTGCCCAGGCGGAAATCGTCGTGAAAGTGCGTCTCAAGCGGCTTATCGATTCTCGATTTAATCGTGCGAATCACGTGCGGCACGGCGCTGGGGGCCAGCCCGCCGAACGTATCGACCACAGCCAGGGCGTCCATGTGGCCCTCGGTGGCGACCTTCTCGATCAGGTCCAGCACCCATGTCATGGATGCCCGCGTAAAGTCGATGGGGAAGAAGACGGTGTACAGGCCACATTCCTTTGCGTAGCGGGTGGCCTCGACGGACAGGTCAACCGCCCGCTGAAGCTCCCACTTGTAGGCCTTCTGAATAATGTGCTCGCTGGATGGGATTTCGATAACGATGCCGTCCACGCCGCATTGTGCCGCCCGCTCGACGTCCGGCTTCATGCAGCGGGCGAAGGCGAAAATCTCGGGGCCGAACTTCTCCTTTACGATTTGTTTTATGGCGCCCTCATCCTGCTTTGATACCGCCGGCATGCCCGCCTCGATCCGATGCACGCCCGCCCGCGCCAGGGCTTCGGCTATGCGAACCTTTTCTTCCTGGCGCAAAATGATGCCCGCCTGCTGCTCGCCGTCGCGCAGCGTTACGTCGTGCAGCTTGATCTTTTCGGGAAAGCAAAAATCCTTTACTACTTCAGGCTCCCAGTTCCACGGGCTGGTAAACCACTGGTCGGTATGATACGGCTCGCTCATGATTAATTTCCTTATCCTTAAAAACGGTACTCGTTAAACGTCCACGGCATCTTCTTTTTGGATACCGCTATTTCTTTTCCAGTGCTTCCGGGTTGACCAGATACGTCGGCTGCTCGCCGTTGAGCACCTGGACAACCTGCCCGACGGCCTTGCTATGCAGTTTTTGGATCGCACTTTCGGAATACCATGCGCTGTGCGGGGTAAGAACGACGTTCGGCAGCGACTTGAACGGGTGGTCCTTCTCGACGACGGCTTCGATATCCTCCAGCACGTCCAGGCCTGCGCCGGAAACAAGATTCTTTTCCAGCGCCCATGCCATCGCGTCGGTGTCCACAATGGCTCCTCGTGCCGCATTGATGACCAGGGGCTTTTTCTTCATCGCGGCGAAGGCGTCCTTGTTCAGCAGATGCCGGGTGGCTTCGGTTGACGGACACTGGACGAAGATGACGTCCGAGTTTTCCAGCAGCCGCCGGAAGTCGACGCACTCGGCGCCGTCGGTGTCCCGGTCTATGGCGGGGTCGTAAAATGTTACCCGCAGGCCGAATGGCTTCAGGCGGGCGGCAATCGCCTTGCCGATTCGTCCAAAGCCGATTACGCCGGCCGTCATGTCCGTTATGCCGGCCAGGGGCTTGAGGTAGGAAAGAGACCACTGGCCGCCTTTTACCTGCGCGTCGGACAGGGCGGTCTTCCTGGCCAGTGTCAAAAACAACGCCGTCGCATGGTCGGCTACCTCTTCGATGCAGTAGTCCGGCACGTTGGCTACCATGATGCCGCAAGCGGTCGCATCGGGGACATTTATCGTATCCAGCCCGATGCCGTACCGCACCACCACGCGCAGCTTCGGGGCCGAGGCAAAGACACTCTTGTCCAGCCCGCCGAGGTACGTATTCAAGACCGCGTCGGCGTCCTTCACGGCTTCGCGCATCTCATCCTGCGTTTTGCACTGGCAGACAGCCAGCTCGGCGTCGGCGCCGGCAAGCGCTTCGTGCTCGATATCAAAAGAATCAAAAACGTGGTCCGTTACTACGACTTTGAACTTTTTCGACATATCGCAGCCTCCACTGCCTTGATGTGCTGCTGCATCGTTGCAGCAGCCTCTCGGCCGTCCCTATTAATAACCGCATCCAAAATTCGTTGATGATAAGCCAGCGATTTTTGCCTGAATGAATCGGCGTCGGGGTAGCGAAACTGCACCTGGTAGATCAGGTCGGCTATCGTCGACATGAACAGGTGAAATATCGCATTTCCGGTGCCCTTGGCCAACTCGGCGTGAAACGCCATGTCGTGCTCAATGAACTTTGTGGTATCCGACTTCGTTTGCCGCATCTGGTCCAGGTCCCGCTTCAGCAGCTCGATATTTTCGGCCGACCGCCTGGCCGCCACGACTTCGGCAATGCTGCTCTCAATGTAAAAACGAACCGTCAGAATGTCCTCCAGGCGGATGCTGCGCTGGACCTTCAAAAGCGGCGAGAGCATCTCAAAGACCTTCGACAGGTCCACGTCCTT
This sequence comes from Planctomycetota bacterium, assembly GCA_034189755.1. Taxonomy (GTDB): domain Bacteria; phylum Planctomycetota; class Phycisphaerae; order SM23-33; family SM23-33; genus JAXIHJ01. The sequence goes on from JAXIHJ010000111.1 coordinate 4,813, forward strand.
TACAAACATCCCCTTGCCGTGCCTGGCCTCAATGATCCCCAACCCCTTCAACATGCACACCGCCTCGCGCAGGGGCAGCCGGCTGGCGTCAATCATCTCCAGCATCGCACGCTCCGAAGGAAGCCGGTCGCCGCCCTGTAACTCGTTTGAAGCAATATAGTTGATCAGGTTCTGGGCGATTGCCTCGACCAGCGTTTCACGCTTTGCGACAGGAAGGATCGAGTTTTTCTGCGTGTTCGTCATATCATATTACCAGTCTGGCAGTGTAGCTCCCTTGCCTGAAGTAAGTCAAGGCTGAATTGTGCCGCAAGGCCCGCACCCGACGGATGAGCAAGAATTGACATGCCTCGGAAAGGTCCGTAAAGTGCCCAGGCCGATTTATTGAGCCGTCTGGACCTTCAACGACAATTGCAATCATCGTAAGTAACTTGTAGGAGAGTTCTTTAATGGACACGAATCCCACCGTGGTTTTTCCGGAACCGAAAAAGGCTGTGATTGAGGACCGTCCCCTGCCATCGCCAGCCGCCGGTGAACTGCTGATCAAGACCAGCCGGACCTTGATCAGCACCGGCACGGAACTAACGTCGTATTCGGGCGACTTCCCGGAAAAAAGCCGCTGGGCCGGTTACATACGTTATCCGTTCCTTCCCGGCTACGACAATGTCGGCAAGGTGGTGGAGGCCGCTTCTGACGTGGACCGCAAGTGGGTCGGCAAGCGTGTGGCCAATTACGGCCAGCACGCCAGGTACGTCACCGCGCCGGTGGACAGTGTCGTCGAGATTCCAGCGGACGTCCCCGATGAGCAGGCTGCGTTCTTTACCATCGCGCAATTCACGATGAACGGCGTCCGCCGTGGAGGCGTAACGTGGGGCCAGAGCGTTGTGATTTACGGCATGGGTCTGCTCGGCCAGCTTACCGCGCGCTTCGTCCGGATTGCAGGTGCCCATCACATCTTCGCGGTGGATGTGGCTGTCCAACGGCTGTCGCTCGTTGCCGACGGCGTAACTACCATCAACGCCGCCAAGCAGAGCGCCGCAGACGTCGTTCGCCGGCAGACCCACGGCAGGATGGCAGACGTGGTGTTTGAGGTTACGGGCAACGCGGACCTCATCCCCTCGGAGTTCGAGCCGCTGCGCCAGGAGGGCAAATTCGTCGTGCTGTCCAGCCCGCGGAAGGCGACAAGCTTCGATTTCCACGACCTTTGCAACGCGCCCAGCTTCCAGATTATCGGTGCGCATACCATGTCGCATCCAGCCCATGAAACCCCGGCCACACCGTGGACGACGAAGCGGCACGTTGAGTTGTTCCTGGATTACCTCGCCCAGGGCGAGATGGACATTGGCAACCTGATCTCGCACAGGCAGACTCATACCGAAGCGCCCCAGTTGTACGAGATGTTGCTGAAGGACCGCTCCGGCGCGATGGGCGTGGTCCTGACATGGGATCAGCCGTAACAAGCTCGCGGCATCTCACCGCAGTTGGCGGTTTTGTCGGTTAATGATTCCCCGCCGCCAGGTTACAGTTCCAGCGGGCTGACGGTGCCGCTGCCCTTGGCCGATCGGAACTGCTCCAGCCGTTGGCGTTGGGCCGTCAGCACGTCCAGGACCACCTTGGGCGTATCGGCTACATCCTGGCGATATATCTTTTCGATCCGGTCCAGCTTGGCGAGGTTTTCGGCAATACGCACGGCAAACTGCTCGACGTATTCGTCCTCGGTGTATTCCTTGCCGAGCACCTGCTTAAACAGCCGCTTCAGGTCTTTGTATTCTGGTATAAGTCCCGTCGGGGTCTTTAGTGCCCCGGCGTCTCCGTGGATGCGCAGCTCGGCCCACTTGATCCACACGGCCTTGTCGCGCATGGCGTTGAGATACTTTCCGTCGCTGCCCTTCAGGAAGTAGTTGGTGCCGAAGACAGCCGGCGGATTGTCCAGGGCCAGGCCGAAGTCCAGATTGTTCTGGATGTACTTTCCCAGCGGTATGGCCAAAAAGTCCAGGTTGCTCATCAGGTTGAACACTCGCACGCCCTCGGCCCCGAGCGTGGCGGCGGTGGTTTCGCTCTCCAGCGACGCGCCGTAGGCAACGACGCCGTGGGGCCAGTCGAAGCTCTGCTGGATGGGCACGGACGTGTCGCTGTCGCGCCCGCCGTAGATGACGCCGTCGACCGGCACACCGGCCGGCGCGTCGGCATTGGGGTCAAGGTTCGACAGCGCCCTAAGCGCCACGGTGTAGCGGGCATTCTTGTGCGACGGCGTAATATCGTTGCCTTTGGCGTCGGTTTGGCCTTCGCGCCACTTGCCGCAATAGTTGCGGCCGGCGGCTGGGATTTCAACACCCATGCCCAGCCAGTACGGCCGGTCGTCGGCAACAAGCACGTTGGAGAAGATGACCTCGCCCGGGTTTGTCAATACGTTCCAGATGACGGGATCGTCGTCGGTGTTGACGTCGCGGATGATGCCGAAGATTCCGCTCTCGACGTTGACCGCGCGGGCCTCGCCGTCGATTACGCGGAAGTAGGCAATGTCGTCACCGACGATGGTCTCTCCCGGCAGCATCGCCGTTGAGGTTTTGCCGCAGGCGCTGGGAAAGGCGCCGGCGAAGTAGCTGACCCGGTCGGCCGGGCCGTGAACGCCAACGATGAACATGTGCTCCGCCAGCCAGCCCTCGCGGTCGGCCTTGCGGATAGCCAGGCGGAGGGCGAGCTTCTTCAGACCTATGGTGTTGCCGCCGTACTGCGTGTTGACGCTGTAAACCATCTCTTCGCCGATGTCGATGTACACGCGCCGCTTCTCGACGTCCACGCTGGTGTTCGCCTCGCCCAGCCGACCGGCCGAGTGCAGGAACCGGAAGAAATTGCCGCCTCCGCCCAACTGCCTGAACTGCTCATAGCCGGAGCGGTACAGCAGGTCCTCGCTGTGGGCGACGTAGGCCGAGTCGGTAATCTGCACGCAGGAGATGCTGAACGGTGAGTTCGTCGGGCCAAGGCAGAAGAACCGCACGTAGGCCTGCTTGCCCTGCATCGACCCGGCCAGGAACCCGCGGACCTCGGCCAAGCCGGCGGACCGCTCGACTTGGTTAAGGTTTGGGCCCAGCTTGACGTCTTCGCCGACCAGGTAGCGGGTAACCTTCTTGTCGCGCGCCTGGTCGTGGCAGCCGTCGAAGTGGACGGTGTGGCCGGTGACGGCCAGCGACGTCTCCTCGCCGATTTCGACGGCCCGATTGCGGATGTAGGCGATGTCTTTGGCCGAATCATCGCAGACCTTGACCGAATCGGGCTTGCAAAACTCCACGGCGTCGGCCACGAAGGCAAACAGCTTCTCGCTCTCCAGCGCTTCGAGCTTGGCGAAGCTGTCGGCGTCGAGTTTTTCCTTCAACAGTTTTGTGTATCTTTCGTCCATGTGTCTTTTCACCATCCTCGCCTCTGGTGCAAAATTTCAATCGCTCAAACTACCCTGATACCCTAAAGCCCACGGAATGCCTCCCGTGGGCTTTTATCCATTTGCCCTGTAATCGTCCGTCGCATCAGCGCGTAACGTTGCTCCGCAGGCCGTCGGTCAGCGTCGGGCCGCGACGGTCGAGTCTCGCGCGATCCACCAGCAGCCAGACCAGGAACGTCACCCAGCTCAGCAGCGCGATCGGCACGATGATCGGCAGTGAGATGCTGCTGACCGTTTCCCACGGCGTCTGGCTCTCGCCGGAAAGGCTCAGCACGACCACGTGGGGCGCGTAGGCGGCCCACCCGACGACGACCGCTCCCGCCGCAGCCACAGACGACTGGCAGACGGCTGAGACCCACGCCCAGGAAACGCTGATCCGCTGGCGGGAACTGAAAACCACCAGAAACAGCGACACCACCAGCCAAACCACGCCGAGAATGTCTATCAGAAAACCCGTATCGACGAAGAACACCTTCACCGCGTGCGTGAATGCGGGCAGGGCCTCGGCGGTTTTGTACGTGGTCTTGATCATCTCCTGGACCAGCGCCCGGCTCATGCCGGCTACCAGCGCCCAGATCAGGTATGCAACGCCCACAAAGGAAAGCGCCAAGCCTACGTCCAAGCGGGTTGTTCGTCGGAGGCGTCCAAGCATGCCCGCTATTACAACATGTCGCAGGCTGACGGTCAAAGCAAAGTGGTGCTTTGTTCAGGCCGACCGGCGGCCGGTAAGTTATGCCGCCGGCAGGGCACCGTTGCGACAAAGCAGCTTACAGGCCGTGGCGCGGAGCTTCTCAACGTCAAAGGGCTTGAAAATCACAGGCAGGTGCGTGTTGCGAATCGCCCGCATCGTCTGGGGACGATGAAAATCACCGGTCAGCAAAATTGTCCGCCCAAGCAGGCCGGGGCGAAGGCGCCGCATGAAGCAAACTACGTCCCACCCGTCAGGCCGAGACGATGCCAAATCCAGTATGACCAGGTCGTAACAGCCCGCTTCGAGCCGGACTATCGCCGCCAGGCCCGTACTGACCGTCGTCACCCCAGCACCACAGGAGACAAAGACGTCACGCAAAAGACAAGCAATCTGGTCAGAATCGCCCAGGATCAGTATCTTCCGGCCGATAAGTGAGCTGAACCTGTTTAGCATCGCAAAACACCCCTCGGCCAAAAGGCACTTACGCTACGATGCAGCCTGACGCGCGGTCCAAAACAAAAGCCGCCGCTGAGCACTCGGCATGCATGAACGCGTCCGACGGTGCATCGTTAAACCATTTGCCTCCGGCTTGCTCTGTGCCGAAGGTTCCGCATGATCGACTTGTGACGCAGGCAGACCGCAGACTCGCTGATGTCGAAAACACGGGCGATTTCCTTGAACGTCAGTTGTTCGGCATAATACATGATCAGGAGCCGGCGATCCTGTTTGCGAAGTCCCGCCAGCAGTGTCCGGCAAATATCGCGCGTCTCGATAGCCCGGCGGCACTTGGCGGCCTGCGGGTCCGGAATATCGAAACCCAGTGAGGCAGGCATCATCCCAACCTTGCCGCCACGGCGCCTGACGACGCCGTCCTTGCGCATTTGGTCAATGGCAAGAAACATCCCCTTCTGAGAGGCAAAACTGCGAAATGCAATGCCACGGTCGGGTTGGTATCGCTTGGCCGCCATGGCCAGACCCAAATACGCATAGCTGTGCAGGTCGCCCATGTCCAACCAGCCATACCAGCGACGCAGACGTACCGCGATAGCTCTGACCAAGGAAAGATTCTCGTTAATCCGCCGGTCCACCGCTATGTCTTCACCTGCCGATAAGGCCATTACTGTACCCGCCAGTTCCCGGCCCCGACCACAAAAGTCAAACACATGACAGCGAAGGTTCCACAGCCCCCTATATTCGACGAACGGCTAATAGATACCCAACAAGGCTGAACACTCAAAATAATAGGAAGCATTCTCATAATCGCCCCGGCTGCCCGTCGCCGGTCACGGCATGTCAATATGGGTAATATATCTGGTTATTGCCGAATAACCACCCTGTTGCGTTCCGGATGCACCGCTCTGCTACATCTCGTTGTACAGATGATCTTGAGCGGCAGGACGCGAATATCGTCAAAGTGAACGACCAAGTGAGGGGTAGGGGTTTTCCCTTAGGAAGAGTTAGGGGGAAAAAGGCCGTATTTCGCGAAATTCACAATAAATAGTGGCTTGTAGAGGTTCTGCGATTACACCATTTACCTTAGAGTCGCCAACAGGATGCCACGCGGCAAGGGCCGCCGGCGGCAATCGGCAGACCTCCGGCACGCTCAGCGGGTCATTCAAGATAAAAACTTCGGAAAGCTCGGGTGGCGTTTTTTAGCGGGACGCGCTTGACAACAACTTGCGTTGCGGGCTACTCTCGTGCGGCGGCGTCGGACTTAAAAAAAGGGTGACTATGAGCAGCGATCCCCTGCCAGTCGTTGTAATCGGCATCGGCGGATTCGGCGGTTTTACGCTACAGGCAATACGGCGAAGTCGAATCGTGAAGCTGGTCGGCCTGTCTGATAAGAACGCCGAGCTGGCCCAAGCGGCCGGCAGAGACGCCGGTGTGCCCGCCTACACGGACAATCGCTCACTCCTGGCCGAGACCCGTCCCCAAGCGGCATACCTGGCCGTCCCGCCGAAGGCCGCCGCGGACCTCCTGGCCGCCTGCGCCGAACGCGGCATCCACGTCTGGAAGGAGCTGCCGCTGGGACGAAATCTCGCCGAGGGGGTGGCCATGGCCCGGCGGATGGACTCAGCCGGCCTGAAATTCGCTATCGGCACGCAGCGAAGGTTCGCCGTGGGCTATCGCCGGGCTTATGAACTCCGCCAGCGGCTCGGCCAGGTCTTCCTGGGCCAAGCGCACTACCTGTTCAACTGGGGACCGAACCTCGGTTGGCGCGGCGACAAGGCCGCCGGCGGCGGCGGGGCCCTGCTGGAGCTGGGCTATCAGCCGATCGACCTGCTCGTCTGGCTGCTCGGGCTGCCGGAGGAGGTCTACGGCATCAGCGCCGGCGGCAATCGTCCGGACGTCCAGGGCCAGGCCGACCAGCCGCTGCCTGTCTACGACACCGACGACACCGCCGCGGCTATTCTGCGATACACCAGCGGGGCCATGGCCACCGTCGTAACCACGCGATGCTCAGGACCGGTCAGCGAGGAGTTGAGCCTCCACGGTCGAGGCGGGTCGCTGACCGCCTGCGGCGAGACGTGCACCTTCCGCGATCCCGACGGCAACGTGCTGGACCGCGCCGCTGGCGAAGCCGACCCCATCGCCGTCTTCCAGCGGCAGGCTGAGGACTTCGCCACAGCCGTCGCCAACGACGACAGGATATATCAATGCACCGCCAGAGAGAACCTCTTAAACCTGGCCGTCATTGAAGCGATTTACCTCTCCGACCAGACCGGCCAGCCGGAAAACCCCAACCGCCTGCTGAAGACGCACGGCCTGACGGCTGAAGACTGCCTCACGCCGCCACAACCGGCGGAGGCGGAAAAACAGTAGAAGTCATCCCAAAATTTACTTTGTAGGCGAGGACGAGAACATGAAGCGAAGTTTGATTAATGCAAAGATCAGGGAGGCGTTGGAATTCTGCCGCTGGCAGAATTTTCATCTGCCTAAGTGGGCGACATGGTCGCCGGCTGACTGGGCCGCCGCGGGCCATGAGGCCGACGAAGTCCGGGAATGTCAGCTTGGCTGGGACGTTACCGATTTCGGCAAGGGCGATTACGACCGGCTGGGGTTGGCCATTTTCACGATTCGCAACGGTCGGCCGGGCGCGGCCGATAAGTCGGACCCGACGGCCAAGGACTACTGCGAAAAACTCCTGCTGGTCGGCGAAGAGCAGATCACACCGCGACACTTCCACTGGACAAAGATGGAAGACATTATCAATCGCGCCGGCGGAAAGCTGGTCATCCAACTCTGGAACGCCGAGGCCAAGACCGAACAGCTCGACGAGCAAAACGAGGTTACGGTGAGCGTCGACGGTATTAAGCAAACGGTTCCCGCCGGCGGGAAGATCGTGCTCGAGCCGGGCGATTCGATTACGCTGCCGCCTTACTGCTATCACCTGTTCTACGCCGCCGCCGGCGGCGGCATGGTGCTATGCGGCGAGGTCTCACGCGTCAACGACGACGAAAACGACAACCGCTTCCTGCCGGAACTGCCGCGATTCCCCAGTATCGAAGAAGACGAAAAACCGCTGCATCTGCTGTGCAATGAGTATCCGCCCGCGGCGGGTTGATTCGCCGTTGCCGTATTACAAGCCGTGCGCTATTGCCCCATGATCCGTTTTAGAGTTTTGAGCCTGTCGCCGCGCGTCATGTCCACTTGCAGCGGCGTGACGGTTATGTACCCATCGGCCAGTGCCGCCACGTCGCAGTCGGCCTCGCCGGGCAGAAACTTATAGACGTCGCCG
>JAXIHJ010000112.1:0-26462 GCA_034189755.1 Planctomycetota bacterium
TTGATCAGTTCCTACGTAACGCCCCGACCGACCTATGCCGATACGTCCGTCAAAGATGGCGATTACATCATGGGCACCGGGGCATGGTCGACTGCCACGGACCTTGTCTATGTCCTCGACATCGCGGCCCAGCGGATCAACGTGTATACCACCAATATCAACACCAACTCGGTGGAACTGGTCGCCACGACGGACTTGGAAAGAGCATTCGCCAGGTAAGCACACAGACCCGACAGGGCCGTGGAGTGTTTTTCGGACTGTTGCCGTGAAAAATGCTATCGCCGAACTAGGCCGGCGAGTGCTCGACGGTGAGCATCTTCGGCGTGCCGATATCCTCCGCCTCGCCCGGCAGGCGAGGCATGACCCCCACCAACTGCTGCATTGGGCCTGCCGTGTGCGCCGCCATCATTTCGGCAACGCGGTGAAGCTATGTTCCATCGTCGCCGGCAAGCTGGGCGCCTGTAGCGAAGACTGTAAATGGTGCGCCCAGTCGGGCAGTCGCCTGGGTTGCGAGGCCGATCAGTCGAAACGAACGTCCATGGACGATATCTCCGCCGCCGCCGGCGAGGCTGCCGCGGTTGGAGCCGGAAGCTTTGGCATTGTCAACTCCGGCCGGCGCCCCGCAGAACGCGACCTCATCGAGGTCGAAAAGGCGGCTGAGCGAATCCGCTGCGAACTAGGCTGCGGCATTCGCCTCTGCGCGTCTGTGGGCGAACTGACCGTTCAGCAGGCCGGGCGACTCAAAGCCGCCGGCGTCAGCCGTTATAACCATAATCTCGAAACCTCCAGACGCATGTACGGCCGGATGGTCTCCACGCATGGCTACGAGGACCGCCTGCGGACGCTGGCTGCGGTCCGAGAGGCCGGCCTGAGCCTCTGTTGCGGCGGCATCTTCGGCCTGGGCGAGACCTGGGCCGACCGCGTCGAAATGGCCCTTACGCTCCGCGACCAGGTTAGGCCCGACGTCGTACCGCTGAATTTCCTGCATCCTATACCCGGTACGGCACTGCAAGACGTTGAGCCTCCGGCGCCGATGGAAATACTGACGATCATTGCGGTCTTTCGCATGGTCCTGCCCACAGTAGACCTGAAAATCGCCGGCGGCCGAGAGGCCAATCTCAGAGACCTTCAGAGCTGGATGTTCTACGCGGGTGCCACGAGCTGCCTCATCGGAAACTATCTCACCACGTGCGGCCGACCGGCTGACGACGACCTCTGTATGATCGCCGACCTGGGATTAAACGTCGTAGCAGAACTGCCGGCCGCTGCCGCATCCCGCTGAGCAAAAACCCCAAAATAGATATCCCACCTGATTTTGGCCCGCTTTGGCCATGCAGCGCCACATAACATATATTATCGGACTATCGATGTGCTGGGCCTCCCAGTAGTGCTTTTTGGTACCGTGGGCGGCGGCTTTGTATGTTTCCTGTGTGATTTTACAGCCAATTCGTGCTCTCTCTGTGCAGCGTTTTGCCGCCCCCATGCCGTCGGTTTGAGCCACGATTGCGGACGGTCAATGGGTCGGAGTTTATAATCCGAAAAAACTTGCCCCGGAGACAAATTTTTTCCTCGGAGAATAGCTTGACAGATTTTGGCTTCCAGGCTAAAATGTTCGTATGTTGGAGGTGTGGGTCGTACCGAAACGGAGGCGGGGTACTCGAAGGGGTATCCTGCTTTGCCGGTAGGCCACACGTCCCAAGATTAGCTGCCACTTGGTTGCTCAACCGGTGTTTTGTTGGGCGGCTGGTCGGGTTTGAGAAGTAGCATTAACGTTTCGCCTTGGTAGAAGGTAGAAGCAAGAAGAGAAAAGGAGATATGCTCATGAAGGCCTCATTGCTCAATGGGGCTGTGGCTGCTGTGCTCGTAATTCTGCTTTGCTTGTGCAGCGTCGCCACCGCCGTGCCCCACGAACCGTTACCACATTCAGAATGGCGGTCTCTCAGAACGGATCACGTCAAGACCTGGTACATATTTAACGACAGCCAGCTTGACGGAATTTTGAATCCGGGCGATACCCATATTAACACGTTCGACAACTGGTGGTCGCCGGTCTCCGCCCATACGCAACACAACTATGATGACGGGCCGTACAAAAACGGTTTTAAGTACGACTCCACCACGCAGGACATGCCTTCGGGGCCGATGAACTTCGCCACGTCCACCCTGCCGGCTGGTCATCCAAACAAGCATGACTCGTCCTACAACTACTGGCTGCCGACGGCCGAAAACGAGATGCACTTCTACATGACCTACAGCCAGTACGATAACAACAACTTTGACGGCTTCTACGACCACAGGACGGACCTGACCCAAGACCAGAAGACGCTGCTTGAAGGACGCAACGAGGAGCGCAACGGCTGGGCGTTTGGCTGGGTGACAAACGACGTCAATAAAGACGGAAACGGCGTCCCGGTTTATGACGGCACGCCGGGCGGAAAGGTCAAGATGGACATCTACATCCGCAAGGGCAACATGGACCGGACCGTCGATTTCGGCGCCGACGGGATGGGCCTGAGCAGGTCCAACCCGCAGATATCCATGAGCAACGACATCAGCTATCTCGCCAAGGACCTCCCGCTCGGTGACGACAACGGCCAATGGCACCCCCCCACCTGGGACGACGCCAGCGGCAGCTACAAGACCGACTCGGTCATCAACACCGCCTACAAGGCGGCCAACGGCCTGACCGACGCGGAGTTCGACACTATCGTAGCCTCGATGGAAGATTACGAGGTTGACCCCGACGCCCTCGGCGCCGGCGACGTGATCCACGGCAATCGCACGCCGTCAATCATCGAGGGTACGCTTACCGACCACAATGGCAACCCCTACGTCTACGCCGACGCCTTCCTCGAACGGTCAGATTACGTTACGAGCACCACCGACGGCGGCGTTATCGCCGGGCTGTCCGGCTGGGATGAGTACGACCCGCAGATCAACAACTGGGGCGACCAGCAGGTAATCCGCATCGACATCTCAAAGGAGTCGCTCAAGCAGGGAGACGGCGAACAGTTCGGCAACATCCAGAAGCTGGTCTTCTACGACTTCGGCTACGCCGGCGGTTCGACGCAGGTTGCGCCGCGGGCGATCGTCTTCTACGCCGACGCCGACGGCGACTTGTACTACCTGATGGATGACGGCATTACGAAGATATACTTCCCGGAAAACCGCATCTACATCGCCCGTGTCGTCCCCGAGCCGGGCACGATGATCTTGTTGGCAATGGGCGGCATCGGCCTGCTCCTGAAGCGAAAACGTAAATAAGAGAAGCTCAAGACTATTATTGTAGAGGGAGGAAAAAGGAGAAATTATAATGTTGAGGCTCAGTATGCTCAGAAACGGGCTCGTTGTGGCAGTCGTGCTCGCCTTGTTCTGCGTGGCGCCTGCCCGGGCTGCGGTAGTCAACCTGATAACCGAAGGCTCCTCCGGCACGTTGAACGGGGCTACCTTCCAGCAGTTCGACCCCGCCAAGTCCACGGGAACCGGCGTGATTGACTCTTTCCTGAGAGTCCAGAAAAACAACTTCGAAAAAGGCTACAACACAGACAGCGGCACACTCGAGTTTGACGAAAAGGGTGGCGGCTTTACCCATTCGATCCAGCTCGGCAGTATTCCCACGGTAACGCTCGGCGGTATTGTGTACCGTGAATTCCTGCTGGACATCAATGAGAGTTCCGGCGGCGGCAACAATATTCTCTCCCTGGACGCCCTGAAAATTCACATTGAAGACACCGGCAACCTAAGTGGCTATCCCGGCGTGTTCAGCGCGGCTGTTTACGACATGGACGCAGGGGGCGATAACTACGTGAAGCTGGACGCCAATCTGTCAAGCGGCAGCGGCGACGGCGACATGCTGGCCTTCATTCCCAGCAGCCTTTTCGGCAGCGACCAAAGCAAGTACGTGTACCTGTACTGCGAGTTCGGCGACAACTACGATTCCGATGGCGGCTTTGAAGAATGGGCCATTGGTGTCGGCGGCCCCGTCCTGCCCGAGCCGGGCACGATGGTCCTGCTGGCGTCCGGCGGCGTCGGCCTGCTGCTGAGGCGAAGACGCAGCTAACACACGCTGGCCGTACCCAATTTTGATTTCAACACAGCCTGCCGAGGCCTTAAACAACTCTCGGCGGGCTGTTTTGTTGTTCGCCCCCCCCTGCCGGCCGGAAGGCCTCATCGTTCTTCCGTGAGCCGGCGGTACTGCATCCGCTTCTGCCGCCATACGTCTTGATCAGCCGGCTGGTAGACGGACATCTTGCAGGACTGTCGCACCACCTGTCGGATATCGTCGGGGCTTTTCAGGATTCCCACCGCCAGGGCCTGGCTAAGCGCGTTGCCGAGGGCCGTGCACTGATCGGCCCCGGCGCGGACCTCCACGCCGCAGGCGTCGGCCGTGAGCTGGCAGAGCAGCTTGTTGTTGATGCCGCCGCCGACCATGTAAACCGTCCCGGCCCGCCGGCCTGTCAGCTCGGCCAGTGCGTCCAGCCGGCGATCATATTCCAGAGCCAGGCTCTCCAGCACGCAACGGACCAGCTCGCCCCGGCCGGCCGGAGCAGTCTGGCCGCTGTCGCTGATGAGCTTCAGCAGCGCCGCTTCCATGTCCGGCGGGACCATAAGCGAATCGTCCGCCGCATCAACCAGGCAGTCGGTCTTGGCGCGGTCGGCCTCGGCCGTCATGCGAACATAGTCCCAGCCGTCCTGGGGCGAATCCCACTTCTTGCGAAGCTGCTGCACCAGCCAAAGCCCGTAAATGTTCCGCGCCAGGTACCACCCGCCTACCGTGTATTCGTTGGTGAAGCCCAGTTGGAGACATTGCGGCGTGATGACGGGCCGGCTGACAAGCTCACCGAGCACGCTCCACGTTCCGCAACTGATAAAAGCCCAGTTCTCGCCCTCGCCGGGCACTGCCGCCACAGCCGCCGACGTGTCGTGCCCGCATGATGCGATAACCGGCACGTCGCCCAGGCCGGTCGCGTCGCGAACCTCCGCGGTCAGCTTGCCCAGCACAGTCGCCGGCGGGATCAGCGGCGGGAACATCTTCCGCGGCAGGCTGAATCGTTCCATGATGTCTTCAGCCCAGGTGCAGTCCGTTGCCAGAAGGTCCGACGTGTTGATGATCGAAAGCTCGCATGCAGCCCGGCCCGTCAGGAAGTAGAGCAGCAGGTCCGGCATGTTCAGGAACATCTCGGCGGCGGCCAAGGCCGGCGAGCCGTCGCGCTGCATCGAGAGCAATTGGAACAGCGAGTTGATCGGCCACGGCTCGTATCCGGTCCGCTCGAAGATTTTCGCACGGGACATGATCGGATCGGAGTAGGCGTAGATATTTTCCGTCCGCCCGTCGCGGTAATGCACGGGGTTTCCGAGCAGTTCGCCGTCTGCGGTGAGCAGGCCGAAGTCCAAGCCCCATGTATCCACGCCGATGCCGGAAAGCTTCACGCTCCGCTCGGCGCAGGTCCGCATCGCTGCCAGGACCTCTGCAAACAGCGCCGGCAAGTCCCAGTACAGCGTCCCGGCCATTCGCACCGGGCGGTTGGCGAAGCGGTGGATTTCTTCCATGGCCGCCCTGTCGTCGGCGAGCGTTACCAGTTCGCCTCGGCCGCTCTCGGCCCCAAGGTCCAACGCCAGAAAATGATGTGCCGTCTTCGCCATTGTCTCTCCTGCCTTAAACGGTCTTTGACTCTCGCCCGCTGCGCCGCAGCCTGGCGACCTCAGCCGGTCTCAACATGCGGAAGTTTCCGACCTTCAGGCCACGGTCGGTAATCGGCCCGATAGCCGTTCGTTTCAGGCGCCGGACCTTGTGTCCCAGCCGGGCCAGGATACGGCGAATTTCACGGTTCCGGCCTTCGGCAAGCCTGATTCCCAACAGGCTCTGTTTCGCGCCCCTACGAAGCACTTTTACACCGGCCGGCTGCGTGCGCCGCCCGTCGAGGTGGACGCCGCTTTTCAGGCGGGCGATTTCCTTCTCGCCCGGTTGCCCGTCCACCTGCGCAACGTACGTTTTGACAACGCCGTACCGCGGGTGCGTCAGATACTGCGTCAGCTCACCGTCGTTGGTGAGTATAATCAGGCCGGTGCTGTCGGCGTCCAGCCGGCCTACACAATAGACGCGGCGATTCTTTACGCCGGGAACAAGGTCCACAGCCTTTGGTCGGCCTTCGGGGTCGTGCTGTGTGCAAACTACGCCGCGAGGCTTGTTCAACAGGAAGTAAACCCGTTGGGCCGGCCGCTTGCGCACCGGTCGGCCGTCTGTAAAAATGTCGTCATTCTCGACGTCCACCAGGCACGGCAGGTCGGTTACGAGTTCGCCGTTGACGGTAACTCGCCCGTCGAGGACCATCTGCTCGGCGGCCCGCCGTGAGGCTAAGCCCGCCGCGGAAAGCACCTTTTGTATGCGAACCTTTTTCATGTTTTAGCTTTCAGCTAACGTAATCTCCAGCCAGGTGCAATCCCCGCAGGCGAGAATCGTCGGTGCGTCCAGACCGGCCGGCAGGAGCACGGTATCACCAGCCCGTACCCGCACGACCGGTTCGACCGCCCCACCGTGCGAGACCTTCGCGTCGCCGGCCAGAAACATCATCGCGGCGCATCGGCCTTTCGGTTCGCCAGTCGCCTGACCGGCTTCGAGCGATCGCCTGGTGACGGTGAAGAACTCCGTCACCAGAAGCGTCTCGCCCATTGCGCCGGGCGCGGTATCGTCGGCCGGTGTGAAGTGGATGCACTGCATGGAACGCTCGACGTGAATCTCCCGCCCCCTGCCCCAATCGGTAACGCGATAGGTGGTATCCGATGGCGTTTGCACCTCCGCCACCACCACGCCGGCGCCCAGGGCGTGAACGGTGCCGGCCGGCAGGTAATGAAAGTCCCCTGCCGCAACGTCGATACGCTGCACGAGGCGTTTTATCGCTTCGGCGTCGTCGGCCTCGATTGCCTCGGCGAACTGCTTGCGGCCAACGCCGGGCTGAACGCCCTTGTAGATAAAACCGCCGCGGCTTTCCAATATGTACCAGCACTCGGTTTTCGGCGCCGCGCCGGCGCCGATGGCGGCGACCTGCTCGGCATCGGGATGGACCTGGAGCGAGAGTATGTCGTTGGCGTCCAGCAGCTTCAGCAGCAGCGGGAACCGGCCGTCCGGCATGGCTACTGCCCCGCCGAGCAGGCCGCCGCCCCACTGCCGCATCAGCTCGGTGAGCGTTTTGCCCGCTTCAGGCCCGTTCGCCACGATGCCGGCGTCTTCCTTAAGGTCGGCCAGCTCCCAGCTCTCGCCGATCTTCTTACCCGGCGGTAGCGCCCGGCTGAACAATCGCTCGAGGTTGCGCCCGCCCCAGATCTTCTCCTTGTAGACGGGCTTGAACTTTAGAGGGTATTGGTTCATCGATACACCTTACCTGCCGCCGAAAGTCGCTCTGGGGGATTTTAATTTCACGGCGTGGCTTTCGCCAGCAGGAACTGCGCCCAATTGCATCTGCTGCCGCAGGTCGGCAGGGATCAAGAAGCCGCGAACGGCGGATAGTTCTTTAGTGCAAATACCCATTTGCGCCGATATAGTTGGTGGTTCTTAAGAATCAAGAAGCTTTCAGCTATCGGCTAAAGGTTTATTACTGGAGACAAGCCAATGCGTTATGCGATCGTCATGGCCGGCGGCGCCGGCAAGCGACTTTGGCCGCTCAGCCGGTTGAGCAGGCCCAAACAACTCCTGCCGCTGATCGGAGGAAAGAATCTGCTGGAGATGGCTTTGGAAAGACTCTCCGGCCTGTTCGACCTTGAGAACATCCTCATCATAACGAACACTGAATACGTCGATAAGATTGCCAAGGCGCTTCCTAAGCTTCCGGTCGAAAACATTATCGGCGAGCCGGCCGGCCGCGACACCGCCAACGCCATAACACTGGCGGCGGCGCTGCTGGCGGGTCGAGACGAGCAGGCCACAATGGCCGTCTTTACCGCCGACCACATAATTCGCCCTGTCGAGAGTTTCGCCCAAGCTGTTAACACGGCCTGCGACGCCGCGGAACAGAATCCAGACGCACTCTTGACGTTCGGCATTCGCCCGACCTGGCCACACACCGGTCTGGGATACGTTCACTGTGGCGAGAAACTCACCGATGACGTCTACAATGTGCTGGGCTTCCAGGAAAAGCCCGACCACCAGGCCGCCCGTAGATACGTTGAATCCGGCCAGTATTTCTGGAACGGCGGCATGTTCGTCTGGAAACTCTCCGCCATCCGCAGCGCGCTGGACGAGTTTCTGAGCGATTCGATCCGTAAGCTCTGGCCCGTTACCGGCGCCGTACAGAACGGCCGGGAGTACACCCAACTGCTAGCCGAAGCCTACCCCGACCTCGAAAAAATCAGTATCGACTACGCCGTCATGGAAAAGGCCCGCAAGGTGCTGATGGTGGAATTGAAATGCGAGTGGCTGGACGTAGGCTCCTGGCCGGCGCTGGAGAACGTTACCGAGCTGGACGGTTCCGGCAACGTCGTCGTCGGCGATAACGTCGTCGTGCTGGACAGCCTTCGCAACGTTATCGTTACTGGCGACGACCACCTGCTGGCGGTGTTAGGCCTGGACGACTGCATTATCGCGCATTCGGACGACGCGACGCTCATCTGCGATAAATCCGACTCGCAACGCCTGAAAGAGCTTGTCGATATACTCGAACAGAAGTACGGCAAAAAATACCTGTAGGTACAAATCCTAAATACCAAGTCCAAAATCCCAAAAACGAGCAAAGCGGGTATCTGGAATTCCGGACTTGGGTCATTTGGCATTTTTTGGAATTTGGACCTTGGAATTTGGCCTTCGGGATTTCTCGATATGGTTCGTTGGCTTGGCATTGATCACGGCACGAAGCGGATCGGCATCGCTGCCGGCAGCGGTCGAGACGGCATTGCCTCGCCGCTGGCTGTCATTTCCGCCCGGCCTGCGGACCAGGCTATCGCCGACATTCGCAAACTCGCCTCGCAATACCAGGCTGCGGGCATCGTTGTAGGCTGGCCTCTGAACATGGACGACTCCGAAGGCCCCCAGGGCAAACTCGCCCGCCAGTTGGCCCGCCGGTTGGCTGCGGCTACGAAGCTGGACGTTCGGCTGTGGGACGAGCGGCTAAGCAGCTTCGCTGCGGACAGGATACTGGCGGGAACGAGCACGCGGAAAAAGAAAAAGGCCCGGCAGGACGCCGTAGCCGCTGCGACTATGCTCCAGGACTTCCTGGCCGTCGGCGGGCCTGAATCGGCACCCAGGCCGGATGAAATAGACCCCCAACCGTAATAGAGAACACAAACCCGCGGCTACTGCTCCTGGTCCTCTTCCTTCTGTGCAGCAAGGGCTTCCAGCGCGCTGATGGGGTCCGAGTCCATCTCGGGCTGCTCGGAAGTTACAGCCGGCTCAGGCTGAAGCACCACGTCGGCCTCCAGCTCGACAACCTCTTCGCCGCCGATGCCGCCGACTTTGCCGGCCTCAGCCATGAGCTGCCCCTTGGTCTTGACCGGCTGAATCTCCTCCGGCACACCGTCAATCTGCACGGTGAAGACGATCGGGCCGACAACCAGGCGATCGCCGGCCTTGATAGACTGCTCGGAGACCCGCTGGTTGTTGACGTACGTACCATTGGATGAGGCCAGGTCTTTGACCTTGACCTCGTCGGAGGCGACGCTCAACTCACAGTGCTGGCGAGAAACCATCGGCAGCGGTACGCGCAGGCCGCACTCCTCGCCTCGGCCAATCACCGTGAGGGGACTGGTAATCGGAAAATCCTTCCGCTGGCCGCTGGTCCTGAACATGACGAGTTTGACGTCCATAGCTTGCCCTGAAATTCCCTTATGTCCGGCACCAATGAAAAAACGAAAAACGCAAGTTAACTGCAATTTATTCTAAAATGCCTGTCGTAACATGCAAGAGAAATTGCGAGGAAGTTCTGTCGCGCCGAAACTCACCCGGCCTACTTCGTGCCGGCAGCCGAGCCTGCTCCCCGGAGCAGTTCTTTTCGTAAATCGCTCTATAACCGAAATCCGCCCTCGTAAAGGGATTTCCCCCAAAAACTGCCCGTGTTCTTCTTCAATACCACCTCCTACGGAACCGATGAGATATGTGGAGTTGCTCGTAGAAGCCCGTTTTGCCCCGGCCCAAACTGCAACGTATGTTTCATTGGGACAAGGTGCAAAAACATAAAAGGGATAAACCGCCCGTGGGGTGGCGAAACACCCATGGGCTGCGCGCCCAGCGGCCTAGGGCCGAAAGGTCCTGAGAGGACTATTCTTACACCGACGCTCTCATGCGGTTCGTGATGTATGGCGCGTGGTGAGGTGTGTGTCAGCTTGGAGCTTGATATGCCGTTGAAAATCACAAAAGGCAGGAGCCTTCCGATAGGGCTGGACCCGGGCACAAGCGCCGTCAAGGCGGCCCAGTTCCGCTTTGCAGACGGCGAACTGGAGCTGCTAGCCGCAGGTTCGGCGCCGATTCCCCGCCCCTGTCGTGATAATTTTGATAAGCGTCTTGAAGCCATCGCCGACGGACTCCGAGGTATCCTCAAGGCCAACGATTTCAAAGGCCGCCAATGCGCCTTGTCCCTGCCCGCCTGTCAGAGCTTTGTACACCACGTAAGAATACCGAAACTTCCGCCGGAGCAGATTAATCTCGCCGTCCAAAGGGAACTTCAAGGCAAGCTGCCCTACCCTATTCGCGATGCGATGATCCGCCACGTTATTGTGGGCGACATATACGGCGAAGCCGAGCCTAAACAGGAAGTCATCGTCGTTGCCGCCGCCCGCAAGACGCTCGGGGCGTACCTGGCCATGACCCGTCGGGTGGGGCTGAACGTCGTTACGATAGACGTCGAACCCTGCGCGGTGGTGGAATGTTTCCAGCGTTTGTTCCGTCGTGCCACGGATGCCCAAAGGCCCATTCTGTATATTGACATGGGCGCAGCCAGCACGCAGGTTGTCCTGTCGCACGGCCCGCAAATCGTCTTCGCTCGCAACCTGGCCAAGGGCGGCGAACAACTGGACCAGGCCGTAGCTAAAGGCATGCAAATTTCACTCGAACAGGCCTGTGCCACGCGTATAGACCTGCTGCGAGCCGACAGCCAGACCGGCCAGGCCGGGCATGAACTGTACCGCTTCCTCGACAGCCCGCTGAGCGATATCGCCGAAGAGCTGAACCAGTGCCTGAGGTACCACGATTCGGTTTTCAGAAATCAGAGCGTCGAGCGTGTTATTTTTGTCGGCGGGCAGGCGTACGACCGGCGATTGTGCCAGACGCTGGCGCAGCAACTGAACCTGCCGGCCCAGATTGGCGACCCGCTGGTGCGCGTCAAGCGCGTCGAGGGCGCCGGATTGGCCATCGGCCTGGACCGGCGCGAGCCTCAGCCCGATTGGGCCGTCGCCGTGGGCCTGAGCCTGGGTGCGTCTCAGGCCGCGTGAGGAGACCTGCATGAGCATTGTAAACCTGCTGCCGGACGACTACATCGAACAGCAGAGGAACAGCCGGGCAAACAGGATGTGCCTGGTGCTGTTCCTGGTTGTAATGACGGGCGTCATCACCGCGGCGATTGTCTCGGAGCGGTCGGGCCAACACACACAGGAAATCCTCGACCGCATCGAGGCCGACTACACCGAGGCGGCCAGGCGAATCGAACAGATGCACCGCCTCCAGGGGCAAAAACACGTAATGCTGCATAAGGCCGAACTGACCGCCGCACTCCAGGAGCGCGTGCCGCGAAGCCACCTGTTAGCCGTCATCACCAACGCCAGGCCCCAAGGCACCTCCCTGCTCAAATTCGCCCTTTATCCCGAACGCACCTGCAATAACAACGCCTCGTCGTCTAAAAGTGAAAAAAACAGCAAGTTCGCCAAGGCGAAAAACTCTCGCCGTGCGGTCAAACCTAAATCCGTAACAATGACGATGCAGGTTACGGGACTGGCTGCAACGGACGTTGAGGTCGCTCGGTTTATTGCCAATCTCGCACGCAATCCGCTGTTGCTTTCGGTGGACCTGCTGTACAGCCAGGAAACAGTCATCAACGACGTGCCGGTTCGTGAGTTCCAGGTAGAGCTGAAGCTCAAACGCAACGTCGACGCGATTGACGCGTTTCCGGCCGCCGGCGACGAGCAGGTGCTTGCCCGGACCGGCCCGGGGCGCCGGGATGAATCAGGAGAGATCCGATGAAGTTGGGCCTGAGGGAAATCGTGTTCACAGTCCTGCTGATGGCCTTGCCCATCGGCGCCTGGTGGTTCGTATTCAGGCCTCATAATGTACGCAACAACCAGATGCTTCAGCAGATCGAGGCCAAACGCAACAAATTCAAGGAACTCAACCAGATAACCGGAACCATCGGGAACGTGCAAAAGGAAATCGATTCCCTGAGCAAGGCGATTGCATTCTTCCACTCCAAGCTTCCGAACGAGAAGGAGATTGACAAGGTCCTGAAGGAGGTCTGGCTGCTGGCCGAGTCAAGCCAACTGACGACCAAGAGCATCCGGACGCTGAAACGCAAGAGCGACAGGATGTTCCTGACCGCTGCCGACTCCGGCAGTGAACTTTACGCCGAACAACCCATCGCCATGCAGTTGCAGGGAGATTTCGTCGGATTCTACACCTTTCTCCAGGCCCTGGAAAATCAGCCGAGAATCATGCGAATCCGAAAAATGACGCTGAAGAAACTACCGAAGCAGCCCGAAGGCGTCATGCAGGCCAACTTCGTGATGTCCGTCTTCTTCGAACGAGGCGACAGGAACTAGTTATGCCGGAAAACGATTTCAATACAGGCGACGAGGCTCAGGTTACGCCGAGCGGTTTTGATTTCGCATCGACCGACGAACCGGTCGATGATCTGCTGCTCGAACCACAAAGCCTCAGCCCCCTGAACCGGAACAACCTGATCCTGGTGGTCTTGTTTGCCGTTGGCATCGGCTGTGTCTACCTCCTTAGCCTGCGGTCCGGCCCGGCCGAGGCCTCCGCCTGGCAGCAACAGGCCGAGCTGGACGTGCAAAATGCAATCACTGCCTGGAGCCAGGCCGACCTCGATACGCCGAAAACCACAGAGCAACTGGTGAAAAAGTTCTACTACGAAGCCAAACAGCGACAGATTCCGCTGAGCGAACTCAACGGTAATCCGTTTGTCTTCAAGCTGCCGGTGGCGGCGTGCCGGCCGATCGGCAAGCCCGAACCGGTCGAACCGAAAGAAACCATCGAGCAAAGGAAGCTCTCGGAGGCCCTTCAGGCCGCCAGGAGACTCAAGCTCCAGTCCGTGCTGACCGGCTCGGCGGGGGCGACGGCAATGATATCCAATAACCTGCTGACAAAAGGACAAATGATCGACGGCTGGACCATAAGCGAAATACGGCCTCAGCAGGTAACGCTGAGGTGGAATGAGCATATGTACGTATTGAAGATTTCACAGTAGCCGGGTAAGCCGGCGGCAGCAACGGATCTGTACGGAGGCAAGACGGAGGTGTCAAAAACGGCGCGTAAAAGCATGCGGGCAGGGCAAGGCCCTGGTTCTGCTGCGCGGAGCGAGCAGGTGGATTTCGCTGAGGAGTTGTGGCGACCGGCTGAGGCCGCCGCCACACCCAGAGGCCCGGAACGCATACTGCTCGAAAAGGGGCACATCACCCCGAAACAGTTGGACCAGGCCGCCGAACGCCAGCGGACAAACCCACACCTCAGCATACTTGAGGCGTTGGTTCAGAACAACGCCGTCGATGAGATGCTGGCGATGAGAACAGTGGCGGAGTATTTCGGGCTGCCGTTCATGCGCCTCGCCACCGCAGACGTCGACGAGCAGGTCTTCGCGTCACTGCCTGCGGAGTACCTCAAGGCCAAACTCGTCCTGCCGGTAAAACGGACCAACGGCACGATTACTGTGGGCATCACCGACCCGGCCGACATCTTCCTCATCGACGACCTGAAGCGTCGCTTCAGGCAGCCGCCCAGACTGGCGGTCGTGCCGTCCGTCGATATCCTTCACATTATAGACGACCTGGCCGCCAGCCCCGCCCAGCAGGTGGATGATATCATCAAGGACATCGCCGATGACGCCGTCGAGGTCGTGGACAAAAAAGAAGAAGAAGTTACCGACCTGGAAAAGATGGCCGGCGAAAGCCCGGTCATTCGATACGTCAACTACCTCATAGCCTCGGCCGTCAAGGAAGGCGCCAGCGACATTCACATCGAGCCGAGCGAGCTGCGCCTCCGCGTCCGCCTGCGGGTGGACGGAGTGCTGTTCGAGCAGCAGGCCCCGCCGCTCCAGATGCACGCAGCCGTAATCTCCCGGCTGAAAATCATGGCCAACCTGGACATTTCCGAGCGCCGCCTGCCACAGGACGGGCGCATCCGAGCGACGGTCCACGGCCAGGCCATCGACCTTCGCGTCAGCACACTGCCGACTACGCACGGCGAAAAGTGCGTAATCCGCATCCTGGACAACCGCGCCATCACGATCGGCCTGAAAAACCTGGGCATGGGGCCTCAAACGCTCGAAGAGTTCCACAAGCAGATATTCCAGCCGCACGGAATCGTCCTGGTTACAGGGCCGACCGGAAGCGGAAAAAGCACGACGCTGTACTCGGCCCTTCAGGTAATGGACGGCGAGACGCTGAACATCTCCACCGTCGAGGACCCGGTGGAATACGAGCTGGACTACGCTAACCAAGTCATCGTGCGCGAGCATATCGGCATGACCTTCGCGGCTGCATTGCGAAGCCTGCTGAGGCAGGACCCGGACATCATCATGCTGGGCGAAATCCGCGACGAGGAAACCGCCCGCATCGCCGTGCAGGCGTCCCTGACCGGCCACCTGGTGCTCTCGACGCTGCACACCAACGATGCGCCGTCCAGCATCACGCGCCTGATAAACATCGGTGTCGAACCGTACCTCATAGGCGCTGCGGTCAACGCAGCACTGGCCCAGCGGCTGGTAAGGCAAATCTGCCAGGACTGCAAGACACCCGTTACGAACGTGAGCGACAGCGTCAAAGCGTACATGGAGCACGGCGGCGTTCAGGCCGACCAGCTCTACCGCGGCGCCGGATGCGAGAAATGCCGACAAACCGGATACAAAGGCCGGCTTGGCGTATATGAACTGATGGCCATCGACGACGAGATGCGAGATCTGATTACGAGCAACCCGCCGCTGTCGCAACTGCGACGCGCCGCCAGAGAGGCCAAAATGCACACGCTGCGCGAAGACGGACTGCAAAAGGTCGCAGCCGGCATGACCACAATCGATGAATTGATCCGAGTCACGGAAACATGAAGAGGAGCCATCCATGCTGGAGGAGCTTGAAGAGATATTAACGACGGCGCTGAAAAACGGCGCCAGCGACGTGCACATCGTGGCCGGACTTAGGCCTCTGTTCCGCGTCCATACCGTGCTGTCGGAGGCGCAACAGTTTCCGGCCGTTACAGCCGAAACCGCCGAGCGGTTCGTTCGCAGAATGCTCAAGGAACCGCAATATCAAAAATTGCAGAGAAATCGGGACGTTGATTTCTCCACGCAGGTCGGCGACCTGGGCCGGTTCCGCGTCAACGCCCACTATCAGCGAGACAGCCTCGCCATAGCATTCCGTGCGGTGCCCAGCGAGGTGCCCGAACTGGCAAGCCTGAACCTGCCGGACATCGTTCAGTCGTTCGTGGACATGCCGCGCGGGCTGGTGCTGGTTACCGGCGAGACGGGCGTCGGCAAGAGTACAACCCTGGCGGCCATGATCCGCGAGATGAATCACAGGCACAGGTATCACGTAATCACCATCGAAGACCCGATTGAATACGAGCTTCCCAGCAAAAAATGCATAATCGAGCAGCGGGAGCTTGGCAGCGACGTGCCGACGTTCGCCAGCGGGCTGCGGCACGCCCTTAGGCAGGACCCGGATATCCTGCTGGTCGGCGAAATGCGCGACCTGGAGACGACTTCCGCCGCCATGACTGCCGCCGAAACAGGCCACCTGGTGCTCTCGACACTGCATACGCAGAACGCCTCGCAGACGATAGAACGAATCGTCGACATCTATCCCGCCCAGCAGCAGAACCAGATACGGTCGATGTTGTCCAACACGCTCCAGGCGGTCGTAAGCCAACTGCTCTTCAAGCGGGTGGACCAGGCGGGCATGGTGCCGGCCTGTGAAGTGATGATCTGCACGCCGGCTATCAGAAACTGCATCCGCGAGAACCGGATTCACGAAATACCCAACATCATCTCGACCAACCGGGCGGTCGGCATGTGCACGCTGGATGACGCCATAAAGACGCTGTACTTCAACGACATGATAAGCCGCGAACAGGCCCTGGCCACGGCGGTCAGGCCGGAGGCGCTCAGCCGGGCGCTCAGCGCCTAGCTGGACAGTGAAAATAATGCAAATCCATCAACACGAAATGCAAAACGCCGGCGGGCACGCTGAGGCGGGCTTGAACCATGCGGCCGAGGCCTCAGCCGACCACGGCGCCGGAAACATGTTGGAACGAATGCGCCGCATCAGCTTTGAGTTCGGCCCGGGCCTGAAAGACATTCTGAACTTCACCAGCCAACTGGCCGTCATGCTGAAGGCGGGCATCAATATCCGAAGCGCCATCGGCGCCATCGCCGAACAGGTCGAAAATACCAAGTTCCAAAGGATCATGTACCAGGTCAAGAGCGAAGTCGAGTCCGGCCAGCCGCTGAGCGAGGCCCTGGCCAAGCACCCGAAAATATTCGGTCCACTCTACGTGAACATGGTCCGCGCCGCGGAGCTTTCGGGCAGCCTCGGACAGATGCTGGAACGCATCGGCAAATACCTCCGCCAGCAGCTCGAGACGCGCAACATGGTTCGCGGCGCAATGGTGTATCCAGCCATCATCGGCGTGATGGCCGTCGGGACGACCATCTTCCTGCTGACGTTCGTACTGCCGCGATTCACCACCCTGTTCGCCGGCAAGAGCGCACTGCTGCCGAAACCAACGCTGGTGCTGATGACCATCAGCGCCTTTCTGCGCAACTTCTGGTACGTGGTCCTTGCCCTGTTCGCCATGGGGATTTGCGGGTTTTGCTACGCTATACGAACGCCGGTCGGCCGATGGTACTGGGACAAGTTCAAGCTCCGTCTGCCCCTTTTCAGACGCATGTTCAGGGCGCTGTACATTACTCGAGGCCTGCACACTATGGGCGAACTCATCAACGCCGGCGTGCCGGTTTTGGAAACCCTGACGATTACGGCGGACGTCTCAGGAAACGTCATCTACAGGCGAATGTGGCGCAACGTCTATACCTCGGTCAAGCAGGGCGAGAAGATCGCCGACGGCCTGGGCCGAGAGGCCCTGCTGCCCAAACACGTCGTACAGATGATCTCCTCCGGAGAGGAGTCCGGAAAACTCGGAAAGGTGCTGCGAGACATCTCCGAATACTACGCAGGCGAGTTGAGAAACACGATTAAATCCGTCACCGCGATGATCGAGCCGCTCATGATCGTCCTGATGGGTCTGATCGTCGGCTTCATCGCCATGAGCATCATCCTGCCCATCTTCAAGATGTCGAGCCTTGTGAAATAACCGGAGACGAGACAAATGAAGTGAAACGCATAACCGATCGAAGCGCCCGCGGCAGAATAAGGCGAGCATTTTCGCTGATCGAGGTCGCGGTCGCGATCGCTATTATCAGTCTGG
Source organism: Planctomycetota bacterium (assembly GCA_034189755.1). Classification (GTDB taxonomy): domain Bacteria; phylum Planctomycetota; class Phycisphaerae; order SM23-33; family SM23-33; genus JAXIHJ01. The sequence goes on from JAXIHJ010000112.1 coordinate 17,624, forward strand.
GCCTCGTTGCCCTGCTGACTGCAATTCGCGCCGGCACGAACAGTAATAACGCGGGGCGACAGATTACTCAAGCGGCGTTCCTGGCACGGGAAATCCGCGTCTGGACACTGAAGCTGCCGTTTTCCGACCCGGACCCGGGCGACCAGGGCAACCCGCCCGGCCCTGACGGCAGCGACCCGCAGGTCTTCGTCGACGACCTCGACGACCTGATGGGCGTAACCTACGACCCGCCACGCGACGGAACAGGTTCGCCGATTGCCAACATGGTCGGCTGGACGCAAACCATCACCATCACCTGGCGAGATCCGGACAGCCTCACCACTATCGTCCCGGCAGGCAGCACCGACGCGGCCATGGTGCAGCTCGACATCGCCTGCCGGGGGCAAACAGTATTGACTACCAGTTGGATCGTGGTCAGGAGGCAGGAGTGACGAATACCATTAACGAAGAATACCCGAAAAATACTGAAAAATCTTAACCGGCGGCCCCATGCCGGATTCTTATGTGGAACCGACACAATGAAAGCGGCACAAAACAAAGCCTTTACAATCGCGGAACTGATAATAGCCATGTCGATCCTGGCCATGCTGCTGGCGGCGGTGGCCGGGGCCGTGCATAGCTCGTTCCACGGCTACGATGAAAACACGAAAATCGCCGACGCCTCACAGACGGTTCGAGCGGCTGTGGAACGCATCGCCCGCGACGTGCGAACCGCCACAGCCGTTAATACCACCAGTTCAACCATCACGATTATTCCGCCGGACGACGGCAGCGGCCTGGAGCAGATACAATACGATTACACCGGCTCGACGCTGGTCTACCGCCGGACCGTCAGCGGCCAAACCACCAGTTCGGACCTGTTGGGAACCGGCGATAATATCACGATCATCGCCTTTACCGTTACCCGCGAAATGGGCCAGGACTGGCAGGGCCTGGACTGCACCAAGAGCATTACGGCCTATCTTTCATTTACCATCGACAACCAGACCACTGAGACAACCTTCTCCGCAGCACCGCGACGCAACCAGCTATATTGAACAAGTTCGTCCGCACCCTGCCATTTTTGTGTTTCCCTGTAACTGCCCGCCGGTTACAGTGGTTATCGAGTTGCCGGCCGGAATGTTCCGGCCGACCGTCAAATAAGGAGACATACCGTGAGCACGTCCAAGACCATCACAGGAATCCTGATTGTCAGCCTTTTGTGGCTATTGTTGCCAGCCGGCACCGCTGCCGAAACCGAAACGCAGCCTGCCGATAAGCCCGTCCCAAAGAAGCTGCTGAAAGAAATCCGTTGGCAGTTTCGGCCGCTGAAGAAGCAATATTCCCCCGCGGAGACAACCCGTTTGCTGTCGCAGCGAATGAAAAAGGTGCTCGCCCTCGGCACCAAGGCCGAGAAGAACTACCCGAACGCATCCAACCTGCACGAGGTCCGCAATATGATGCTCAGTGCAGCCGATTTCCTGTCCAAGGTCAAGCCCGGCAAAGACTCGCAAAAACGCCTGCTGGATATTGCCCGCCGCGTCATGGCCTCCGACGCGCCCTCGGCCAAGAAGGTGCAGGCGGACTTTTTCATCACGCGCGCAAAGCTGAGCTCGGCCCCCAAGCCGGCTGAGCAAATCCGCGACTTTGCCAAGCGCTATGAAAAAACCGATTCCACCGCCATGGCCGTCGTGTACGCCACGATGCTGGCCGCCCAGGCCAAGGACGACAAGCTCCGCAACGAGCTGCTTGACCACCTGGAAGCCAAGCACGCCAAGGACCGCAACGTCCAGGCGCTCCTCCGGTACATGGGGCGGGGCAAAAAACAGGATGCAAACGCCGGCAAGGGCAAACCTTTCCAGGCCGACCTTATGCTACTGGACGGCGGCAAGCTTACTTTGCCGGATGACCTGATCGGCAAGGTTCTCATCATCGACTTCTGGGCTACGTGGTGCCCCCCCTGTCGCACTTCCGTGCCGCACCTGAAAAAGATATACGCCAAGTATAAATCCAGCGGCCTGGAGATCGTCGGCATCAGTCTGGACAAGAACCGCAAGACCCTGGCCGACTTCGTCCGTAACCACAAGATGGACTGGATCCACTGCTACAGCGGCAAGGGCTGGGAAGACCCGACCGCCCAAAAATACGGAGTGAGAGGAATTCCCAGCGTATGGGTCGTCGGGCGGGATGGAAAGGTCGTTTCCGACTCGGCCCGCAGAAACCTGGAACAGATAATCGCCAAGGCGCTCAAGGTTCCGGCCGACGGAAAGAAACGCTAGCACTAGCGCAGTTGCAGGCGTATCCTTATTATCCATGCGTCCGGTGTTTCTGTCGAGTTTCTGCGTAGTTCTGTTCCTTACAGCCGGCTGCGGCAGGTTCAGGCGGTCTGCTGCGCCCGCCGCACCGGAACAACCGTCTCCGCGAGAAGCCGAGCTGACCCACAAGGTCAAGACGCTTCAGCAGCAGCTCGACTCCGTCAAGACCGACAACAAGCTGCTACGTTCGAGGCTTGCCGAGCTTGAGGCCCGCGAGGAGACGCTCTCCAGCCAGCTCAGGAAGCTTCGGTTCGTCAACGAGCAACTCAACCGTCAGATTAAGGAGCTGGCCACCGTGCCCGACGAACGCGACCGATACAGGGACCGGGCTGAAGAGCTAATCGTCCAGGCCGCCCGCCTCAGGCTGGAAATCAACAGGCTGAATCGCCGCCTGGCAGCCTTGAAGACCCAGCCGCCCGCACCCCGGACGCAGCCGAGCAACCACTGAAGCCCGCCCTGGCCGTCAGCTAAATCCGGCAACTGATTTGAATCTCCAATCGGCAGCCGATACATTGTGTCCATGCGAGCGGTCGTAACCGGACAAGTCGGCATGGACAAAAAACCATTCCTGGCCCGCGTCTCGGAAATCGCACGGGCCGAAGGACGCGACCTGAACGTCTTCCACATCGGCGACATGATGTACGCCGAGGCGCCCGACGTGGCGCCGGGCAAAATTCTCGACCTGCCGCTGAGCCGGCTGCAAAGCCTGAGACGAAGCGTCTTCAAGGACATCCTGGGCACCTGCGAACAGGGCAGCCATGTGCTGGTTAACACGCATGCGACGTTCCGCTGGCGGCACGGACTGTTTTACGCCTTCGACTATGATCAGATGAAGGCGCTCGACGCCGATATCTACGTAACGCTTGTGGACAACGTGGACCGCGTGCAGCGGCATTTGCTGCGCGACGGGCACGTAGACCACACGCTCAAGGACCTGATGGTCTGGCGAGAGGAAGAAATCCTCGCCACCGAACTTCTCAGCCAGATTGTTACCGGGCACGGACGGTTTTACATCCTGGCCCGCGGCAACGAAGAGGCCAACGCCGCCGCGCTGGCCCGCCTGATGTTCCACCCGCAGCTCAAGAAGGCCTACCTGAGCTTCCCGATGTCGCACATAGACCCCGTTACATCGCCTCCGAGCGTTCTTGCCGATATCGAGACCTTCCGCCGCGAGATGAAACGCCACTTTACCTGCTTCGACCCCGGCGACCTGGAGGAAAGGCACCTTTGCAGCCTGGCGCTGGAAGCCGCCGAGCAGGGCCGCCGCAGCATCGAGAGCGGACCGCACGGCGAACAAACACCCATTGACGTGAGACAACTGCTCGACATCATCGCCGACATCGACGGGCAAATCTACGCACGCGACTTCAAGCTGATCGACCAGGCCGACATGATCATCTCGCTGATTCCCGAACTCGACGGCGGCCGGGCCGGACTGTCCAGCGGAGTCGAACGCGAACTACAGCACGCCCATGAAGCCACACGGGACGTATTCGTTATCTGGAGGCCCAAGGCCGAACCGTCGCCCTTCATTACCGAAACGTCCACACGCATCTTCCGCTCCGTCGATGAGGCGGTTCGGTTCTTCCTGGCCGGCGGTTATATCCCGGCCTCGCCGGCAGGCAGACTGTTCGCCTGATGCGGCTTGCTTCGGAGTTTGGTTACCTGTTAGCCTGCACCTGTATCGACGCCATCAGCCGCTTCATCGCCGCGGCCATGGCGGCCGGGTCCGGAGTGGCTGAGGCGTCCATCACCAACACCAGCGGCACGAGACCGTCCGCCCTCGCCGGTCCGGCGCCGGAGAGAACCAGCCAGCGATGCCACTTCTGACGTGTCGGCCAAAGAATTGTTGAACACTCGAAGGCCATCCGGTTTCTGCGCCAGCGGCGACAGGAAATCACCAGAAAACCGCGCTTCCTGAGCCGGCGGTTATGCGCATCCAGCAGCCTTTCGGCGCCGCCCGGCCTGATGGCTGCACAGGCCCGCGCGAAGAACGGCCCGGCAAGCCCGGGCGTGAGATAAAGCTGCACATACGGGCTGGTCTGCTCGTCATATGCCCGCTCGCCGCGCTGATCGCGCATCCAGTTCGCCGGAGCGGTTACCGCGAGGGCCAACGGCCCGTCACTCTTGGACAGCCTCGCCCCGGATGACGCGGCGGGAGTTTTCTCGAAGGCCTCAGCCAGCGCATCGACGAACGGCTTGTAAAACTCCCGTTCGTTCTCAGCCTGGCGGTCCGGCCCGCGCGCCGGCTGCCTGCCGGCGGCGACGGCATCGAACCATCGGTCAATCGCCGCGTCCGGAGCCAAAACCCCGCCGCTTTCGCCGATGCGGGTGTCGATTGTCAGGCAAGCTTTTTTCGGCGCACCGGCTGCGACCTGCCGCCACATCAACAGCGTATGGGCGGCATCTTTCGGATGCGTACCTGCGACAATCCAAAGTGGCACCGACCATGCCCCCGCCGACGGCGACCAGAGACTAAAACCGCCCGCACTACGCCGAATCGGCACGGCGGAAATCAGCACCGCGCCGGCCAGGCGATCCGGATACCGCTCCAGGATATCAATGCCCGTCCGTGCCGTCGTCTTCGTCGCGACAAGCAGTATGTGGCTGGGGTCGACCGCGTTACCGGCCGTGGACGATTTTGTAAGGGCCAGTATTTTTTCAGCCGCGTCGGCCGGCTGAGGATGAAACACCTTCCCGCCCGTCTTCCACGAGACCCACATGATAAAGAACTTCCGCCGGAGCAGCGGCTCGCGAAGGTTTTGTTCAAGCTCTTTGATTTCATCATCGCCGGCCAGGATTACGGCCACGGGATACGTCTTGCCCTTTTGAAGTGATTCAGGCTTGCTCCAGGCGACCGACGCCGGCTGTGTGGCGGTCGGAGCCGTCGAAGGCGCCGTTGTCTGCGCCGCCGCGACAAGCGACAGCCCCAACACGACCGCCAGCGAAATGGCAACTCGAACTCGCATGGCCACTGTCATAACGCAATCCCGCGTTGAGAACAAGCCTGCTATCGTCGCCTCTTGCGGACCGACAGCTCCAACACGTCTGAGCTGCTGGTCATGCGAATGGCGCCGCGCGGCGAGGCGATTTTCCTGGCCCGGCCCTTCTCGACGCGGCAGCGGCCGGATACGGGCAACTCGATTCGCATGGGGAGGCCTTTCGGCAGCTTTACCTTCAACGTAAAGAGGTCCTTTTCGTTTGTCCACTGGCATTCGACGTCGCCGGCCGGCGTGGGCACGCGACCCTGCGCCCAGGCCAAGTCTCCTGTCTGTGGCGCGACAAGCAGTTTGGCGTAGCCCGGCTCCAGCGGCTGAACGCCCAGAACGTGCTGCGTCAGGAAGAACGTCGGTGCCGCCGACCAGCCGTGACAGTGGCTGCGCGTCTTGCGGGGCGCATCGTGGTACTGCTCCCAGAACGTCGTAGCGCCGGCGTCGACCTGCTGCCCCCAGTAGTCGCGGATCAAGCTGACAAGCTCGGCGTATCGGCCACCGCGGACCAGGCCTTCCAGCACGAACGACATGAAGAACGGACTGCCGACCCGGACGAATCCAGATGGCGGCTTTAAGACAATTTTACCGCATCGCTCGGCCCGTAACCCCTTAGCAACACCGGAGATATGCGCGATTGCCTGCGTCTGCTGGCTGAACACTTCGCTGGGCGAACCGTCGGCGTGGATGCTATCGACGTACGCCCGCTTGCGCTCGGACCACAGGTGGCGATTGATCGCTCTACTGATGCGGTCCGCCAGCGACGCCCATCGCCTGGCCCGGCTTGCTTGGCCGAGCCGTTTGGCCAGGTCCGCCGATTGGCGCAGGGCCAGGACGGCCAGGCAGTTCTGATGCGTTACAACGCCTTCATTGGGCGTGTCCATCGGCGCCCAGTCGATAAAGTTCCATGCCTCTATCTCAAACAGCCCCTCGGCGTTGATGTGCCGCTCAATGCTGCCGGCGCTGTGGTCCAGAAACTTCAACATCCGCCGAGCGACAGCCTTTTCGCCTGTCAGCATGTAATGTTCCTGCGCCCATCGCATCCACAGCAGGCTCCAGGCCGGAATAACGTTCTGCCAGGCGCTGGGGACGTGGCTCTCGACCAGCAGCGAGCGGTCCAGGCTTCGTGCAGCCTGAAACCAGCAGTGCCTGCTGAGGCGCGGATCGCCGTTGACCACCAGGTCCAGAAGCGCCTCTCCACGCGCGTCGCCGACCCAATGGACCTGCTCATAGGTCGGGCAATCGGTGTAGGTGTCCTCGCTGCAGCATCGAAGCGTATGGGCGCCGACCTGCCAGATTCTTTCAAGCTGCGGGTCGGAGCACGCGAAGGCGCCTCGCCCCGTTTGCGGAAACGTGCTCATCAGCACTCGCACGAAGCGAATCCGAACCGGCTTGGTAAAGTTTCGCAACGACAGCCTGCTGTAGCGAAACCCGCGCCGCACGAACGTGCGATACCGCTGCCGGCCCGAGGAGGCGACGTAGCGGAAGCTGTTGTTCATTCCTTCGGCCATATTGATGCGCCCGTCGCGCTGGATGAACTCGAAGTTGTGTACGTCCAGCACCGTCCCGGCCGGCGCATCGATTTCAAATTCATGGAAGCCTACGACCTCGTTCCCGAAGTCCAGCAGCAGGCGAACATCGGTGCCTCGAACCGGATGGATGGTCGTCCACTCGGCATTGTCGTGCTGCATGGCGGTTGGATTTTCCACGCGGACCGGCTCGCCTTCGACCGTCCGCTCCGAGAAGCATTTGCAGGCAACATCCACGGGGCTGATGAGTTCTTTCGGCATCGGCCGGGTGAACGCCGCCGACAGGTCTTCGGCATCGGGCCGGCCGCGGTCCCAGATCGCGCAATATCGCTCAGCGGTGGCTTCGGGGCAAATGTTCTCTGCGGCAAGGCACGGCTCATGCAGAATATGCGAACGCTTTTCCTCGTCGCTGATTTCAAACGGCCCCATCGCCAGCCAGCTTTCGTCCGCCTCGCTGCCCTCCGGGCAGGCTGAGAATCTCACCGGGTGCTTCGTCCAGAGATTGAATGCCACGTACAGTATGTGGGCAGCCTCACTTAACCGGCACATAAGGACATTGCAGCCTTTCCTGAGTCTCATCACGACGCAGGCATCGTTGATATTGGTATGCTGGTAGTGATATTTTTCGAGCTGCAACGGCTCGCCGTTAAGCTTCCACCTGTTTCCCGACCAGAATTCTATACTTTGGAACCGGACATCCTGTGCCCTGTCGCTGTGAAGGTAGCAAACCATAAGCATTCGGCCGAACATCATGTTCGCGCTGCGGTCGGTGGCGTTGAGCATGCGCTTGGGGGACATGGACCACGTGTACTCAGCCGGGCGTACCGCCTCGACGGCGAGCACGCAGGCAGGCTCTATGACCTGGCGCGTCAGCATTGGTATGTCGCGCAGTTCAAACCGCTCATGCGGCGGCGAGCCGGCGGGCCGCACAACGGACGCTTCTGGCCAGGCGCGATCGTCGAACGCCACTTCGCGCCAGTCTCCATCCCCGGCCGGTTGGCACCGGGCGTCGAACTGCTCCTCCCAGCCCTGCTGGAGGCTGATTTCAGGCACGGGCCAGGCATAGCCTTCATGCGGCACACATCGCCACGATTCGTCCGTAAAGATACGGTGCGTCCCGTTTCGGTCGGTCCAGTCAAGCTGTGCAAGCAGCCCCGCGTCGGCAGTGATGTACTGAAACGTGCCTATTCCAAAATGCTGCACCAGGACCGCTATTACGTTTCGCCCGGGCTTCAGCAGGCCCTTCAGGTCGTATTCGTCCACGCACCACGGGCTTGGCCAGGACCGCGGCGGGCCGTGGCCAAGCCATTCGCCGTTGAGATAGACCTCGTAACGCGAGTCGGCCGTAATCAACAAATTCGCACTCTCGGCGCCGCCGTCGGTTTCAATTGTCCGACGGAAACATACAAAATTGTTGCAGATCCTATTTGCCTCGTCCGACCAGATCCAGGCCGCCTCACCGTCGAAAAGTTCGCATCTCATACATATCGCCCTTTGTTCACTAGTTAAACAGTGCCCGCCGCCACCGACAAGCAGGCGTACTTTGTAGCCGGTCGTCCGGTTTGTCAACACGAACACCGAAAATAAATTCACTGGCGAATAAAAATGGTCTAAGCTGGTAGGCCATGGCCCGGACGCTCTACCTCATCGATGGTCATTCGCAGATTTATCGCGCGTACTACGCGCCCTTCGGCAATCTGAGCAGCCCCACCGGCGAGCCGACCCGCGCAACGCACGTGTTCTGCTCAATGCTGCTGCGATTCATCATGGACCGCAGGCCGGAATACCTCGCAATGGCGGTGGACGGGCCGGTTGAAAAACTCAAACGGCGACAGGAATACGCCGACTACAAGGTAACTCGCAAGCCCATGCCAGACGACCTGCCGCCGCAGGTGGACCGTATCTGCCGGTGAGCAGATGACCCACCATGGACTTGACCGACCCGATGGGGCACTGGCCGGGTGTCCATTCACTCCCCTCCCACAGGGTGCGCATGCTGGCAAGTTCCACCGCATCGCCCACCGGA
>JAXIHJ010000113.1:0-4335 GCA_034189755.1 Planctomycetota bacterium
CTTAAGCCAAACGCCTTATTTGAAAAACGTGCCAAATTTGCAATCTTTCATCAAATCGATGGCCGCTTTGGCAGTGATGCCGCCCTCATGCAGAAACGGCCTCCAGCTTATTTTTTCAGTGGAGCCGCAAAGACCTCCGGCATCAGCACCAGGACTGTTTCAAATTCCATGCCTTCTTTTTCCCGGACAACGAAGTGGTGTCCGACACTGTGAGGCCGGTAGGACTCACTTCCGGGGCCGACAACAATAAAATCGCCGCTCGGCACAGCGATCTGGAACGCCAGGGGGCGAAAACGGAAAAGTGTCGGCTTGGCGACCATCAGAAACCCGGTTGATTGCTGAACGATTTTTTGTTTTCGTTGGGTCGATCGGACCTGTGGCACGCCGGTAATGGTTATCACCGACGGGTCGTCTTGATCTAGTGTGCAACTGACGGTCAGCAGATTATCGCCCGGCGGATAGTCGGCTCCGCTGAGTGTGCGGTCGCTGTGGAACGTAAAAATAGTTTGGATGCCCTGCCGTCGCTTAAGCACGATGGGAACCGGATTGCCCGGAGCGGCAAGCATATGGCTTTCCCGCAGCTTTCGGCCGGTCATTCGCTTTAGGACGGCGGCCAGGTCGGACCAGCTGTCGCCTCGTCCGACCCCGATTCTAAGGCCGTTGCGGGTCAGGGCCGCCGAACGCATCGCACCAACCGGCTCTTCGTCCAGATAGCTCCAGATTTCTTCGGTGCCGCTGGCCGTGCCCAGCGGTACTTCAATCGTCGCCATCCGTAGACGGACGACGAGAAAATAGCGATCGCCATCAGCGTTGAGCATCTTCGGGTCGGCAGGGACGGCCTGCATGGGCTGGCCGTCTTCAGTCAGAGGAGGCAGCGCGGCGAACTCCTGCTCAGCCGGACAGCCAGCCAGCAAAACCGCAACCATCGGCAACAAGAAAATTAGAAAACGATCCATGGCTCAGATGATACCCGCACCGGATAGTTTCAGACTTAAGGGGCATCAGTAATCCTATGCTAGTGCAACCCCTCGCCCCTGTCAACGTTGGTGGAATTTATGGAATTTCAGGGCGTATGCGCCGGGAAATATCTGCGTTTTTCCACTTTGTACTTGACACCAGCCGTCTGTTGGCGCATAATGTTTCGTTAAGAGGAAGGGCTGCGAGGGACGATGAGGGTATTTATCTCATGTATCACGCGGCCCGCCGTAAAACGCTAAGCATCAAAATGTGCTCCCGCCACCCCAAGCGGCGGAAAAGAGCTTGGTTTTGTGAGAATTGCTGTTCTCTCGGACGGCTAAATGAGGGCATGGAGATGAGAGCGAAAGCGCGAAGCGTCGGTTTGATTCTGGGGGTTTTCCTGCTGACTGCTACACCGTCGGTTGCGGCTACTATCATCAACGGCGATTTTAGCGACGATCTGAACGGATGGACCCCCGGAGAGGATGGGGATGCCTCGTACGAGGTCGTCGACAGTTACGAGGGCAACTCAAAGGTCCTGCACCTCTTGGCGACCACGACGTATACCTGGAACGGCGACTCGTGGGAGGTACCAGGTGATTATGGCGTTGCGTTCGCCACACAAACCAACTTTGACCCCTATACCGGCCTGGGCGCCTTGCAATTCAAGGCTTCCGCAACGTGCACCGGCGCCACATGGGATCAGTTCGATGAGGATGGGGGAGCCCTGGTTCGTGTCACCCACCTGTCGACGGAGGAGAAAAAAGTTACCGATTCGATGTGGTTACAGTATATTCTGCCGTTGCCCGGTTTAGACACTGCCGGTTTCGCGACTGTCGCCATTTTGGCCTATCCCATATTGTCATTAGATGAGATGTCGGAACAAAGGGACTACGGCGATGAACGGGTCGTGACAATCGAGGCGTATTTTGATGATTTTGAGTTTATTGTTCCCGAGCCGGGTACGGTCGTGCTGCTCTGCTGTGGCGGTGGCATAATGCTGATATTACGCCGCCCCAGGCGGAAGGTGGCATAGCTGCCTAAAGGTACAAATCGCAAAAAACAAGCCCCGTCGGTCTCTTTAGACAGCGGGGCTTTTATTTTGGCTATTAGGGGGGCTCAACCATTTCAATTTGTCAGCTTATTCGGCTTCTGGTTTTGCGGGTTCCTCAGTAGCGGGCAGCGGCACTTCGACCGGCCGGCGGCTTCTCGCGAACTTGACCTGAACAATCAGCCAAACCAGCATCGCAACTACCGGATAGCCTATGAAGCGGGCGTAGTAGAGCACCTGCTGCATCATGGAGACGTTTGCGGCGCCCCAGCCGGCCTTGACGGCGCTGGTCCGGCCGACCAGTTCGCCAAGATTGTAAAGCGCCCCACATGCGACCGCAGCGCGGAGCACCTGCTGCCACGGCGTAACCATCGCCAACAGGAGAATCGACCAGAGTAGCGAACTTATCAGTGATGCGACACCTCCCAGCCGACCTATAAGCGAAATCTTGACGGCCAGCGTGAGCATCACCACCAGCAGCAGGCACGAGACCAATGCGATAAACTTCGTCGCGGGCAGACACCAGTACAGTATGTACTGCCAGAATTCAGCCGCCTCGACGCCTTCGTCCGTCACCACGGCTGCCCCTTGGGTGCTTTGCGTTGTTGCAGCCGATGCCGCGCCGTGTATCGCATCAAGTATGCCGAAGTAATGGACCGCCACAAACGCCGCGAGCTGCACAAGAATTGCCAACGCCAGCAGCCATGCGAATAGATTTTTGGCCGTCCTCACCGAGCCCATCGCCTGGGCGTATTCCGCGACGGATGAATCATCCCGAATCTGGTTCATTTGAGATTCCTTTCCGTAACAGGTGCCTTTTAGCTCTCGTCTCAATTAACGAAAGCGCCTGAAAATGCTATCGACCGGAGGCCGGTCAGGCCATGAGCCTTGCTGCGGCCCGCAGGGCCTTTGCCGAGGCCGAGGCGGTCTGGGTGATGTCGTCGTCGCTGTGTGCGGCGGAGACGAACATGGCCTCGAACTGACTTGGCGCCAGATATATGCCCGCATCGAGCATGGCGTGGAAATATGTTGCGTACGCTTTGGTATTGGCGACGGTGGCGCCGGCGTAATCCGTCACCGGCGGCGGTGCGAAGAAACAGCTCAACATGCTGCCGACGCGGTTGATGCAGACCTTGTCCGCCAAGTCAGCTTCGCGGGCTGCGGCCTCCAGACCCAATCCGAGCGCCGCCGAACGCTCTTCCAGTGATTCGTAGAATCCTTCTGCCTGGAGCGCCTGGAGCGTCGCCAGGCCGGCTGCCATTGTTACCGGGTTGCCCGAAAGCGTTCCGGCCTGATAGACCTCACCTTCCGGTGCGAGCCGGCTCATGATGCCAGCCGCACCACCAAAGGCGCCGATGGGCATTCCGCCGCCGATAATCTTGCCGAGGATGGTAACGTCAGGCCGGACGCCGTAAAGCGACTGGGCGCCGCCATAACTCAGACGGAAGCCGGTGATTACCTCGTCGAATATCAACATCGCGCCATGTGCGTCGCAAACGTTTCGCAGACCTGCCAGGTAGCCTTCGGCCGGCGGCACGACGCCCATATTGGCAGCTACCGGTTCGACGAGCACCGCGGCGATTGTTTCGCCGGATTCGCCGAACACCTCCTGCATGGCCGCCAGGTCGTTGTACGGTGTCAAGATGGTATCGGCCGCGGCGCCGACCGGGATACCGGGGCAGCTTGGAACACCGAGCGTTGTTGCGCCGCTGCCGGCGGAAACCAGCATCGCGTCGGCGTGGCCGTGGTAGCCGCCGATACACTTAACAACCTTCGCCCGCCCCGTTGCGCCACGCGCCAGCCGAACCGCCGACATCGCCGCCTCGGTACCACTGGAGACGAACCGTATCTTTTCGATGGACGGCAAGGCCGCGGTGACGGCCTCGGCCAGTTTAGTCTCCGATTCCGTCGGGGCTCCATAGCTGGCGCCGTGGCGGGCCGCCTTATTGATAGCCGTTACAACTGGCTCCGGGGCATGGCCTAAAATAGACGGGCCGTAACTGCCGACGTAGTCGATGTACGTGTTGTCGTCAACGTCGGTGATCTTCGAGCCCTTGGCCCTGGCAATCAACGGAGGCTCGCCGCCCACGGCCGCGAAAGACCGCACCGGCGAATTCACCCCACCGACTAATACCTTCTGCGCCCGAGCGAACGCCGCAGCGGATTTTGCTGTTCTTCTGCCCATCGCTACATATTCTGCACGGGTGGAACAACGCCCGTAAACACCGAAGACGCTGATCCCGCTCCCTGCCGGTCGCGGCTAGCCAATCGCCCGATGTGTCCACATGCTTGCTAGCCGCGACCTGCCCACCTCCGGTAGGTAGGCG